>CAYPMA010000001.1:0-46721 GCA_964411685.1 uncultured bacterium
TTTTTTTTGTTAAATAATAAAGCTAAAAATCATAAAAAAAAGTTATTTTTGATGTCAATACATCTTTAAAATAATCTTTAACATCAATTTTAAGATTTTATTTTCTTATTTCTTCATGATTTTTATCTAGAGCAAGCAATTTTTTTTCGTATGGTAAATTCCAACTTTCAGGATAACAATAAGAAGGAGATAAAACTACATCAGGTTTATTATTTATTAAATATCTGTTCAGGTGGCTTTCATCATGCCATACTGCAATATAGTCTTTCTTCAAATCCTTTTCAATATTGTCAATATTGGATTTTAGTAGTTTAATAAAGTTGTCTTTTTTACCGCCGTAGAATCCTCCTGCAAAGTAACATTTGCCTTCTTTTTTTTCCACATATGCAGTAGATTTTTTATTAGTTTCGTAAGATCCTCTCTTATCAACAAAGCCAGGATGCTGTGTTGCTACTAAGCTTCCGAGTATTTCATCTCCAACAGGAGCCACAAACAACATGTCTGCATCAATTGCAAAAAGATAGTCCATTTTATCGAATAATGATTTGTTTTTATAATATACGTGAAATCGTTTTAATGTATCATTTGGCCATCCAAGCCTTTTTTGAAAAACGGATGTAACATCAGCATTATTTGGGAAATCTTGATCAGTAAAAACAAAAAATGAGACATTATGATTGTTTAAAAAAAACTTTCTTGCAGAGTCTATCATTTTAATAGCGTATTTATCGTATTTCCCAGTTGCCATAACACAAAGGCCAATATTATATTTTTTTAATTGTATAGGTTTTTCGTAAGCAGATACCATTGAGCAAATTGAGAAAAACATAACAAGAAGAAAAGTTTTTTTTATCATAATTAAGTCTCCAGAATTTTTTTTAATTTATCGTAGTATTTTATAAAATATATTGAAAATAAATTTTTAAAAAATATAGTCTTGAGCTCTTTGTTATCAAAAAATTTGTGTCGTAAATGAATAAGTTTTAAAACAGGAAAAATCTTAAATGAAGAATAAAATAATCACTTTTCTATATGTGTTTTTAGCTGTAATAATTATTTCAACTTTTACATTTGTAAGAACAAAAAGGATTTCTAAATTAAAAAGGAATAATGTATCTAGTGATATCATAGGTCAATCTCTATATCATCCAATTTCAAATACATTATATCCTATTTATGAGAACAAAAAATTTGTTGTAATAATACCTTCATATAACAACGAAAAATGGTGTGAAAGAAATTTAAGGTCTGTATACGAGCAGGAATACAAAGAGTACAGAGTTATATATATTGATGATAATTCAAAAGACAATACCTATGAAAGGGTAAAAAAATATGTAAAAGACCATAATGAGGAACACAGAACTACTCTAATACGAAACAAAAATAACAAAGGAGCATTATTAAATCTTTATAATGCTATTCACTCATGTAAGGACGATGAGGTTGTTGTTACACTTGATGGAGATGATTGGTTCCCGCACGAGTTGGTTCTTTTTAAATTAAACGAATGTTATGCAAATCCCAAGGTTTGGTTAACTTTTGGCCAATATTTGGATTATCCTTCTTATACTAAAGGAATGGGAGGCCCCATATATAAAAACAGACTCAATGACACAAGAGGTTTTCGACTTCATGAGTGGGTCTCAACGCATTTAAGAACTTTTTATGCAGGCTTATTTAAAAAAATTAAAATAAAAGATTTTTTCTATAAGGGAACGTTTTTCAAAATGGGATGGGACTATACTTTTATGCTCCCTATGTTGGAAATGTGCCATGATTGTTTTATGTACATTCCTGAAATAATGTACATCTATAATCGCTGTAATCCAATAAGTGATGACAGATTAAATGTACATCTTCAAAGTCAGTCAGCAATATATGTAAGATTTAAAGATCCTTATATGCCAATTAACACTCCTCCGTATTTAAAGATTAAGGATAAAAAATATTATGCTGATATATATTATTTTTCAAAAAATCCTGAAAAATTAAAAACCAGTTTAAATTCCATTGTTGAAAATATAAGCAATTATCATTCAATAAATGTATTTTTTTCATTAAATGAAGATAATGAATATTTATATAAAGAAATACAGGAGTTGTTTCCTAAAGTTTCTTTTTCATTGATAGATGAAAAGAATTATAAATCAACTATTTGCAATAAAATACTTAAAAATGATTGTTCTTTAAGATGTTCTTATATTCTTTTCCTTAATGATGAAACAGTAATAGATAAGCCTTATAATTTAAATGATTGTATTACACTGTTGGAAAAAACAAATGCTGATGCATTTTATTTGTCCTTGAATAAAAATGCTTTTAAGGAAAATGAAAATAAACTCATGTCATTATGGGATGGTGTAAGCGCTTGGCAATATAATGATAAGGTAAAGCTAGGACAAAGTGAAATGTTATATAACATGGTTTTAGTAAAGAAAAATGAACTTAAGAATATTGCTAAGAATGAAAATTATAATTCTTTAGATGAATTAAGTAGTTTATGGAAAAAAAACAGAAACCCAGAAGAAGTAGGTCTGTTTTTTGATTATGAAAACAATTAAAAAGAAATAGGCATATGAAAAAATTATATATTTTATTGATTATACCTTTAATTTTGGGATCATTTTTGGCTGGTAAGCAGTTAAAAAAGAGATTAATAAAGATAAAAATGGAAGAGGAATCTATAGTTGATTCTGAAATGAATCATGAATATTTAAAGCGTGAAGAAAAGCCTTTTGTTGTAATAATTCCATCATATAATAACGTAAAGTGGTACAAAAAAAATATCCAGTCTGTTTTGGATCAAAAATATTCTAATTATAGAGTTATATATATTGATGATTCTTCTAAAGACGGTACTTATGAGGCTGTAAATCAATATCTAAAGGAAAATGATATTGATAACAGGGTTACTCTAATTCATAATGAAAAAAATAATGGAGCCCTTTCAAACTTATATTCTTCTATTCATAGCTGTAAAGATAATGAGATAATAGTCACTTTGGATGGAGATGACTGGCTTGCTCATGAATTTGTTTTAAAGAGATTAAATGATTATTATTATGATAAAAATGTGTGGCTTACTTATGGACAATATTTAGACTATCCTTCATTAGAATGGGGAATGTGTCTTCCAATAAATGGACATATAGAGAAAAAATATGGCATAAGAAAGCATCCCTGGGTTACTTCTCATTTAAGAACATTTTATGCAGGTCTATTTAAAAAAATAAAAATTGAAGACTTTTTTTATAAAAACAAATTTATGGATATGAGTTGGGATTATGCTTTTATGATTCCTATGCTAGAGATGGCAGATAAACATAGAGTATTTGTTAAAGATGTTTTATATATATACAACAGGCTTAATCCAATAAGTGATGATAAAAAAAACATTCAGCTTCAAATTGAATCTGCTTCTTATGTTCGTAATAAAAAACCATATTTACCATTAGCTTCATTCCCATATGCAAAATATTCTGATTCAAGGGAAATGATAGATATTATTATTTCTTCTAAGGATCCATTATCTCTTGCTGTTAGTTTATCTTCCATTTTCGAAAAGGTTGATAATTATCAGGAAATATTTGTTATATATAATTCTAATGATGAAATCAGTAAAGATGGTTATGCAAAAATAAAAGAACTTTTTCCAAATGTTAATTTTTTAAATCAAGACGAAAATCTATCTTTTATTTTAAAAGAGACCTATAATACCAGTTCTTATGTATTATTGTTAAAAGATGATTATGTTTTTAGCGATTATTTAGATTTAAATACTTGTATAAAACTACTTCAAGACAGTTATTCAAAAGTTTTTTCTCTTAAAGATAGTGATGGCCAGAAATTTTCTATTGATGGAAAGGTTAAGATTTATAGTTCAAATATAGAAGATATTTTTGATGGTAATATTGTCAAGAAAGAGCTCTTTTCAAATATGTCCAATCCTTTTTCAGGTGAATCTAAAAACAATATTGTTTTGTTTTTTGATACTTATAATATTCAAAAGTTGAACTTAGTAAACGATGAGAATATTAATTCTCAAATAGCAAAATGGGAAGAAAAGTTTAATTTAAATTTAGATGATCTAAAAAAAATAAATTTCAATACTAATTGTGAAATTACAAATAGGTGATGGGTAATGTCATGAAAAAAATATTATATTTGTCAGTTATATTAATGGTTGGGATTTCAGTAATTAGTGGATATAAATATGATTCTTTTAAAAAAAGAAAGGTAAAAGAAAAGCTAGGGCAGTATGAATCTTTTCCTGTAACCGAGAACAAAGAATTTGTAATCATTATTCCTTCATACAATAACGAAGAATGGTATGAAAAGAACCTATATTCAGTTATAAATCAGGACTATGATAATTACAGGGTAATATATATTGATGATGCATCAAAGGATGATACTTATGACAAGGTAAATGGTTATTTACAAAAACATGATGAGAAAAATAGAGTTACTTTGATTCATAATGAAAAAAATGT
This sequence comes from uncultured bacterium, assembly GCA_964411685.1. Lineage (GTDB taxonomy): Bacteria > Chlamydiota > Chlamydiia > Chlamydiales > SM23-39 > CAYPMA01. The sequence continues at coordinate 4,497 of CAYPMA010000001.1, forward strand.
TGGAGCCTTGGCAAATCTATATAAAGCTATTCATGGCTGTAAAGATAATGAAATAATAGTTACTGTCGATGGTGATGATTGGCTTGCCCATGAATATGTATTAACAAAGTTAAATGAGTCATATGCAAATCCTAATGTATGGCTTACCTATGGACAATATAGGGATTATCCTAGTTATGATCAGGGTTTATGTAGGTCGTATCATACAAAATCATTAATTAAAAAAGGCGGATTTCGCAATCATTCATGGGAAGCTTCCCACCTACGAACTTTCTATTCCGCTTTATTTAAAAAAATAAAAATTGAAGACTTTTTTTATGAAGGTCAGTTTCTTCCTATGAGCTGGGACCTTGCCTTTATGATACCTATGATGGAGATGGCATATGATAATATACAATTCATAAAAAATTACCTCTATATTTACAATAGGACTAATCCAATATCTGATGGAAATAAAAATAGAGAATTTCAAATTAAGTGCGATCAATATGTAAGAAGTTTAAAAAAATATGAAAGAATAGATACTCTTTTTGAGAAAACAAATATTAAATCTAATAAAGCAGATTTAGTCATTTTTTCATTTGACAGGCCCATGCAGTTATATGCTTGTATTGAATCCATTAATAAGTATATTTCCGGTCTGGGTAATATTTCAGTTATATATCGAATTAGCAATGTCAAATATGAAGATGGATATAATGAGGTTAAAAAATCATTTCCTGAAGTTAATTATGTTAAGCAAAATGAAAAGCCTTTAGATGATTTTAAGCCTTTGTTAATTCAGGAGACATTTTCTTCTAAGAATAATCACATATTATTTTGTGTAGATGATGATATAGTAAAAGATTATATTAATTTATCTAAGTGCATTGAAGCATTAGAAAATACAAATGCTTATGGTTTCTATTTAAAATTAGGTACTCATGTTGACTATTGTTACACTATGGACTCAAGACAAAGAATTCCTAGGATGTATCCTGTTTTTGATGATGTATATGCTTGGCAGTTTAGAGATGGTGAATATGACTGGAAATATCCAAACACAGTAGATATGACCTTATATAGAAAGTCAGATATTGAAAAGAATTTAAGAAAATTAATTTATGTTAATCCAAATTCATTTGAAGGAAATTGGGCTTCAAAGGCTAATTACAATAAAATTGGGCTTTGTTTTTCGCAGTCAAAGATTATTAATATTCCAATGAATTTGGTTAATACTGAATGTAAAAATAGACATATGAATTTCAACAGCGCTGAACAACTTTTAGATAAATTTAATGAAGGATATAAAATTGATATTTCAAAATTTGATAAAGTTGAAAATAAGTCCGTTCATGTTGAATATATTCCAGAATTTATTATAAGATAAATTCATGAAAATAACCTGTTTATTTGTTTTTTCTATTATATTTGTCTCAAATATCTTTTCCAATAATTCATTTGTACATGCGGATTTTGAATATCTATTAGGAAAAAATACTATTACATGGAAACATATACAAACAAAAGATGATGCTGACCAGCTATCTTTCTATAAGAGCTTATATGAAAAAAATAAGTTAGAACAGTTCTCAGATTCTCAGAATTATAAGATTCCAAAAATTGTGCATTTTATTTGGATAGGACCTAAAAATTTTCCAAGAGAATCAATTAAGAATGTAAGAACCTGGATGGCTAATCATCCTGATTGGGAGTTTATTTTCTGGACAGATAGAGATAGACCTGCGCCATGTAATGGAATGAGAGTTAAATTTATTAAGGACTTAAAATTTAATAAATTGCAACACATATATGAGTCTGCAACAAATTGGAGCCAAAAAGCGGATATAATTACATATGAAATATTATATAATTATGGGGGAATATATTCAGATCATGATGCAAATAGTTTGAAGTCTTTTGATAAATTGAATAAAGCATATGATTTTTATTCCTGTTTAGAACTTCCTCAAGAAAGGATTGGAAAGTTTACTTTGGCGATAGGGCATGGGCTGATGGGAGCAAAAAAACACCATCCTGTAATAAAAAAAACCATTGATATTCTCATGCTAAGATGGGAAGACGTTAAATCTAAATATCCTGAAGATACTGAAGATCATAAAATAAAAAGAATTATGGAAGGGTCTTATATAGCACTTACGTATGCAGCTCAAACTGAATTACAAAAAGATGGAAATGTTGATATAGTTTTTCCAGCAAGTTACTTTTTTGCCAATATGGGACTTACTCCAATTTATTCTAAGCATTTTTTTGCAAGCACTTGGATCGAGAGCAAAAATAACAATGACTATCATAATTATATAAGGAATGAATTGGGTTTTATTATAAAGAAGATAAATAGGCTATCTGCTCTTCAATATTTATTAATGGGTATAATGTTTATTATGTTGAGCTCAATATTAGTTTCCATAATTAAAAAGAGAAAAACTACATGAGGAAATTGATTTTTTTTATTTTAGCATGCTCAGTAATCTTTGCTGAAGAGTTTGATTTTGATTATCTTATGGGTAAAAATTCCAATAGTTTCAAATATGTGCAAACTAAAGAGGATTTAGAACGATATGACGCATTTAAATCAATTTATAATAAAAACATTGATAGAAAAATAATTGATAATTCAATACCAAAAGTTATTCATTTTATCTGGCTTGGGCCTAAAAAGATTTCAAATGAAAGAAAGAGAAACATTAATTCTTTTATTAAAAAACATCCTAATTGGAAATTTAAATTGTGGACTGATTATTCCAGAAAATTGACAAATAGCAATTTAGAAATATGTTATGTGGACCAGGATAAACTTTTATTGTCTGAATTTTATAAAGATACAATTAACTATATTGAAAAAGAAGACTTATTGAGAATGGAGATATTGCTTAAGGAAGGTGGAATATATGTTGATACGTCTTTATTCTGTTATAAGAATCTAGATGATTTATCTAATGGATATAATTTTTTTGCAGCTCTTTCAATACCTCACGATCCAATATTAAGCTCTTCCATTTTGGTGTCTAATTCTATAATTGGAACAATTCCTAATCATCCAATATTGCAGCATTGTATTTCATATTTGGAAGATAACTGGAAAAAGGTTGCAACTCAATTCTCAAGCAATAATGATGAATCATATTTATATAGGGCTGCATATAGGTCATATTACGCATTAAATGATGCTATATTAAATAAAAACAACATGAATGGTAACAGGGATGTAATATTGCCTTGTGCATATTTTATTGATATCGACAAGAATAGAGCTGTCTATGCAAAAAACATGAGATTGAACACTTGGATAAAAGTACAGCCAACAGAAAAAGATAAGCTTGAAAGAAATGTTAAATATATAAAACTTAAGATTTTCAAGCTTTTTGTAATAAATGGAAGTCTTCTGTTTATTTCTTGTTTTTTAATTGCTTCTTATTGGTTTTTTACACGATCAAAAAAAGCAGATGTCTGATCTAGTGCTGATCTATTTGTTACTATAGTTCCTTTAGGTTTTATGGAAGCAGTAAATGGTTTAGGAACATAAGTTTTTAAAGGCTCAGCTGCTCTTTTTACAGTGTTAACTTGTACATGTTTTACTTCTTTAGCTTCTTTTTTTAAATTATCTAGATCCAGTTGTTGCTTGTTATGATGATTTCCTGTTCCTTCTGACCTTCTTACTTTACTCATATTGTACCTCTTTATTATAATTTCACTTTTTAGGGATTAAACTTACCCCATCAGTCATTATAGCAAATATTTGAATAATTCCAACAAAATCTTTACAAAAAATTGATAATTTTTTTTTTATTTCTTATAAAAAAAATTTTTTTTGATACAAAAATCAAAGAAAAACAGTGGCTCAAAATACAAACTGAAGTAAAATGAATACTTTTAAATAATATAAAGGGTTTTATGCGATACTTGTTAATTTCATTGGTATGCTTTATTGGCAGAATTTTGCTTTCCTTAAGATATAAGATAAAAATAAAAGGCAAAGATTTATTAACAAAGGATAATTTGAATAAAAAAGGTGGTATTCTTTTTTTACCAAATCACCCAGCACAGATGGATCCAATTATTTTGTCTTTATTATTGTGGCCTAAATTTAAAACGCGTCCAATTGCTGTTGAATACATGTATAGGCAGCCGGGAATGCATTTTGCAATGAAACAGATCAAAGCAATTTCAATACCTAATCTTGAAACATCATTAAATGAATTGAAATTACAAAAAGTTAAAGAGGTATTTCAAATTATTGCTGATGGATTAAAGAATAAGGAGAATTTTTTAATTTATCCTTCAGCACGATTAAAACATACAGGAAAAGAAATATTGGGCGGTTCTTCAGGGACATATTCAATATTAAAAGAATGCCCTGAAGCAAATGTTGTTTTAATAAGGTCTGTAGGACTATGGGGAAGCAGTTTTTCAAGGGCTATCGAGAAAAAATCTCCTAATTTTGGGAAACAGGCTTTTAATGGGATTAAATATTTATTTTTGAATTTAATCTTTTTTATGCCTAGAAGAAAAATTGAAATTGAATTTTTGCCAAATCCAGAGGATTTTCCAAATCAGCCGTCTAAACTAGAGTTAAATAGGTATTTAGAAGCTTGGTATAACAAATATCCAATGGAAAATAAAGTTGTGGCAACAGAACCTATGAAACTGGTGTCATATACTTTTTGGAAAAAAACATATCCAAAAGTAATAGAAAATAAAGAATATAAAGAAGTGTTTAATGAAAACGTTTTTTCTTCTGACATACAAAAAGAAATAGTAAAAGAATTATCTCGTATATCTCATTTTTCAATAAATGAAATAAATCCAAAAATGAACTTGGCCTTAGATTTGGGATTAGATTCTTTAGATTTAACAGAATTAATAACATTTTTATCAGTACATTATGAAACTAAGGAAATTCATCCGGAAGATATTGAAACTGTAAAAGATTTATTTGAAGTGGCAGAAGGTAAAAAAACAACTAAGAAAAAGCATGAGCCTGCAAGTCAATTTACATGGCCGAAAGAAGAAAAAAGAATGCCTCCGGACCTTCCAAAGGGGAAAACGATTCAGGATTCGTTTTTTAGAATTTGTGATAAGATGAAGAATTCTTATGCATGTGCGGATGATTTGGTAGGTTCATTAACTTATAAGAAATTAAAGATTGCTGTTCTCTTATTGGCTGAAGAAGTAAAAAAAATGCCAGGTAAGTATATATCTGTTCTTCTTCCATCATCTGCCGGTGCTTATATGTTAACCTTTGCAATACTTTTAGCCGGGAAGATTCCTGTTATGCTCAACTGGACATTGGGAAGAAGATTTTTAGATCATATGATACAGGTAACTAATTCAGAAGTAGTTATTTCTTCTTGGAAGTTCATGGAAAAACTAACAAACGTTGAATTTGGAGATCTTACAAAAAAGATAGTATTTCTTGAGGACATTAAAAAGAGAATAACCCCATTGAAAAAGGTTAAAGGTCTTCTTTCATCAATGAAATCCTCTAAAAGTTTATTGAAAAAACTTAAACTGAATAAAGTTAATGAAGATGATACAGCTGTTATTCTATTTACAAGCGGAACTGAAGCAGAACCAAAAGGTGTTCCGTTAAGTCATAAAAATATTATTTCAAACTTAAGATCGGCTATGCAGTGTATTAATTTGAAAGCTGATGAAATGTTATACGGAATATTACCGCCATTTCATTCATTTGGATTTTCAGTAACAGGAATTTTTCCAATTCTAGCAGGTATTAGAGTTGTTTATTTTCCTGATCCAACAGATAGCTATGCCCTTGCAGAAGGAATTAAAAGATGGAATATAACTATGATTTGTTCTGCTCCAAGCTTTTTAAAAGGCCTTCTTCAGGCTGGAACTAAAGAAGAATTAAAATCTTTGAGGCTCTTAGTAACAGGAGCTGAAAAAACACCTAATGATTTATATGAGAAAGTTAAATCACTAGGAGGGAATAAGTATTTAATTGAGGGATACGGAATAACTGAATGTTCTCCAATAATATGTTTGAGCAGAGCTAATTTACCAAGAAAAGGTGTAGGACAGATTATTCCGGAATTTGAAATTTGTACTGTAGACCCTGAAACGCATGAACCGCTAAAAAAAGGAAAAGAGGGTGAATTATGTGTTATGGGACCTAGTGTTTTTAATGGTTATTTAGGTAATCAGAAAGATCCATTTATAATGATAGATAATAAAAAATGGTATTGTACAGGTGATCTGGGTTATGTTGATGATAAGGGATATGTAATATTGTCAGGACGATTAAAAAGATTTACGAAAATTGGCGGCGAAATGATAAGCCTTGGTGGATTGGAAGAAGCAATTAGTAATTATTTAGTTGAAAAGCATATGATAGAACAGGATGGTCCTCAGGTTGCTGTTTTAGCAAAAGAAAGCGAGGAAAATAGAGCTCATTTGATTGTTGTATCAACTGTTGATATAGATAAACATGAAATTAATCAAATGTTGAAAGATACAGGATTTAGCAGAATTGCAAAGATATCAGACGTAAAACAAATTGATCAGATTCCTCTTACTGGAACTGGTAAAATTGATTATCGTTATCTGCAAGGCTGGATAGAATAACAAAAAAAGAGAATGTTATTATGAAATTATATAATACTGAATCAAAACAAAAAGAGAATATTTCTACGTCAAAGGATAATCAGATTCGTATTTATACCTGCGGCCCTACAATATATGACTATGCTCACATTGGAAATTATAGAACATATGTATTTGAAGACCTGTTAATACGCTCATTGAGATATTTTGGATATGATGTAAAACATGTCATGAATTTGACAGACGTTGATGATAAGACGATTAAAGGGGCTAATAAGCATAATATTAAACTAAATGAATATACCGATAAGTTTAAGAAGGCTTTCTTTGAAGATTTAAAACAGTTAAATATTAAACCTGCAGATTTTTTCCCGGAAGCTACTCAATACATCCCTCAGATGATAAAGTTAATATCATCTCTAATAGAAAAGGGTTACGCATATAAAGGTGATGATAATAGCATATATTTTTCTATTTCAAAATTTCCATCATATGGAAGGCTTTCTCATTTAAAACTTGATGAACTTAAAAAAGGTGCTTCAAAAAGATCTGTTCATGATGAATATGATAAAGAGAATGCATCTGATTTCGTATTATGGAAAAGTTATAATCAAAAAAGAGATGGTGATATTTTTTGGGAAAGTCCGTTTGGCAGGGGAAGACCTGGATGGCATATAGAGTGTTCTGCCATGGCGATTGAACTATTGGGAAATACAGTTGATATCCATTGTGGTGGAGTTGATAATATTTTTCCTCATCATGAAAATGAAATTGCTCAGTCTGAAGCATATACAGGTACACGTTTTGTAAAGCACTGGGCTCATTCACAGCATTTGATTGTTGATAACAAGAAGATGTCTAAAAGCCTTGGTAATTTTTATACCTTACGTGATTTGTTAGATAAAGGATACACAGGAAGAGAAGTGCGATATATGCTTCTTCAAACTCATTATCGTATACAGCTGAACTTTACTTTTGAAGAATTACAAGCAGTAAAAAATTCTATTAAAAGATTAAAAGATTTTATAGTCCGCCTTAGAAATATTAATGATGAAAAAAGCAGTATTATTGTTGAAGAAATAATTGATAACTATAAAAAGAAGTTCGATGAAGGACTTTTAGATGATTTGAATATTTCTGTTTCATTATCTTCTATCTTTGATTTGATTAGAGAGATAAATACTTATTGTGATGAAGAAAAATTATCAAAATATGATGCTGATAAAGTATTGAGTTTGTTACAAGAATTTGATTCAGTGTTAGCTATTCTTCCTTTTGAAAAGGAAGAAGTGCCTGAAGATATTTTAAAAGCTCTTGAAAAACGAAACGAGGCCAGAAAAGAAAGAAATTTCAATAAGGCGGATGAGTTAAGAGATTATATTACATCAAAAGGCTATGTTATTGAAGATACAAAAGAGGGTTCAATAGTTAAGAGGAAATAAAATGGCAAAAACTAAAGAAGAAAAATTTTTAATTAAACTTCATGAAATGAATGATAATCAGAATATTTTTGATGTTGGACATGCTATGGGATTAAATGATACAAGCATAAAAACCATTGTGAGGATATTGCTTCAGTCCAATTTTATTAAGAAAGCGGAAGAGAATATAGTTTATCTTACCTCTAATGGACAATCATTAGTGAACACTTTGATACAAGGTTAGTTTTCTTCTTTTCTCATCATTGGGAAATAAATTACGTCCCTAATTGAGCTCGCTGATGTAAACAGCATTACAATCCTGTCAATACCGGCGCCGAATCCTGAGGCAGTTGGCATGCCTTGACACATGGCTTCTAAAAACTCTTCATCTAAAGGATGAGCCTCTTCATCGCCTTCTTTTTTGTTTTGTTGCTGCTGTTCAAATAACTCTCTTTGAAATATTGGATCATTTAATTCACTATAAGCATTTACTATCTCAGAGCCTAAAGCAAAGCTCTCAAATCTTTCAACTAGATGTTCTTTATGATTTTTTGGATCTCTTAGAGATTTACAAAGAGGGGTTGTTTCGATTGGGTGATCAGTAATGTGATGAGGCTGAATTAAATGATGTTCAGCAAATTCCTCAAAGATAAATGAAATCATAGTACCTCTTGTAGCTTTTTTTATTTCTTTTGGAGAAATTTTTGTTTTTTCTAGAAGAATATTTCTCATATCATCATCAGATAATGAATCAATATCAATATCAGCATATTCTTTTATGCTTTCTTTCATGGTAAGTCTTTTCCATGGAGATTTAAAATCAAGCACTACAGATTCTGATTCATTTTCTCTTGCAAATCTAACTTTAGTGTCTCCAAATAGTTTTAAAGCAACATTTTCAAATAGATTTTCAATAAAGCTCATCATCTTATTGTAATCCCAATAAGCAGCATATCCTTCGATCTCTGTAAATTCAGGATTATGAGTCCTGTCAAGGCCTTCATTTCTAAAAACCTTTCCTAGTTCGTATACTTTTAGAAGTCCTCCTACAAGAAGTTTTTTAAGAGGAATTTCTAGAGATATTCTCAAAAACATATCTTGATGCAATGCATTTAAATGCGTTTTAAAAGGTTTTGCATTTGCTCCTCCATATAGTGATTGTAAAACAGGAGTTTCAACTTCTAAAAATCCCGCTTCATCCATATATTGCCTGATAATTTTAATTATTTTACTTCTTAATATAAAAGTATCCTGGACATTTTTATTAGCTATGAGATCAAGCCATCTTTTTCTATATCTCATTTCCTTATCTGCAAGGCCGCTATGTTTGTCGGGAAGTGGAAGAAGAGACTTGGATAATAAAATTAAAGATTTTACGAAAATTGTTATTTCACCTTTTTGAGTTCTAAATATATTCCCTTTGATTCCAATGATGTCTCCCAAGTCAATTTTTTTCTCAATGAATTTTATATTTGACAGTTCACTTGTAGGGGAAAATCCTTCAACTTTTGTAATATCCCTATTACACATAAACTGTATTCTTCCTGTTTCATCCTGTAATTGTCCAAAAGCATTTTTACCCATAGGACGAAAAAGAACTAATCTTCCAGCTGTTATAATCTCTTTTGTTTTTCCTTCCTGAGCTTCATCAAAACTGCCAATTTCTTTTTGAGAGAATTCTTCATGTATATCTTTAGGTGTATGTGTGGGTGAATAAGAGTAAGGGAAAGGGTTAACCTTAAAATCCTTAATTTCTTTTAGTTTTTTCAATCTATTTTGAAATTCTTCTATTTCATAATATTCTGGCTTGTCTGTCATTTGAAACTTCCAACGTTTTTATTTATATATGATAATTTCTTACTTTTTATAAGAAAATAATATTTTATAATAACAGATAAAACATTAATGAAAAAATTAAAAAAATATTGATGTTGGATCGATATCAATAAAAACTTTGATGCTTTTAGATTTGCATAGTAAAGTTTTTACTTTAAGCGCTGATGAGGATATAGAAAGACGAGCTGACCCTTTAATTAAAAAGAAGAAACGATGATTATCTTTTATTTTCTTTCTTCCTGACGGCACAACAGGAAATATCTTGTCTTTTGAAGATAGCAGATTAATAATCATATTTTTAAATTCTTCAGCAAACGATAATGTCTTTTGTTCATCAAGACCTGAAAAATTAATTTTTACAAAAGATGAAAAAGGAGGATAATCAAATAGTTCTCTTTGTTGTATTTCCTCATTATAGAATTTGTCAAAATCCTGATGTTTTGCAAGCTTGATTATAGGATTGTCAGGTATATGCGTCTGTATTATCACTTCTCCTTTTAGTCCTGCTCTTCCTGCTCTTCCTGATACCTGTGTCAGTAGTTGAAAAACATATTCAGAAGATCTAAAGTCCGGTATGTTCAAAGCCATATCGGCATGAAGTACGCCTACAAGAGTAACAGAAGGAAAATGTAGGCCCTTTACAATCATTTGAGTTCCAATTAATACATCTGCCTTGCCTGATCTGAATTCTTTAAATAAGTTCTCAAGGTCATGTTTTTTCTGTGTTGTATCTCTGTCTATTCTTATTGTTCTTATTTTAGGAAATATGGCATTTAAGCTTCTTTCTACGTGTTCTGTCCCAAAACCTTTATATTTTATGAAAGAGCTTTCCTTACAAGATGGACATGTATTTATTGGTTTCATTTTATATAAGCATGCATGACATAAAAGAAGGTTTGATTTCTTATGATATGTTAATGACACATCACAATGAGGGCATTTTATGGTGTAGGAGCAATTGCTGCAGAATACAAAGTGATTATATCCTCTTCTATTCAAAAAAAGAAGCGTCTGCTCTCCCTTTGAATGTCTGTTTTTAATCCCTTCTAATAATTGTTCTGAGAAATGTGTGAAACCTTTTGATTTCTCAAATTCACGCTTCATATTAACAATATGTACTTCCGGAAGATTTGAATTAACAGGACGGTTTTTTAATATGCATAAATCATATTTATTTCTTTTAGCATTATAATAGCTCTCAAGAGAGGGTGTCGCGCTTCCCAATACAACACACGCATTTGAAAGATGTGCTCTTTTAATAGCTATATTTTTTGCATTATACGATGGAGACTCTTCAGACTGTTTATATGACGTTTCATGTTCCTCATCAACAATTATTAGCCCAATGTTTTTCATGGGGCTGAATATTGCAGACCTTGCACCGATTACTATTTGAATTTCTTCATTTATAAGGCTTTCCCAGGCCTTATACCTTTCTCCCTGGCTTTTTTTATGGTGAAGGACAGCTATCTTGTTTTTAAATCGTGATCTAAACCTTTCTATTGTTTGCGGGGTAAGTGAGATTTCAGGAACTAACATTATTACTGTTTTATTTCTATCTAGTGTTTTCTGTATTGCCTGGAGATAAACCTCTGTTTTTCCGCTACCAGTTATTCCATATAATAAATGAGCATGAAATTTATCACTTTCTATGCTTTTTACAATGTTTGAAAGAGCTAAAGACTGTTCATCAGTTAGAGTTTTTTTTGATGATTGAAAAAACTCTGCATTTTCCAATAAATGAGCATCATCGATTATAATTTTTTCAGAGGTTAGTATTTTTTTCTCTATTAATGTATTTATCGGAGCTTTAGATATTTTCGCATCATTTATAAGATCTGTTAATAACACAGCTTTTTTATACTTTAAAAAAACAGCTATTGCATGGGCCTGGGCAGGAGAAGTTTTTTGTAATGCTGAACATATAGATAAAAGTTCTTTTTTTGTTTTTTTTGATTTTATTAACAATTGAGTTTTTGGCTTTATTTCTTCACGGATTGCAGTTGGTATTATACATCGTAAAACTTTTGAAAGAGATGTTGCATAATATTTTGACATCCATATGGCAAGTTCGAACAAATCTTTGGGAAGAGGCTTTTCTGTTAATATATTTTCTAAAAATAATAAAGATGGAAATGAAGATGATTTTTTTGTTTGAAATACATATCCTTTAGCGGTTTTACCACGAAGAGGAACGGATACCCTCATTCCGGGCTTTATTTTATTAATTAATTTTTCAGGTATTTCATAATCAAGCGTTTTTTGAATGTCTGCATCTAATATTATTGAGGCATATTTATCCGTCATTATTTTTCTATATTTAATCTATTTATTTTGTGGCTAAGGGCTTTCCACAAATTGCTTTTTAGTTTTGGATTTTTTCTATATAAGGATAAATCAGGAAGTAAAAATATTGGAATATTAAATAAATATTTCTCAGATTTATTGGGAATTTCCTTTAAATGACATAATAAGTTTGAGTTTTTCATCAAATCATTTTCCATAACGATAATAAGCTTTATTAAGCTGTTAGATAAAAAATTGTGCCAATTATCATTTTTTTCTAATTCTTTTGATGCAATTACATTTGTTTCTTTAAATGATAGGTCTATTGCCTGGGCTAAATTTTTTAAAAACTGCCTGTCATGAATATTTTCTGAAAAAGATAATATGCATATTTCTTTAGCCTGAGACTTATATTTCCATGCATTTGATATTTTTTTTGCATTTTCATCTGAAGGAATATTTTCGATATATTTTGTGTCTGGAGCAATTTTCCCAAGCAGTATTTTAATGTTGTCGTCATAGAGGTCTTCTCTTATTATTGGCTCTAATTTAATAGTTTTTACAGGTTCTTTTTTCTCTTCATCATTTTCAAGTACAAGTTCAATAATTTCTTTATTCTTAAGTGGATATTCAGTTTTTTTATTTGTTTTTTGTTCGTTGTATGATGGATAAGGATTTGAGTTATTAAAATTAACAATTATTTCTTCATTTTTCTTAGGTAATACAGATTTTATTTCTTCCTGAAAATATTCATAATCAGAAGAAAAAATAAAATCTTCTTTATTTTGCTTAAGAATATAAAGAGTATCTTTTATCAATTTTGAATATTCATCAGAAAATGTATGCATACGATCTATTGGTTTTTATATAAATATATCAATTTTTTTTCGCAAAACAAGGGTAAAAAGATTTTTATTCGCTAATAGATAATAAATCTTTGGTAAATTTTTCAGGATTAAAGATATCGATGTCTTCAATACTTTCACCTGTGCCTACCCATTGAACCGGAATATTCATGTTTTTCTGAATTGATACAATTATTCCACCTTTAGCAGTGCCATCAAGTTTAGTTAAAATTATTCCGGAAATAGGCGTGTATTGATTAAATATTTTTGCCTGGTCTAAAGCATTTTGACCTATTGTGGCATCAAGAACTAACAATGTCTCATGAGGAGCTGTTTCAATAAGCTTTTTGCAAACTTTTTTTATTTTTTCTAATTCGTTCATAAGGTTGGTTTTTGTATGAAGCCTTCCGGCAGTATCAATTAGAACAACATCAACACCTCTTGTTTTTGCTGCCTGCAGCCCATCGAATACAACAGAAGAAGGGTCACTATTAGGCTGGGACTTAATTATGTCTATCTTTGTCTTTTCAGCCCATGATGTAAGCTGTTCCACTGCTGCGGCCCTGAATGTATCGGCTGCAATGATAAGAACCTTTTTCTTTTTATTTTTGTAATAATTTGCAAGTTTGGCAAGGTTTGTTGTTTTTCCGCTTCCATTAGCTCCTACGATCATTATTACATGACATTTTTCAGTTGGCTCAGAGGTAGGAATATAATTTTCTTTTATGTTTTTTAAAATATCCTGTTCTATGTAAGAAATAATTTCATTTAATGAGATATCTTTATTTTTTCTATAAAGTTCCTCAATTTTTTTTGTTAAACTTATAGATATATCAACGCCAAGATCAGCTTCATAAAATAATTTCTCAAGGTCATCATAAGGGAAAACATCTCTTTTTCTAGAGAAGAGATCTTTGATTTTTTTACCTATAGAGAATAAAACGTGTTTTTTTTCTTTTTTTCTTTTAAAAAAACCAAACATATTTCTTTTATCTGATTTTTAGTTGAATGAAATCAAAATCTATCACATAAAGGAATTAAAACAAAGGTATTAAAATGAGAGGCATACCCATACGTATACAGCCCTTTTTTTGGCTTGTAGCAGCATTAATTGGATGGTTTGGATCCAGGACTCTGGTAGGGACACTCATTTGGGTGGCTATTATTCTTGTATCAGTATTAGTTCATGAGTTGGGTCATGCCTTGGCTGCCAAGGCTTTTGGGTTAAGCCCAAGAATTGATTTGGTGGCTATAGGAGGGGTTACTACATACGAAATAAAAAATTTGAAGTATTATAAACAATTTTTAATAACACTATCCGGTCCTGTTTTTGGATTTTTGCTTTTTGTATTAGCTTCAGTATTATTGTATTTTAAAGTTTTTACTAATCCCTTGGCAATAACCGTTACTGCTACTATTCAAATGATCAATTTATTTTGGACTATAGTAAATTTGGTCCCTGTTCTTCCACTAGATGGAGGGCAGCTGTTACGTATTGCCTTAGAAGGGTTCTTTGGAGTAAAAGGGTTCAAGCTTTCATTATTCATCGGCATGACGATCTCACTTCTAATAAGCTTATTTTTCTTTTTAATAGGATATTTTTTAGTAGGGGCTATATTCTTTTTATTCGCTTTTCAAAGCTTTGATGCCTGGAAAAAATCAAAAAATATTTCATCGGAAGATAGAGAAATAAATTTGTCAGAAGAATTTCAAAAAGGTGAAACAGCCTATTTATCTGGTGATTTAAAATCTGCAAGAGATATTTTTAAAGATCTTAGAGAAAAATCTCATAAGGGTATGATATTTTCTTCTGCGACACATTATTTGGCCTTGATGGAATATGAACAGGGAAACAAACATGAGTCTTATGAATTATTATTATCTGTAAAAGAACATCTTTCTGAAGAAGCTCTTTGTTTATTGCAACGACTTGCCTTTGATGAAAAGAATTATCATTTAGTTGTTGAATTATCATCAACATGCTTTCAGTTAACACAAAATCAGGAAGTAGCTCTTATTAATGCAAGGGCATTTGCAAGCATTAATGAACCAAAACCTGCTGGCGGATGGCTTCAAACAGCGCTTAAATATGGTAATTTAGATGTGGAAAAAATATTGAACGAGAATTTTTTTGATAAAGTTAAAAATGATCCGAAATTTTTATCTTTTTTTAAAAAATAGAGCCTTCACCACGATTGTGATGAAGGCAAAATAAGTTAGTTAAGTTTTACTGTAATAAACTTCGTCATGTTTTGATGCTTGATAAGTAACAATACATGTTTTTTCTTATCAATATCTTTTAGAGCTTCATGAAAGTCTGCAATATCTTTCAACTTAATCTGATTAAGTTGTAAAAGAAGCATGCCAGGCTTTATTCCTGATCTTTCAGCGAGTGAATTTGGTTTAACTGAAGTAATAATAATATTATTCATATTTTCATTATATCCCCATTTATTTAGCGTATTTGAAGGGATGTCCTTTATTTCAGCAACTTCAATTCCTAATTGGTCCATTTCTTTTGCTGAAATCTCTTTATCGGCATATGCCTCTAGAGATAATGTGATATACTGTATTTTATTATTACGCAAAACCTTGAATTTAACTTTGTCATTTGGGGACATTAAGGCAATTTTATTTCTAAAATCTCTTGCATCAGTAATCTTATTATCATTGTACTCAATGATAATATCGCCTTGTTTTATTCCGGCTTTATGGGCAGGTGAATTATTTGGAACTTCGGATATTAAGACTCCTTCAGCTTTTTCCATATTCAATGTTTCTGCCATGTCTTTATCTATTGGCTGAAAAAATATTCCAATATATCCGCGTTTAACAGACCCATATTTTATTATTTGATCTGTAACGTGTTTTGCCATATGGCTTGGTATTGCAAAGCCTATTCCCATATATCCTCCGCTTTTTGAGAGGATGGCTGTATTTATTCCAATTACTTCTCCATTAAGGTTTAATAGAGGTCCGCCGGAGTTGCCAAGGTTAATAGCAGCATCTGTTTGAATAAAATCTTCATAGCCTGATTGATCTGATATTTGAAGGTTATTTCTTCCTTTAGCGCTAACAACACCTACAGTAACTGTTGATTGAAGTGTAAAAGGATTTCCGATAGCAATTACCCATTCACAGATTTTTAATTCATCAGAATTTCCAAATGAAAGGTGAGACATGTCATTTTTATCAATTTTTATTACTGCGATATCTGTTTTTGCATCTATTCCTATTAATCTTGCATCACATTCTTCTCCATTATTTAATGTAGCAGTAATTTTATCTGCATCCTTCACTACGTGGTAGTTTGTTATTATGTATCCATCTTTAGAGATTACAAACCCAGAGCCTCCGGATATTTGTGTGTTTTGTTGAGGGGTTTGTTTATTTTTAAATTTTCTTGGGCCTCCAAAAAAATGCTTAAAAAAATCTTCTCCAAATAATTCTAATGGATCTTCAAATCCTTCAAAATTATTTGATGAAATATTTTGTGTATAATGTGCCTTTATATAAACAACTGAAGGTGTTGCTTTTTTTGCAATTTCAGCGAAGCCTTTAGACATTTCTTCAAGATATTCTGTATTTTTTGCAGATAATGAAGAAATGAAAAATAATGGAATCAATAAGGTGGTTAATGCTAATTTTTTTATGAAATTTTTTGTCATATTTCTCTTTCTCCGTTTTAAAATTCCTTTTAATTAATATATCTAAAACAAATAAATAAAAATAGTTCTTTTGTTAAACAGGAATAATATTTAATTCTTTCATATTAGCAGCTATAAACTTTTTGTTTTCATTTTCTAATAATGATTTATTGGCAAATGAAACAACTGTTTCTTTCCCTCTTTTTGATATTAAGTGCTCTTTTACAGCTTTTTCAATATCTTCTTTTTTAGCTTCTAATATTTTTTTTCTAAACTCCTGGCGTATTTTTTTTGTTAGACCTTTTCTTTTCCATACATAGCCTGTTATAGCCCTTCCTCCAGGGAATATAGGCTTGTCTAAAGATTGAATAATGCTAAGTTTTGCTTCTTCTAGTTCTTCATCTGTGAATAACCCTTTTGCAATTTCATCTTGGGCAATATGGCATGCTTCAACTGAAGATGCTAAATTAGGATCTCTGAAAGCAAAGAAATAAAATTTACCCTGCAATGGAAAGAAGTTTGCCCCACTTCCATAAGCACCGCCTTGTTCTCTAATTTTTTGATGAAGAACAATATGTTCAAATAATGAAGATCCAACAAATAGGTATGGGGCATCAGGATGGTAATAGTTAATTGTATCATATGCAATGCTCGTAAACGATACAGGGGATGGAATAATTCTTCCTTGTGACTCTACATTTTTAAATGTGAAATTGTTTTCCCATGAAGTTATTTTTTTTGGTTCTAAAGCATCTAAACCATAAAAATTATTATCTTTCATTGTTTTAAAATGGTTTTTGCAGCATGAAATTACAAGATCAAGATTATTGTATGTAAATATCTTATTCTGAAGCGCAGTAAGGCTCTCTATTAATTGCGGTAATTCATTATCGATATTATTAACAATTTTTTGTAATTGATGATAATAGTCCAGTCCATGCCATTTATAATTAATATAAGAAGGTATGTCCATTCCTGCAAAAGATAAGGATACGGCATATCCCATTGCATTGTTAACTAAGCTGTTTTGAATAAATGTATATTGCTGCAAAAGTAATTCTTTTATTCTGTCTTTATTACTCCAGTTAGGCGAGGTAATAGCATCAATTATTAATGAAATGAGCTTATCCGTATTTTTATATAATGCTTTTCCTCCAATAACAAATGAGGGAGAACACGTTTTAATATCTTTTGAACTTATATTTAATTCCATTGAACTAGCTATACCACCGGTATAAGAATGAATCATTTGCAAATTCTCTTCATAACTTCTTTGGTTTGATCCTATTTCAGTTAATAATGAGGAAAATAATGATGATAAAAAGAGTTCCTCATCAGATAGCTTCGGCATATCAAAAAGCAGGTTCACATAAACAATTTGATTTGTGAAACAGTCATGATGATATATGTTAAAATTTTTCCATTTTTCTTCTGATAAGGTAAAATCTTTTACAGTTTTAGGTATTTCATTTATATGAATTTTAGGAAGACAATCTGAAGATTGTTTTGCCTGTGCAATTTGAAAGTCTTTTAGTTTTTGTGTATTTTCAATGATTTTTTTTGTTTCTGCTTCTGATAATTTGCTTTTTATCTTTTCTAATTCATCAATTTCATCTTGTCGTTCTTCTTTTTCGAGATTCTTATCTGGAATAAGCGTTAAATCTAGCCTATGCTTATTGTTTAATAAGTATTTTTCTATTACGGAAGGTAAGTAGTCGGGGTCTTTTAACTTATTGTTTATTGATTCAAAAAGAGAATGAATCATCAGGCCATTTTCAGGTTCACATTTATGTTGCTTTAGCAATGCCGATCTAAAAAATAATATTAATCCATATGGAGATCTTGATCTTACAATTTCCGATCTTGAAAATTCAAGCTGATGAAGCGATGCATCAATAAGTTTTTTATTAATTTTATTCTTTACTAGATCTCTTAGTGTATTTTCAATTATTTCAAATAACTTGTGTTTATTTTTTTTATCAGTTCCTTTGCATACTATTACCCATGGAAGTTCATTAATTTCAGAGTCAATAAAGCTATATACCTGAGTCGTTAGATTTGATTTTAATAGAGCATGTTTAAGAGGTGAGGCATCCGTGTCCATCAAAATGCTCTCAAGTAATGTGATAGCAATTACATCTTCCTGATTAGCTATAGGGCATGTGAGCCAGCTGAAAGAAATGATATCTTTATTCTTATCATCTTCATTTTCAGAAATTGGATATTTAATTTCCTTTTCTATTGGGCTATTGAATCTTTTTTGTAATTTAATAATTGGCAGATCCTTTGGCTTTTCAATATTATTTAATGCATGCTCTTCAATAAAATCCAAATGTTTTTCTAACGGTATATTTCCATAGAAAAAGAATAAACAATGCCCCGGATGATAATAAGTACGATGGAATTCTTTTAACTGCTCATATGTAATTTGAGGTATGATTTTTGGTTCTCCTCCGGAATTATAAGAATAAGGAAGATCAGGCATTAAGTTTTTTTTAATCTCTTCCATTAGCCTTGAATCGCTCGATGCCATGGCGCCTTTCATTTCATTATAAACAACACCTTTTCTTGTTAATGAACTTTTAGGGTTGTTAGGTTCTTTGAATTCAAGGCGGTGTCCTTCCTGCATGAAGCTGAGCTCCTTTAATGAAGGATTAAAAACTGCGTCAATATATACTTCAAATAAGTTATAAAAGTCTTTTTCAACTAATGAGCTTGCAGGGTAGCATGTAAAATCTTCACCGGTCATAGCATTCATGAAAGTATTAACGCTTCTTCTTAACATTGAAAAGAAAGGATCTTTTACAGGGAATTTTTTAGATCCGCATAATACAGTATGTTCTAATATGTGGGGAGCTCCGTTTGAGCTTAGTGGATATGTTTTGAATGACAATGAAAATAAATTTTCCTCATCATCATTTTGCAAATGTATGACTTGTGCTTTTGTTTTGTCATGAACAAGTTCTATCAAGGTGTTTTTAATTTCTGGCAGAGGTAAATATTTTGTTACTGTAAAATTTTTATACTTTTGATCTTTTTTTAAAATTTTTGACATAAAAAATTCCTATTCCTTCTTAAAGATAATAACTTTAGGAAAGATAGGAATTTTTGCCAACTCAAGAAGATTATTTATTTAAGTCTTCTATCCCATTTTTTATGGGAATTCCATTCTTTAGCTAAGTAATTGCATTCTCCAAATATTAATAAAATATTTGCGTGATCTTTCATCAATGTTTCTTTACTTGCTTTTCTAATAATGTCTTTATGAAGTTTGTGTATTGCGCTATGTAGTTTTTTTTCTGATTGTGTGATTATTTTTTCCTGGGCCTTTATGTCAGATTCAGTATATGTTGCAGTTCTTTTTTGAGACTTAGTCTTTCTTTTTTTTATTTTGGCCATTTTTAAACCTTTTTATTTGCATTTACATTTATTTTTGTGGTGGCATTTTTTTCTTTTTGCTTCCCACTTATTGTTTTTTTTATTCTTTTTCTTTTTATTCATTTTATCCTCCAAACAAAGAAGAAATTAATAATTAAGAGCGATGTTAAGTCACTCCATTAATATTATTATAATTTATTTATATATAAGAATGTCAAATTAAATATTTAAATTATTGAATTATTTTGCAATTAACCTGTTAGTGCTTTACGATAAGGAGGTTAAGTGCTTAATTTATCTTTTATAAATTGGCAAGTATTTAATTTTTAGTGGTTAATGCAAAAATTAAGAATTATCTTTTTTGTGTTTTTAATTTATGATATATTCAATATTAGAAATTGAGAGACCATATGAAAAGGATTTACCTAATACCCAACATGATTACAGCATTTGGTCTTGCATGTGGACTTTTCGTAATATTTAAGGTCAACATGATAGAGCCCGGAAGCGGGTATTTTCAGGTAATGACAACATCCGCTCTTTTCTTGCTTTTGGCTGCTGTTGCAGATTTTGTTGATGGCGCTGTGGCAAGGGTATTGAAAGCTGAATCTTCTTTTGGGGGAGCATTTGATTCTTTGGCTGATGCCATTTCATTTGGTGTGGCCCCTTCTGTTTTATTATTAAAGAGTCTTTCTTTAGAGCAGGGCACAACACTATCATTTTTTGCTGCTACAGGTGCTATGATATATTCATTATGTGGAATATTGAGGCTTGTTAGGTTTAATGTTCAAAAGGAAGAGGCTAAGTCAGATGAATCAAAACTGGCAAGTAAGAGCAAGCATTTTACAGGGCTTCCTATAACGGCTGCTGCTGTGGCTGCAATATCTATGAATTTATTGCTGCTTTCACATTTCCCTAGGTTTATAGGCATGATTTCAGAGACGTCAAGGGCAGTTTTTTTAAGTACAATAATGATTTTGTTAGGATATTTGATGGTTAGCAGGTGGAAATTCCCTAGCTTGAAATTCTTACATTTCAGAGTAGCCTCATTTCATTTAGTTTGGCTTACTGTCTTGGTAGCTGTTTTTATCTTTTACGGCTTTTTATATTATTTCCATATAGTTTTATTAATTTTATCATGGGGATATATAGTCTTAGCCCTTATCTTATCTCTAATTAGAGTAATAGCAGGAAAAAAATCTAAGACACTTAAGGATTTTGAGCCTGATTCAGATGATGAATAAAATATTCTGGTTAAAAATATTTTAAAAAATTTTTGTTACAAATAATCCTTGCAACCAAGTATTTATTTAAATCAAGATGTTGTTTGAGGATAAATATATGGAAAAAAGATTGTTTTTTGGGATGGAAGTAAGTTCTCCATGGCCTTCAAAATATCCCAATGGAAATATAATAAAAGAAAATAATAGGCATCTAACGTTATCTTTTTTAGGAAGTATTGATTATGAAATAGTTAATTCAATGTTAGAGGATTTCCCTAAACCTCCATTTGATATTTCTAAGTGCGGGATTTTTGATAAATGTGTTTTTCTGCCTGAAAAACATCCTAATGTTGTTGCTTGGCATATCGAATGGCTAGATGGAATTGAAATAGAAGGGTATGCAAAAGAAATTGCAAATTGGATAAAGAATAATAATATTAAGCTGCATAATGAGAACAGAAAGTTTTTATCTCATGTAACTTTATGTAGAAAACCGGATAATGTTGAAGCATGGGAAAAATCTTTTGTAAGGCTTCCTATGATTACTAAAAACATCAATCTTTATGAGAGTTTAGGTAATTCAAATTACAATGTTCTTTGGAGTTATAATATTTTAAAATCTTTTGAGGAAATAGAACATACTGCAGATCTTGCCTTTTCTATAAGAGGTAAAAATATATTGGAAATATTTACAAATGCAAAAATAGCTTTAAGCTTTAAATTTCCAGAAATAATCAATTATTTTTCAGAAGATGTACCTATTAATTCAATAGAAGATGTAATGGTTTCCTTAAATGACTTAATTTCTATAGCTGATCAAAATACAGGTTGTCCTTTTAAAGCTGTAAGTCTTCATGGAGATTTAAAAAAAGATAAACATGATATTTTTTCATGGGAGATGCTTGTTGATGTATAATTTAGAAAAAATTGATGAATGTACATATCTTTTACCTAAAGAAAAAGACATGCTTGTTCCCGGTCTTATTATTGCCTCAGAAGAGTTATTAAAATCTTTGGATAAATCTTTAGACCAGGTAAGAAATGTTGCATGCCTTCCTGGAATTGTTGGGTATAGCATTGCAATGCCGGACATCCATTGGGGATACGGGTTCCCGATCGGAGGGGTGGCAGCAATGGATATTAATGAAGGGGTTATAAGTCCTGGCGGGGTTGGATATGATATTAATTGCGGAGTTAGGATAGCAATAATAGAGGAGGAATTTAAAAATTTTGATCAAAATACAAAAGAAAAGCTGATCAATCAAATTTATGAACTTGTTCCATCAGGTGTTGGACATGGACATAGAGATAAAAAAGGACTTTCCGATGAGGACTTTAAAAATTTAACTTCTCAAGGAGTTCGTTGGGCAATTGATAATGGATATGGACTAGAAGAAGATTTATTGCATACTGAAAGCAATGGAAGGATTGATGGGGCTGATATTGATGCAGTATCGGAATATGCAAAGGAAAGGGGCAAAAAGCAGCTTGGAACGGTAGGTTCTGGGAATCATTTCATTGAGATAGGATATGTTGAAAAGATATATGATGAAGAAGTTGCAAAAAAATGGAATATAGCCATTGGAAAAACTTATGTTCAGGTTCATACCGGATCAAGAGGATTTGGTCATCAAGTTTGTCAAGATACTCTAAATGAGTTTTTAAAAAAAGGATTTCAAAAAGGACTTCCGGACAGGCAATTGGTTGCAGCCCCAATACAAAGCGATGAAGGGAAAAGATATTTTAAGGCTATGGCCGCAGCTGCTAACTTTGCTTTTAATAATAGACAGAGAATACTTCATTATGTGCGTGAGGCATTTTTAAATGTATGCAATATTGGTCATAATAAGGTTAATCTTTTATATGATGTTTGTCATAATGTTGCAAAATTTGAAGAGCATATAGTTAACGGTAAAAAAATGAAATTATGTGTCCATAGGAAAGGAGCTACAAGAGCTTTTAAAAAAGATTCTAAGGAGCTTCCAAAAATATATCAGGAAACAGGGCAGCCTGTATTAATACCTGGCGATATGAAAAGAGCAAGCTACATAATGGTTGGCCTCGGCAATCCTTTAACATGGCAGTCTTCATGTCATGGAGCAGGAAGAAGTAAAAGCAGGATGCAGTCATTAAAAGATTGGAAAGGAAAAGATTTAAGGAAAATAATGGCAGAGGATAATATTTATGTAAAAGCATCATCTTATAAGACTATAGCAGAAGAAATGCCGGATTCTTATAAAGATATTGATCAAGTAGTACAATCAGTTCATAATGCAAAGTTGGCTAAGATGGTGGCAAGATTAAAACCATCTTTAGTTATAAAGGGTTAAAATAATGTTAAATATTATAGCGATATCATTAATTGGTATATTTTGTGTTTTTTTATTAATTAAAGGGATAATTTCTTATTCCAAAAAATCAATGATGGATACTTTTAAATCCTTATCATTTGATTTAATGGAAAGAAATAACAGGTCTTTTTTAGACTTGGCTTCCAATTTTTTTGAAAGATATCAGGACAAGGCGAAAGATCAGCTTGAAATAAAACAAAAAGAAATGCAGTCAATAATTAATCCCCTAAAAGAATCTGTAGATAAAATGGATTTCTTTACACGGGATATTGAAAAACAACGTCAGTCAGCTTATGTGTCTTTAAGCAAGCAGATTGATTCATTAATCAAATCAGAAGATATTCTTAGATCAGAAACAAAGAATTTAACTAAAGCCTTAAAATCTCCAAATATTAGAGGAGCCTGGGGGCAAATACATTTAAAAAGAGTTATAGAAATAGCTGGAATGCTTGATCATTGTGACTTTTTTGAACAGAAAACTGTGGGAGATGAAAAGATTTTTCGTCCTGACTTGGTTATTCAATTGCCGGGAGAAAGGCAAATAGTAATAGATGCTAAGACGCCAATAGACGCTTATTTGGAGGCAGCTGAATCAAATGATGAGGAATATAAGAAAAGAAAGCTCAAAGATCATGCTCAGCACATTAAAAAACATATAAAGGATTTAAGTTCTAAAGAATATTACAAACAATTTTTTCCATCTGTTGAGTTTGTCATAATGTTTTTACCGGCTGAAGCTTTTTTTAGTGCTGCTATAGGGGAAGATCCAACTTTGCTTGAAATCGGCGCAAAATATAATGTTATTATTGCAACACCAACTACTTTAATAGCTATATTGAGAGCTATCTCATATAGCTGGAAACAGGATAATATATCAAAAAGTGCTAAAGAGATTGCAAAAATTGGAAAAGAGCTTCATGAAAGGCTTCTGATTATGACTTCTCATTTTTCTAATGTTGGAAAGTCAATATCGCAAACCGTTGATTCATATAACAAAACAATTGCTTCCTTTGAATCGAGAGTATTGGTAAGTGCAAAAAAATTAAAAGAAATGGGCCTTGCAACACAAGAGGACAACCCTGTATTAAAAGAAATAACTAAAATATGCCGTTCTTCATATGCTGATGAGATTGAAAATGGCTAAAAAAATAATGGAGTTTTTATGCAGAATTTAAAGTCTGTCAATTTGTCTAAATCTATGTATATAACAGTCTATTTTATTTTGTTTTTTATTATTTGCTTGATGCCGGCTATTTCTTCGAGTCATATTGTAGTAGGTTCACTTGTGAATTTTTCTCTTATTATTGCTACATATTATTTCGGGATAAGACATTCTTTGATAATGTGCTTTTTACCTAGTCTTGTCGCTTTAGCTTTTGGATTAATATTTTATCCAATGCTTATTCCATTTATTATGATATCAAATTGTTTCTTGGTATTAGTTTTTAATTATTTTTCTAAAAAAAATAAAAGTTCATTTTCAATATTTATGGCTTCATTAATAAAAGTTGTGTTTTTAAGTGTTTCTTTTGCTTTTATGGAATTTTCTTATGCAATACTATTTTGTTTAATGCAGGCTGCATCTCTTTTATTGGGCGGAACTTTAGTTTATTCATTTTTAAAAGTATTAGATATTAAAAAAGCTGCTAAATAAGATTAGCAGCTTTTTATAATTCTTATTCAATTATGTGAACAAAATATGCAGGAAGAGCAAAATTGTTATTAGGCCTTGGAGATATCTGCATGCTAACTTCTTTGCCAACATATTTTTCTAAATCGATCTGTGTGCTGTAAAGATATGCTATAGGTATGCCGTCTTTGTTTTTCAGTAAGTAATCACCGGGTTTACTTTTTGAAACTAAGTTATATGTCTGAATTGTTCCAGAAAATGATAAGGCATTAGCTTTTTGTTCTTCATAAAAATCATCTACTTCTTTTTCAGGATGAAATGTGCTCCATGCTTGAAATAATGAATCTTCGATTGAAGCCCATGTTTTCATTTTGTCAGGAATAGATCTCTTCCAGAAAGATGCTTTTTTAGCAATTTTATCTTTTTTGTCTTTTTCAATAGAGATTTCGCTGAATAGCTGCTGTTTTTCTGTTTCAGATAAAGCAGATTTTTCTTCTAAATAGGCTATTTTCTTTTGAAGATAATTATCCTGAAGAAGAGAAAGGCCTTCTTTTGCCTGCTGAACTATTGCTGGAAAGTCTGAATATTCCTGTACAATTGCTTCAAACTGCTTAATAGCAGAATGAGGGGTCATTTCGTTAAATGGTTTTTTGCATTCGCCCTGAGTAATGAAATAAGCTGAGTTTAAAAGACGGGTAGCTTCTTCTTTTCTTGTTTTCATTATTTGGGCATATTCAGCATTTCCGGCTTTTTCTATATAATCTTTTGCAATGTAGAACTTAACATTTTCAGGAGGTGTAAATTCTATCCATTTAGGATCTTTTTCGCATGTCCTGCCTTCAATTTTGTCACCCCTTTGCATTTTACCAATAATAGGTGCTTCTGTGTTTGGCTCTAATCTTAGATTAACACGATCAGCTTCTATAACATTGTCTATTACATAGCTTCTAAAGATATATGCTTTAGTTGTGCTGGTAGGCTGTATTGAATAAAACTCATTTTCTTCGCCAACAATAACTAATAAATCATCTTTATTGCATTGGCATATTATGTGACTGTCTAAGTCTGGACTTGTGCGCATTCTAACTTTATTTCCAATAACTTTACCTGTAAAAGCATCAAATGCTTTGTCAGGATTTTCTTGTGCTGTTAAAGATGCACAGAACATTAACATTAGGAAAACAATGATCTTTGGCATTGTGTCTTCACTCCTTTCTTTTTGCCGAAACTGGCAAATTGAGGTTTAATAGTATGTAATTAAAATACTAGAGCGAAAGACTTTTTTTAACCAAGCTTTTTTGAAAAATTTTTAACTTTGAAGAACAGCTTTTATATGTTCGCAATTGTCTTTTCCGCAAGTACATCCTATAGGATTACCTAAAAACACATTGTATTCTTCTTTTTTTTCTAAAGGATTTGACACCACATACAAGTGCTTATCTTTTTGTTCTATGTCCCATGTGCGGAATTTTAAATCTTCATCGGATACTGCTTCTCCTCCATTTTGATCTTCTAGTGAATTAGGGTTTAATGCTCTTGCAACCTGGCAGTGTATGCAATTACAGTTTGCTTCAGGTTTTGGTAAGTTTTCAGGCTCGTCCAAGCCCATCATTTTTGCGATATTTGCAATTTTTTGTATAAGTTCATCAGGTAGTTTTGGGATGCTGGAATGATTTGGGTTGTGCTGCATTGCATTGCCAATAGTTTCAATGTTTCCGCTTTCTTCTGATAAAGGTATGCTGAATCCAAATCCTAAAGGATTGGTTTTTGCGGTTACAGTCTCTTCCTGTTCTAGGAATCTCCTATGATATTCAAATATTAACTTGATATTGTCTGCATCAAGTTCTGGTATCTCTATCTGTTTGCCGCTTTTAATTATGACTATTAAAACAGGCTTTTGTTTTCTTTCTTCTACTGTAAGAGAGACAATGTTTTTCCAAGTTGTTGATATATAAGGAGGTATGATTATGACCTTTTCGTTGATTACCATATTTACTCCTTTTTATTATTTATTTTTTAAATCTTTACCTTTAATTGTAAAAAAGAACAACTGTTTTGTCAATGCATTTTTAGCAGGCAGGAGTAGAATCTGCTAACGGCATCATAAGCCCCATTGATTGTCAATGGGTTGCAAATAGTTAAAAAAATTTTATAAAAAAATATTGTAATACTTTTTTTATTTGTATATTGTCCCCTTTAGGTCAACATCATACTTTGGGGGGAGAGAGATGGATCAAAAAAGTTTTGTTATTGATACAAATGTTTTTTTACATGATCCATCAGTTCTGAAAAGATTCGAAAAAAACAAGGTTATAATACCTATCATTGTCTTAGAAGAATTAGATGCATTAAAACGAAATACGGATGAAAGGGGAAAAAATGCTAGAGTAATAATGAGGTATATTGATTCTTTAAAAACAAAAAATGCAGATTTTGATAAAGGAATAGATATACCGGAAGGTCCTAACGTTCGTATAAAATTAGATAAAAACTTACAGAGGATAAAAGGATTTCCTCTAACTTTAGATAGAAATAGCAATAAGATATTACATATTGCTTATCACTTGAAACAAAAGGGTGAAAAAATAGTTTTTGTTTCCAAAGACTTTATAAGCCGTGTTAAGGCTGAGTCGATGGGAATAGAAGCTGAAGACTATTTTAATTTGAAATCATCTTATGATGAGGTTTTTAAGGGACTTAAAACATTAGAAGTTCAAAAAAAAGAAATTGATTTATTTTATAAAAATAAAAAAATCGAGATTAAGGATACAGCTTTTCATCCTAATGAATTTTGTATAATGAAAAGTCCTGAAAGATCTTCTGCTGTATGTACATTTAATGGTAAAACAAAGAAATTAGAACCATTAATTCAGATGGACAAGGGTATTTGGGGAATACAGCCATTAAACATAGAGCAGCGATGTGTTATTGATTTGTTGTTAAGAGATAATATCGACCTGGTAACTCTTGTAGGACATGCAGGAACAGGCAAAACGCTTCTTGCGTTATGCTGCGGGTTATATAAGGTCTTCGATGAAGGGCAATATTCAAAGATTTTAGTATCACGGCCAATAATTCCATTAGGAAAAGATATTGGATATCTTCCAGGAACTAAAGAAGAAAAATTATATCACTGGATGCAGCCAATATATGACAATTTGGAGTTTATATGTGAATGCGCAAATGGCGAGGGAAATGGTTCTTCAACTTTAGAATGGGTTATGAAAAGTAGAAAATTAGAAATGGAAGCAGTAACTTACATCAGAGGAAGGACGCTTCCAAAAGTATTTATGATTATCGATGAAGCGCAAAACCTTACTCATCATGAAGTGAAAACAATAATATCAAGGGCTGGAAAAAATACTAAAGTGATATTAACAGGTGACCCAACTCAGATTGACAATCCTTATTTGGACAAGGATTCAAATGGATTGACATATGTTATTAATAAATTTAAAGGGCAGTCGTTATATGGACATGTCCTTTTAGATAAAACTGAAAGGTCAAAACTTGCAGAAATAGCTACAAAAATAATGTAAGGCTATTTTTTATCAATATCTATGCTTTTAAGGAAAGCCTTTTGATTAGGCTTTCTTTTTAAGTAATTATATAAAAGTATATTTGGGTCTAAGCTTCCGCCTTTTCCCAATATATTTTCGACCAATAATAATCCTGCATCAGGATTTAATAGCCCTTGTTGTTCGATCTTTTCGAAGATATCCAAAGCAAATACTTTTGACCATAAATATCCATAATATCTGGAACCATATCCTATTAAATGTCCAAATGATAAATATCCATAATCATAATCAGATTGAGAAACATTTGGAATATAATGCTTTTTATTTTTTTTCCATAATGAGTCAATATTATCGCATGGATATGAAAAGATGCTCAAAGAATAATTTGAGAACATCAATTGTCTCATATAATGTATCCCGGAAAAGGCAGTTTTTGATTCAAGTATTTTATTAATTAATTCATCAGGTATTTTTTCATTTGTCTTATAATGTCCGCTGCATAATTTTAAAATCTCTTTATTATCAAGCCACTGTTCAAATAGCTGTGAAGGCAGTTCTACAAAGTCCAGCTTAGTATTTAATCCCGCATTTAATAATAAATCAGTTCTTCCAAAAGTATGATGCAGTGCATGACCGAACTCATGGAAAAATGTGTTTACATCACCTAAAGTCATTAAAGAAGGGTAATCATCTGTTCCTTCAGGGAAATTGCAAATAACAACACAAAGAGATGGAATATCTTTATTATTTAGTTTTAAAGATGGAAGAAGGGGAATAGCACATGCATGATTAAATTTTCCCTTCCTGGGAAAAAGGTCTAAAATAATGTATCCTAATAAGATGGCTGAATCTTTTTTTGTTAGCTTTAAAAGACGAACTTTTTTATCCCAAAGTTTAATGTTTGGAATTTGTTCTATTTTGATAGCAAAAAATGCTTCATAAATGCCTAGCATGCCACTTATTGTTTTTTCTAAAGGGAAGTATTTTTTTATTTCGTTTTGATCAACATCAAAATGATTTTTCATGTATGAGGAAATGGTAAATTCTAAATCCCAAGGGTTAATTTGTCCTTTTTTATTTAATACAACTCCTTCCGGAAGGTTTTCTTTTAATATTTCAAATTCATATGACTGTTTTGGTGCAATTTTTTTTGTAAGGTCATTCAGAAACTTTTTAGCATTTTTCGAAGACTTAACCATTTGATTATCTAATTCCATATCGGCATAGGAATCGTATCCAAGCATATTAGCCAGCTTATGTCTTTTTTTTGATATCTGTTTTAAAAGCTCAATGTTTTCAGGGAAGCCTCTTTTATTAAATGCCTGATACATTTTTTTTCTTGTACTTTCAACTTGACAATGAGAAAAAATAGGAAATGCAATAGGATAATCTGTATTTAATATATAATTACCTTTTTCATCTTTCTTTAGTGATCTAATAAAATCGTGGTCCATTCCTTTTAATTCTTCTAAGGAAACAGTAAAAGTTGGAGAACTTTCCTTAATATTATTGCTAAATTTCTCTGATAAATTAACTATTTCTTTAGTTAAAGCGATAATTTTTTTTCTTTTTTCAAGAGGATACGATAATCCCATTGATTCAAGTTCTTTTTTTGTCTCTTGAACATAATATTTATGTTCGGGTGTTAGTTTTTTTTGGTCTATTGATACAAATTCATCATATATTTTTGGATTGTTATATATGCTTGATGTAGATGTGTTTACAATCTCTACGAGTGAATTTGAGGCTTTTTCTCTAATATTTTTATCTTGATAAGTTAAAGATAGCATTTCAAGTAGTGCGGTTTTATTATGAAGGATGCCAAATGCCAAATCAAATAATCGTGCTGTGTTGTCGAATGTATAAGTTGTTTCATTTACAAGAGAGTGTATTTGTTTATTGAATGATTCTATTGTTGATGTTTTCTCATTTTCTACTTCATCTATGGTTTTTGGGAAAAATTTTTCTATGTCAGATGGATCTTTTATGAACGTTATGTTTTCATAAATATTTAGAGTGTGATCAGCAAACAGAAAGCTTGAAAATATTAGTAATAAAAATAATTTTTTCATCAAATTCCTCATAATAAAATGAATTATATTTTTAACAGTAAAAATATTTGAAATAAAGTAAAACAGGAATTTTTTTGTTAAAGTTTTGACTTATTTTTTTTAAGCAACTAAAATTCATATACAAAAATATTTTAAGGAAATTTTTATGAAATTAGAAGTCGATTGCTCATGGAATAACAAAAAAAATAGAGCCAAACTAATTATTTGTTATAAGTACGTTCCTAAAAATATTTTCTTGATGCCGGAGGAAATTATTCGAAAATCCCAAGATTTGTCATTTAACGGCAAACAGATGGGGCCTCCTGCTTTAAAAGAATTAAAAGAAATAAAAGAAAAGTATCCTAAAAGCCTTTATGCTGCATTTTCATACTATAAATTATTGGATTTCTTTGAGTACGAAGACGAAGCCGAACAGCTCTATAATGAAGTAATAAAAGAATTTCCTTCTCAGGTTTTAACTGAATGTTTAAAGGCTAATTTATTTTTAGTAAATCATGAGTATGAAGCATTTAAAAAAATATTTAATAATGTTGAGGTCCTAAAAGGGTCTTTCCCTAATAGAAAGATGTATTATTTTGAAGAAGTCCTTTTTTTTCATAATCTATGGGCAAAATATTCTTACGATATGAAAAATGAAGTTCAGCAAAAAAAGCATTTAGCTTTTATACAGCTTATACTTAACACTCTTCAAACATGCACTTTAGCTAATGTTTAAAACTATATGACTGGCCATTTTTTAAATGCAGGCATTTTGATTTGTTCTTATTTTTAAAACTATCTAACAGAGCGTTTATCGGATCTATTAGTTTTTCATTGTTGTATATGTAAGATCCCCAGTGCATGGGTATGAGCGTTTTTGCTTGTAATATGTCAAAGGCCTCTATTGCCTGTTTAGGGTCCATATGTTTGTCGTTAAATTTTAAAGGGGAAATCGGAAGAAATGCCACATCTACAGAAAAGTGTTTTTTTATCTGAGAGAACATCTCTTTATTAAATGCTGTATCTCCAGCAAAATAAAGAACGTGTTTTTTATTGGATATTATCCACCCACACCAAAGGGATGTGTTTTTTTTCATCCAGTCCCTATTCATTGATTCATGAATTGCAGGAACACAGCAAAAAGTTTCATTATTATTTTTGCTCTTAAAGGAAGTCTCTTCCCACCATGTGCTTTCTAAAATGTTTTTATAGCCTCTTTCAGAGAAAAATGATTTTAACCCTTTGGGAATCAAAACATATGGCTGATCTTTTGCAATATGCAAAATTGCATTTTCTTCTAAGTGGTCATAATGGTTGTGAGAAATTATTAAAAAATCAATCTTTGGAAGATCTTCAAGTTTTATGCCCGGAGGGATTTGTCTTTTATACAATTTTGTATTTAAAAATGGATAAAAGTCATCAAAAACAGGGTCTGTTAAAATATTTATATCATCAAGCTGTATTAAAAAGCATGAGTGTCCAATCCATTGGATCCTTAAATTTTTTGATCTTTCAATTACATTATCAGGAAAATAAAAATTATTTTCATATTCATTGAAACTATAAAATCTTCCCTTAATAAATCCTGTCATTTCATCAAATTCTGAATATGAATAATTAACCGGATTAAAATACTTTCTGTTATTAATGATAGGCTTCATCAAAGAATTGTCATTGATCATGATTTGATTAACAGTCCATTCATTGGAATATGCAGAGCAAAAAAATAGTATGAATAAAAGTAATTGTTTTATCATATTTTAATAAGTTTTAATTTTAGTATTACATAACTTATATTTAATATGAAAATAAGTAATGCACAAGAGGATATATGGATTTTTGGCAAAGAATAGATGAATTGATTGAAAATTTTGAGGTTGTAATTGATAGGCCAAAGGGTAAAAATCACCCTAAGTATAAGGACATGATATATCCAATAGATTATGGTTATTTAAAAAACACTAATGCCTCAGATAAACATGAAATAGATGTGTTTGTAGGTTCTCTGAAAGATAAAGTAGTTACTTCTATTATTACTACTGTAGATTCTTTAAAAGGTGACCTTGAGACTAAGATATTGCTTTCGTGTACAAAAGAAGAGGAAATGTTAATAAAAAAGTTTTTGAATAATAAGTATATGTCGTGTTTTCTTGTTCCTAGGAATTAATTTTCCAATCTCATTAAACTTTTAAGTTTTTTTATATAAGAAATTGTTCTT
The DNA here is from genome assembly GCA_964411685.1 of uncultured bacterium. Taxonomy (GTDB): domain Bacteria; phylum Chlamydiota; class Chlamydiia; order Chlamydiales; family SM23-39; genus CAYPMA01. The sequence continues at coordinate 37,468 of CAYPMA010000001.1, forward strand.
CCAATAAAAAACCCTGTAATTACCCCTGATGAACCAATGTCCAATAGATGAAATAAAAGCATCTTCTTTGTTTCAGGATTTATTGAATAAAGTGCTCCGAAAAAATACTTTGTTGCAAAAATGGAAATAAATAGAATCAAAGTTGATATGTTTCCAGGTATTACTAATGATTTTTTTTCCTTAATAAGTTTGATTTTCATTGCATTAGTAAGCATAAATCCAAAAAAACTTCCTGATGATAATAATATAGCCCAAGTAAAGATATCGATATTTCCGCTAAGTTTATGTATTAAATTATAAATAGATAGGCATGTTAAGATAATGGGTATAAAAAATATTCGTGAAATAGGAATTTCATAATCTTTTAATGATTTTATTCCCAAGATCATTACATATACGAAGGCTAAATATACCCAAATAGGCGTTCCCTTTAAAAAATCAATTATTATCATAATAATTTTCCGTTTTATAAAAAATTATAAGATCTATTAGTTTTTTTTCCCATTATTAAAATAATGATTATGATGATTGTCATAATTTGACAATCTTGTGTTTTTCTGATAATTCTATAAATAAACAAGGAGTTATTATGATCAGAAAGCTGTCATCAGGCAAATATAGGCTTTATTCTCGTTCTAAAGACCCTAAAACAAACAAACGAAGAAATTTAGGGACCTTTAATACAAGGAAGGCAGCTGTTCAGCATGAGAAGGAAATACACTTTTTTAAAGGGTATAGATAAAGAGTTTTATAATGAAAATTCTGCTAAAAGACCATTTAGCCTGTCAACTATTTCTTGTACTGTGATTGGTTTTTTTTCAAATCTTTCTAAATCTCTATTAACGGCATCTATTAATAGTTCTAAAGTTAATTCAATAAATCTAGCATCAAATAAAAGTTCTTTTTTCAAATTTTCATTCAGGTATTCACAGTTTTCAATTAGATTCTTAATAAAGTACATATTGTTAGCTTTTTTTATTAGTGTAATAAATTCAGATTTAGTTTTCTTTTCTAGCTCCTTTTCTTTTTCAGAGCGATCACTTATTGGAATTTTAGAAAATTCATGATTAGAAACTTTCTTAATTATTACATCTTTTATAATTAAAATATAAATTTTATTAATTTTTTCTGAATATATATGTTTTCCATTTTCATAACTTGTTTCTTCTGCAAACTTTCTTCTAGATTCAATTAATGTTTTTTTTAATTTGCGAGGATCGTTACATAATTTATTATTTCTCGGCAAAAAATAGAATAAGTTTTTTTTGAATACAGAAAAAGCTAATGTTAAAACTAATGCAAAGGCATCCATAGAAGAATCTTGTGCTATTATTTTAGTAGTTGAAAGATATTTACTTGGAATAAAGTATGAAGAACCAGAAGTCTTGATTTCATGATTTAAATAAGTCATAGTTCCCATATCGCCAATTTTCATTTCCATATTATCTGTAATAAATACATTAGTTGGTTTGATGTCTCTATGAATTAAACCATGCCTTTCATGCATATATATAAGACCCTCTCCAATATTTCTAATGCCTTTACATATCCACAGAGAGAAAATAAGATCTTTATTATTTGGGTCTAGTACCATGTCATTAAGGTTGCACTTGAATTTTGTTTGAGTAAAGACTGTTAAGTCTTCTTTATTAATCAATACCAAGGGGCTTTCTGATATGGCTTGGTGTCTTAAAAAAGTATGCATAACTGTTCTTTGAACCTCACATAACCTGTGCCTTAGATCTATATTGTCATGCAATTTTAATATAGTTGGATCGGTGATATGAGATCTTTTGTTATCCCAATTATATATAATTGTTTTAGTAGAAAAAGCGTTTTTAAATGATCCTTCGCCTATTTGATCAAGAATCAAAAAAATCTTTCTTTCTTTATTGCTGTGATTGTCTATAACAAATCGAACTGTAATTGGGTTGTCTTTATATCTAATAACGCATAGCTTTGGAGGATTACTTCGCATTGACATTCTTATAATTTTCTTATAGGTGTCTTCAAATTCTTTATCAGTAAGATAAAAACGAGCCAGAATAGTTTTTAAGTCTTGTTTGATAGCTTCAGAGTATTCGTTGTTTCTTTTTAGTTTTTTTCTTACAGCTTTTTGAATTTTAATTATGCTTTCAATTTCAAGATGTCTTTTTTTTAATTGATGATAATATCTTGCTTTAGATTTTGTAGATTTTGATATAAGATTTAACCTATGTCTCGCGATGGCAATTAATCCTCTATGGCTCAAGGGCTTGCGACTTGGGTCTAAAATACAGGGATCTATAAGGTATAATTCTTCCTTTATTCTATCAGCTTCAGAGCTAAGTAAATAAAGCTGGTCAGTAACATCTCTTATTAATAGGCTATTAATTGACATTTTTTTTATTATTGTTTGTTATAAAGCAATTATTATAGCAATTATTTAATTGTAATTCAAGGGATTATTAAAATAAATAAAGGCGCAAGCTCTTCTTGCTTAAAGATTTGCAGCTAGAGGGGTTTTAGGAGAAGTATTTATCATGTGCAAAATCACTTTTTATTTTGTTGAGTCTGGTTATTATCTCATGTATTGACATAGGGGGCCTTCTTCTATCTGTTTTTACATCTCCGTTTATTGCATCGATAAATATTTTAAAAGACTCATCAAAAAATCTTATGTCGAGAATAAGTTCTTTCTTTATATTTTCTGATAAGAATGAAGTAGAGGTAATTAGGTTTTCTAAATCATGTGAATTATCTACAGTTTGTAATTGTTTAATAAATGTTTCTCTATTTTTCATTGCAAGGGATAGGAAATATGAATAGTTTTTAGAATCCATAATTGATGAAAGAGGTATATGAGAATAACCATTTTGACTAATTTTTCTGAGTATTTTTGATTTTAATATTGAAAGAACCTTTTTATTAATATCAGCAGAAAAAATAAGTCTATTATTTATATCATATTTTGTTTCCGAAGAAATCTTAGCCCTTGATTTTTGAATGGTGTCTATTAGAGCATGAGTGTTATCTGATAGATTGTCAAAAGAAGGTAGAAATCTATAAATTTCTTTTCCTAATGAAGCCATGGCTAGAATTATTGCTAAAGCAAATGCGTCTTGATCTTTGCCTTGTTTGATTTTTCCTCTATAGCCAAGTTCCCCTATAGCAGCAGAGAGATACTTGCAGGGAATAAAGTAATGAGTTCCTGAGGGGCGTGAATTTTCTCCTAATTCTGCAAACAAGCCAAAATCTGCAAGTCTCGCTCTAAGATTATCTGAAATAAATATATTTTCAGGTTTCAAATCTCTATGAGTATATCCTTTTTCATGCATATGTAAAAGGGCACTTGCAATATTAAGAATCATATCGCATAACCATTTAGAATCAGAAGCAAGAGCTGCATGCTTTTTTCTATTAAAGATGTGTGAAAGATCGCATATATATTTTTTTTGTACAAAGACCGTTGCATCTTCATTATTTATTAATAATTCAGGGCTGGCAGTTATTAACCTGTCACTTTCAGATCGTAATAATAATTGTTGTATTTCAGGTGATTGGATTTCTTTTAATTTTTGCTCTTCAGTTGCACTAGGATCAAGAATTTTTGTTACTGTTTCTGTTAGCACAGATGAGTTCGTTTTTAAAGAAAATTCATGAGTTGATGCTGAATAAATTGTATAAAAACCACCTTTTGCTAAAAACATTACTTCAAAATGAACCCTTCTTGTTTCATTTTTTGTATTATCAACATAAAAAATAATTTTACTGATATCACCAAAAAGATTGCGATATTGTAATTCATACTTATCAACAAGATCATCTGTTTTTGATGCTTCTTTAAATATGAATTTTTCTGTAATTTTTTTTGCTATGAGTTCAGCTTTGCTCTCAGTTAAATTATATATTGTTTGTATTGCTTTTTTTAGAGATATTTCATGTATTCTGTTTTGAAGTGCCCTATAATATCTTAATTTAGAGGGGGCAGAATTTTTATAATAATTAAATGTATTTTTAGCAATTTCGCTAACCGATCTTCCTTTTTTTAAATCTTCATTTAATATTCCGGGATCAATACAGTTTAATTTTCGTTCAATGTTAGCAGCGTTCTCTCTCAATAGCTGTAAGTGTGATGAATGATCTCTTACTAAAAGGTAATTTCTTTCTGTAGCCATAGTTTATTTTTGTTATTTTTGGGTTTTGTTAAGTTTTTAAATTAAAAACATAGAATTATAATAAAATAGTTAATTAAAAATCAATAAATAAACATTTTTGTTAAATTTATAACCTTTTAGGTGTCAGAATGTTAGTGTAATTTAACTTTAATGATTAACTAATTTTCTATTGTTAACGCTTAACCAAATACATGCCGCTGAAGTAAGGACCTTATTTGAAGGGAGTTAGGGTATGACTAGTGTCTTTAAAGAAAATAAAATCAGCTTTCTCTTTAAGAGGATTAAGTGTTTTTCTATACTTAGTTAATGATTGCTTTCTTTCTTCATTAAACTCTTCACGTGAGCCGGCTTCTATGTCACGGGCTCTTTGCCAGTCCCATTCAATTATATCTTCATCATTAGCATCGATTATTACTTTAACATTGCTGTATTGAATAAAATTGTATGCTTCAGGATCTTTATAAGTTTTTTCATCACATAAAGTAAATTCACCTTCAAATATTAATAGTTCAACTCCATCTAAATTAAAGTATGTTGTTATTTTAGATGGTTTTTGCTGTGTGTGATCCCATGTGGGCTTTTCAATTGTTTGTTCTTTGTTTATAAGCCTTCTTAAAAACGCGTGCAGCTTGTTATAATCGAAATGAGGATGAATTTCATCAATGGCTCCATCAAACGGCTCCGGATCTAAGAAATCGTCAAATTTTAATATTTTAGCTTGTATTCCTCTAGCTTCGCATTCTTCAAGTAGTCTTTGTGAAAAATATGATTTCCCAACTCCTGAACACACGGCAATAGATATTACCGGTATTTTTAATGAAGAGTTCATCCTATAGTCATTAACTAATGGCATGACTAATTGAATTACCGGGTCTATTGTTCCTTTTAAGTTAGCATGAAGCCTATCTTGTATTTCATAACAATAAGGTTGTGTTTGAGGTATTGCATGATGAATAACTGAACCAGACATGATTTTAATAAAAGTTGTTATTAGTGCATAAATTTTATATCATTTATTATCATTTTATCAATGATATTTTAATATAAATAAAAGGGTTAACAATGTTTGAAGTTGAGAAAAAAATAATACTTTCAAATGATCAGGTTAAAAAACTAAAAGCTATAGCTAAATATATAAAAAAATCGAAAATTGAAGATGCTTATTATGATGATAATAACTACTCATTGACTATCGCAAATAAATGGCTAAGAAAAAGAGATAATGTCTTTGAATTAAAAATGGGGCCGAAAATTAACCAGTCAGTTAATCATTATAAAGAAATAACTGATGTAAAAGAAATAATTAATGAATTGTCCCTTCCAATCAATCAAGATTTAGATAGTTCTTTAATAAATAATAAAATTTTTCCATTTTGCTCCTTTATTACTTATAGGGAAAAGTACCAGTTAGGGGAGTTTATAATAGACTTTGACATAGCAGATTTTTCTGATTTTACATATCAGATAGCTGAATTTGAGTTAATTGTTCCAAAAAAGGAATTGATGAAAGAAGCAGAAGAAAAAATAGAAAATAAATTAATGGAATTAAATTTATATTCTAATGAACCCGTTACTGCCAAGCTTTCATATTATCTTATGAAAAAAAGAAAAAGCCATTATGATGCATTAGTAAAAGCAAATGTTATTAATACTCAATAAATCTTCCATTATTTTTTTCTCTAAGTTTTTTATCCATTGTGTCAATATATCTAAGAGCTTCTCTGCATGTACATCCTTGTTCATAAATTTCAAAAAAAATATTAGTCGTCAATATTTGAACGGAGCCAAATTCTCTAGAACAATGAACTATTTCTTCATCAGACATAGCTAAAGCAACATGAGATACCAGATTTTTCTTTCCTATTTTGTTAACAAAAACAATATCTCCTCTTTTTAATTGTGTGACTGATAAAAGTTTCCAATCACTAAATTGAAAAAGAGATCTAGGCATATTCCCAATATATTTTAATGGTATTTTGATTTTAGCTGATTCACTAAATATGTAATGAATTAGGGTCAGACAATCTAACAGATCGGGAGCTTCTTCTGCGTAAGAAAACTTTTTGTATCGAGAATGGTTTAAAAGGACAATAATTTTTTCTTCTAAATATGGAAAAGTAGTGTTTGTATTTCTAAAAACATAAAACTTGAAAGTGTCACCTCAAAAAAATTTTAAATGGGACAAAGAATATATCAAATTTTTAAAATTTTTAAAAATAAGAATTTTTATTATGATTTAGCCAACTCTTCAAGCTTAGTTAAATAACTAAATAATTTTGTCCAGTCATGTCTTTCAAAACATTTTTGCATAATTATAATTAATCTCTTTGGGTCACAACTATATCTTTCACAGCTAACAGATTGAGAAAATACTGTAATATGATCTTTGAATTCTTTAACTTCTCCTTCTTCTGTTATATAAAGTCGATCTTTTTTAGCTCTATCTTTGAAAGCTATTGAAAGTTCAGAAAAATATTTTTTAGCTATTCTTGATCCATCTTTGAACTTTCTATATAACGTTTTTAAAGCAAGTTTAGATGTTTTATCTGTTAATATTGCTTCCAGTTGCTTAAGAGGGTGTGTGCCATATAAGGTGTTTCCCGCAGAAATTAGCATTGTAAATTTAAATAATAATGTTGCTGGATTTCCTGATAATGTATTTACTACATATCTCGCCGCATTAACTTGTTCTTCAGTCATTTGTAATTGAGAATATGGAACACCTTCTTTAGATAATGTTTCTGAAAGAGGATTTTTTTCTTTCATTTTTCCTATACTATCGTCTGCTTCATTAAAACGTGAGTCATCTAATGTTCCTGAAGCTGCTGCTGCTGCCATATTTTTATCCTTTTTAATTGTTAATTTGAATTAAAATAGCATGTGCTGGCAATTAAAATAAATTAATTTGTTCGAAAAATAATATCTATAATTATAGTAAATAGTTTATTTTTTTTATTAAAAAATAAATTTGTTCTCTATTCTGTGAAATAATTAAAAAATTTCATAATATATGCGCCTTTTTATAAAAAGGAGATAAATTATGTTAGTTGAATCAATTTTAATAACCGCAGTAGTTTCTGGAGCTTTTACTAATTCCGCGCAAGCAGGAATATTTTTAGGACAGGTAGTTGATCGTGCAACACAGGCATTATCACAAGTGAAAGATTTTTTTTATGAATTGAATATTCAAAGGCAAGGTTATGAGAAATTAATAGATGCTGATCGTGTTTAAAGATAATTATTCAAATTTTTTTTATTTAAAATCATCTTTTGTTTCCGATTGAAAATTAATAAATAGATTATCAAATTCAGAAAGTAGCGCTTCAACATAGTCAGTAATAATAGGATCGTTTTGATACTTATTAAGAACAAATAAAGCGTTTTTTAAAGTCTTTGGTCTAATTGCTGCATGTCCAATATCTTTACTGCAGAGGTTTTCAAAAATCTGATTTATTTGATGACTAAAATATTCTATCAAATTATTGTGCCATGCACTGACATAATGATTAACTAAAAAAGTCTAATATTTTGCTGTTTTATTCATCTATATAATATAAAAAAATAGTTGGTGCTTAATTTAATTCATCTATTAGTTTTTTTGCTTTATAATAAATAGGATTAATGTGTGAGCGATAATATTTCTGTCTTTTGCAGATTATTTCATGCGTATCATTAAAGCGTTGGATAAGCGGTATTGAACAGGTATCACAATTAAGATGGTCAATAGACGGTTTAAATATTAGGTTATAAACCTTATCACACTGTGGGCATACACGCCTGCTGGTAATCCTTTCTAAAGCCGTTTCATCATCAATTGTCAATTGAATAACTTTAATATTACCAATTAGATCTTTTTCTTTAAAAAATGAAATAAGAAAGTTTAAGGAATCCTCAGATCTAGGGAATCCATCTAAAATAAAATATTTTTGTTTTTCAAGGCATTTTTCTAAATGTTCTATAATAATATTCTGAACGATCTTTTCATCAACGTAATCGCCTTTTGCAACAATTTCTTTTATGCTCATGCCAAAAGGGGTATTAAGAGCAATTTCTCTTCTAAGGATATCTCCTGGAGAGATTTGAATGTGAAACCCTTTTTCTAATAATTTTTGAGAAAAAGTTCCTTTCCCTGAGCCTGGTGGGCCAAATAAAATTATATGATCAACTGATAAAAGTGTTGATGTAAAAAAAATAAAAACACAAATAATCTTTAATCTCATAAAGCGTTAATTTCCTTTTTAATTATTGATGATAAATAATAAAGATCAGTTTTTCCTGGTTCTGTTTTAAGTTTAGCAATCAATTCATCAGGTGTTAACCAGTAATCTTCAATAAAGTCATCTTTATTATAATTTGGTCTATGTGAAGAAATAATTAAATATACTTTCATGAATGCAGAAACATTAGTCTTAAATGGGTTAACATAGATCAGTTCTTTGTAAGGGTAATTTGCAAGGTCTAGATTTACTTCTTCTTTTGTTTCTCTAATAAGAGCTTCTAAATAAGTTTCTCCAGCTTTAACATGGCCGCCAATACTGACATCCAGATGAAGAGGAAACAAATGTTTTTTAGGATGTCTTTTTGGAATCCAAATTTTAGATTTACCATCAAAAATAAAAGCATTAATGACACGAAAATTTTTCTGTTTTTTATTATAAATTTCGCTTTTTAATTGTTTTCCAATTACTTGGTCATTAATAGAAACTAAATCAAGTAACTCATCAGAATTCATCTTCTAACCATCTTTTTAATAAAAAATATCGATCTGGATTGTTTTTTACAATTTCAAATAAAGTTTTTTTAGCTTTATCTATTGGTTGAATACCAAAATGAATTACAATTTTTGAGGTATTAAAAGGAAGTTCTTGATAATATTTCTGTATAATATGGACGTTTTTTTTCTTCGATAGAATCGGCTTTTAATGGTGCAAGACAAAGTCCATTTCTATTCTGTTTATTTAAATTCCAAACGCTTATTTTAAAGAAATATACAATAAGTTCATCTAGGGTTTTATAAAAATAATATTCTTCTCCTTCTCTTTGTAAAAAATTTAATGAGTTATACTTAGATTACAAGGGAAACGTACTCAAATTTCA
>CAYPMA010000002.1:0-36523 GCA_964411685.1 uncultured bacterium
AATATGTTGAAGCAATGCCTCCAAAATAAAGAGCAACAAAGCCTAAAGCTCCTATCATAGCTATGCAGACGGCTTTTCCTGCCTTAAGCATATGATAATTAATTTCTTCTTGATTTAATTTTTTATCGTCTGCTCGTAATATGATTATTTCCTTTACTGCAAGAACACTAAAATTAATAAGTAAAAAGGCACTGTCAACAATGCCTAAAATTGGAAGCATGCATACGAAAAATCTTTTTGTTTTACAGTTGACCATCCATTTATTTATTACTCTGGCAACGCTATAAATTGATGCTCCAACGCCTAATATGAATATGCCAATATCATTTGCGATTTTTTCAACTGATCCCTTTTCAAAATAATCTTTTACAATTTTTGTTATTTTCTTAGGAGTTTTAACAAGGTCTACAACTGACAAGGAATGTATTGAATCAGAAAGAGCTGAGTCTGCGATATTTAAAATTCTATTATCAGGAGATATTAAAAGACTCCAGCGTAAAACAGCTTTTATAGGGTATAAGACCCACCCTTTAAAATTTTCTTTATCCTCTACAATGTGATTAGCAAGATCTTTACGTAATTGTCCAGAAGATGCTTCTGCTATAGCTGCCATAATTAACCTTATTTTGCACATATATTATACGAATAATGCTTTCTTCAGTCAATATTTATACCGTAATTAATCAGATGAAAATTATTATTATTTATAATAAAAAATATTTGATAATATAATAAAAAATTTAATACTGATAACTAATACTTTACTTAATTAATTATAGACCCTGAGATTTTACAAACTGATGAATACCTTCTGCAGTACCTTTAGCAAGCTTATCAAGATATTCTTTTTTTCTTACCTGATCTCTTTCTTTTCTATTTGTTAAAAAACCACCCTCTATAAGAATTGCAGGCATTTTTGTTCCCTTTAAAACATACATATTGCTTTTTTTAACCCCTCTTGATTTAGCTCCTGTTCTCATTAACATCCTATTAAGGACCTCTGTTGCTAATCCCTTAGAAGCAAAAGCCCTTTTATTAGAGGAATTAAAATAATAAACTTCTATTCCTTCAACATCTTGAGAACTGCATGAATTAAAATGAATGCTTATGAATAGGTCTGCTTTATGGCTATTTGCCATATTTACTCTTTTTGGAAGAGGCACAAAAAAATCTCTTGAACGTGTTAATGATACCCTATACCCAAGCTTTTCCAAATGCTTTTTTGTATAGTGGGTCATCAAAAGGGCTAATTTCTTCTCTTCAGTATAAGGAGAATTAATTTTTGCTCCTATATTTTGTCCGCCGTGTCCGGCATCCAAATAAATTAAAGGCCTTGATGATTTAAAAGCATAAGATGTTGGAATATATTTTACATTTTCTTTAGCAAATAACGGGATATTAAATAACAATAAAACTAAAAAAAATCTGAAAAAAATCATTAACTAAAGCCTATTATTCTAAACAAACTTCCTTTACAATTTGAACATCATCAAAAGGTAATGTCTTATCTGAAAAAATCTGTGTTTTCTCATGACCCTTTCCTGCAATCAGCACGATGTCATCCTTTTTTGCAATACTGATTGCTTTTTCAATCGCTGATTTTCTGTCTTTTTCCACAATATAATTATCATTATTTAAAAATCCAGAAATTATTTCATCGATAATTGCTTGAGGATCTTCCTTTCTTGGATTGTCATTTGTAACAATGGTTATGTCTGACAATTGAGCGCTAACTTTTGCCATTTTCGGTCTCTTCTCTTTATCCCTATTACCGCCACATCCGAATACTGTTATAATTCTTCCTTTCTTAATTTCATTTAATGTTGTTAACACATTAAACAGAGCATTTTCTTTATGTGCATAATCAATAAAGATATGAAAAGGGTGTTTTGTCTTAACTCTTTGAAGCCTTCCGGGAATATAAGAAAATGAAGCTATACTTTTTTTAAGATCTTCTAACGAACTGTTATTAATAATTCCTATTGCTATAGCTGAAAGTAAATTATAAATATTATATTTTCCGATAAGAGAAGAGAAAAACCTTATATTTTGATCTTTATAGGCAACATTAAAATACATTCCAAACAATGAATAAGAAATATTGTCAGCATAAATATCTGCTTTGTTGTCAGTCCCAATAGTAATAACTTTTGATTCTATTTTAGGTAAATATTCAGAAAGATTTTTGTCATCAATATTAATAATTGAATAACTGTTTTTATTTTTTAAGTGGTTAAAAATTTTTGCCTTTGAGGAAAAATAATTTTCCATTGTCTTATGATAATCTAAATGTTCCGGGGAAATATTTAAAAATATAGATGCATCAAAGCCGATTTTATCTACTCTTTTCTGTTCAAGCCCATGTGAAGACACTTCCATTACCATTGCTTTACAGTTCTGTATTATCATTTCCCTTAAATATTTATGATTATATACAACACTTGGAGTTGTATAACTGGATAGAATTCTGTTTTGCCCTATTATGTATTCAATAGTCCCTATTAATCCTGTTTGAATATTTAATTTTGTTAAAACGTGATGTATTGCATAACTTGTAGTTGTTTTTCCTGAAGTTCCAGTTATTCCTATGGTAAATAATTCTTTGGAGGGATCTTCATAATAATTTGAGGATATTTCTGCTTCAGTTTCTTTTGGATTTTTAGTAATGATTTGGGTAATTTTATCTAAAAAAGGATTGTATAGGTCAGTAACTACAGCTGCAGCACCTGCCTGAATAGCATCTTCAATAAATTCTGATCCATCATAATTATCGCCTTTAATTGCTATAAAAAGATTTCCCGGAGCTACAGCTCTTGAATCAGAAGAAATCCCGGTTATTTCTATTTCCTTCGATCCTTTAACTACCAAATTCTCTATGTTTTTTATTACTTTTCTTAACTTCACTGATTCCACTTTTTATATAAATTAATAATATCCTGGACCTCATCTGCCCAATCAGCTTTTTTAGGGTTCCTTCTCGCATCGCCGTAAGGATACCCGAAAGGATCATCTGGCGCAACACCTAAATACTGCAAAGACCTTCTTCCTATTTCCCTAAATATTGGCGCTGCAGAAACCCCTCCATGATATGTTTTACCATATCCAGGAATATAATCTTTTACAGGATCATCAATAACTATCATCAAAACAAAACGAGGATTATTTGCTGGTGCAAAACCAACAAAAGATGACAAGTAATGATCTCTTGAATACTTTCCATCAATTATTTTTTCCGATGTTCCTGACTTTCCGGCCTCTGTATATCCCATAATATCTCCAAGCCTTGCCGTTCCGCCCAATTTCGTTGTAAATTTCATAGCATGGATCAACTCATCACAGCTTTTCTTGCTAAGCATTCTTTTTTTGTTATCATTTTTTTTCTCATAAATAATTTTATCAGAACCGTCATATGCTCTTTTCACAATTTTCTTTATCAGTGTTGGATTAACTTCCATTCCCCTATTTGCAATAATTCCAAAAGCCCTCACCATCTGCATGCTGTTAACTAATATATTATGACCTATAGCTAAAGAATATGGAGTCGCCAAAGACCATTCCAGTTTGCCGTTAGGATGTTTTTTCCCGGGAGTTGGAACACTTCCCAAAGTTTCAGAGGGAAGCTCAATATTTGTTTTTTTACCAAAACCAAATACTTCATGAAGCTGCTTTTTATACCAGTCGACTCCAAATTCATTTATTACTCTGTTAACCATCTTAGAAACATAAATATTAGATGACTTTTGAATAGCAAGATCCATATTCAAAAAATTATGCTTTCTACCATCTTTTAAAGGAAAAGGCCTTCCAGGAAAATAACCTTTATCAGTTGCAACTTTTTCATCTCTTGTAAAAATTGGCTGCAAGCCAGTTTTCTCTCTTTCTTCATTTGCCTTATAGCAAATAGCTAAAGTTATAGGCTTAAATATGCTCGCAGGCTCAAATGCATCCATGACAGCCTTTACACGCGTATGCTCTATTTTCTCTAAGTCATTAAAATACTTGCTATAGTTCGTGATGTCAAAAAATGGATATTGCGCCAAAGCTAAAATTTCTCCTGTATATGGGTCCATCATTATTGCCCAGGCACCTTTTGCCTTTAATTCCTTCACACCTTTTTCAAGCTCCTCTTCTGCTATGGCCTGCAAATAATGGTTAATAGTCAAATATACATCAGCCCCGTTCTCAGGATATGATAATACTTTTCCCGCATCCAAAGGATGTCTTGGGGAATGCATCATCAGCTTGCTTCCGGATTTTCCTTTTAAAAGCTCATTAAAATATAATTCAAGACCTCCTGTTGGGTAATTTTGATCCTCGGTTGATTCTTTTTCTTCTCTTACAGTATGCAATACCTGCCCTAAAAGTGATTTGAAAGGATACGATCTTTTATAATCTTTAATAAAAAACATTGCGTTTTTGGGTATCTTGTTTTCCATTGCATAATTCATCCACCATGCCCTAAGCTCATCAGCCAAATCTTTATCTAGCCATGAGATAATTTTTCTACTTCTGCACCTGCGGTCAAAATCATTTGAAACCTTTTCTTTTTTTTCCTTTGGCAAATAAACAAGGCTGAATATCTTTTTTTGTATAGGATCCTTATCTTTTTTAGGAATATTATCAGGATCTATGTAAACATGAAATTTAGGGACATCCATTACAAGAGGCTGATCAATTTCAAGATGTCCTTTTTTTATTGATGTATTTGAGAAAAACCTTCCCCTCATGAAAGGTTCAATAACAACATGATGATGCTGAATCTGGCCTTCTTTTGTCCATTTCTCTCCTTCAATAATCTGTAATTTGTAAAACTGAACAATAAGAAGACAAAATAAAAAAAAATTAAAAAATGATAATGCGACTACTCTAAAACGATCAGAAAAATCAATATGCTTTTTTTTGCTCATTCCTATTGAACCTTAGATTCGATAGGTGTTGTAATATATTTTGTATTTTCTTTCAAAGCCATACCTTCAGGAATTGAAAGAACTTCATTAACCAATGGATGACGCAAATGCAAATATTCCGGCATCCGAACTAATTCCAGTAAATTATTCGGATTTTCAAAAAGATCTATTTCATATTGTAATTTTTTATTTTTCTCTTCAATTTGAGAAACCTCTTTTACAAGCTTTGGAAGTTTTATTTTCAATTTTGTTAGATCATTCTGCTGCTCAATATACAAATAAAAACAAACTCCAACTATCGCTATGCAAATTCCGATCTTAAAAAATCTTCCTATCATTTCTATTCCTTTTCAAAAAACCTTAATTTTGCACTTCTTGATCTTGGATTTATCATTATTTCCTTACTTGTTGGAACAATCGGTTTTTTAGTAAGAATTTTTCCGTCTTTTTTATTTCTTTCTCTAAATATGTCTTTTACTATTCTGTCTTCCAAACTATGAAAACATATTACCCCTATTCTTCCTTTTGGAGCTAAAGCATCAATTGCTTTTTCAACTCCGCTTCTTAAGGCTTTAAGCTCTTCATTTACATATATTCTAAGAGCTTGAAACACTTTCGTTGCAGGATGTAAATGTTTTTTACCCCTACATACTTTTTTTAATAATTCTGCCAATTCCGCTGTTGTATCTATCGTTTTTTTCCTTCGTGCGTCAACTATCGCTTTTGCTGCTTTTCTATACTGTCTTTCTTCTCCTAAGTCCCTTATTATTTCTGCTATTTTTTTTTCGCTGAACCTGTTTACTATTTGATGTGCTGTCATCTGCAATGTAGGATCCATTCTCATATCTAACGGGCCTTCTTTTTTAAAACTAAAGCCTTTTTCAGTCTTTTCTAACTGCATAGATGAAATTCCTATATCAAAAAGGACTCCATTTACTTTGGAAATTTTTTTCTTCTCCAATACCTCATCTATGTATTGAAAGTTAGTCTGCACAAGCTCAACTTTACTTTTCCATTTAGACAAATTTTTCTCTGCTAAATGCAAAGCATCAGGATCGACATCGCAACCGATATATTTTTTTATTTCTTTATGCTCTTCCAATATTTTCGAGGCATGTCCTGCAGCGCCTAAAGTGCCCTCAAAGAAAATTTCAAGGTCAACACCTTCAAAATATTGTAAAATTTCATCTAATAATACTGGGATATGAGGCTTATTCTGTTTCATTTGGTTTCTTTTCATTCAAAAGGGAAAATGCTTCTTCAGCAATTGTCATATCAAAGTCTTTTCCCTCAATAAGATTTTGTAGTTGTTGTTGATATGTATCTTTTGGCCAAATTTCAATTTTGTTCAACACGCCGGCAACTACTATTTCTTTTTTAATCTGAGTTGCCTTAATCAAAAGTTTAGGAAGCAAAACTCTTCCGATCTTATCGCAAGTAGTGTGGTATAATGTGGAAAAGAATAATGTAAAAAATTTCTGATATTTCGGCATGAACACATATTTTTTAAATTCTTCAGCAATTTTATTGATGTCTGATCTTCTATAAATAGCAAGACACCCTCCCATCCCCATTCCAACTGTAAACTCAAGCCGCCCTTCTTCAACAAGACCATATCTCATATCTTGAGGAATAACAATTCTGTTCTTGTTATCCAACTTCGATTCATAGGATCCGCTAAAAAAGAACTTATCCATTACAATAATTCCCACCGTTTTCCACATATTACATTTCAAAACATAATCTTGCAATTTTTTTGTTTATAATTCTGTTAATTACGAACATTTTCAAGACTAAAAATCATAGTTTAATTATTTGAAATAAAACGACTTATTTTCCAAAAAAAATTTTTTTGAACAAAAAGTGGGAAATTGTGGGAAATTTGTTTAAAACTATATGTTTACATAATTTTGAAACCATTCGATTACGATTCGCAAGCATCTCACTTCTAAACGCATACAACGAGAAATTCCTTAAAACCATTAAAACCAAACTTATGTTGAAAAATGTTCATAACTTTTATTTATCTTCTTTTCAAAAATCTTTAGCCTGATACAATAAAGACGAACAACTAAATATAAGAGAATAAATTGAGTACAGAAATACCAGAATTTACAGAATTTCAAAAACCTGTCCAAATAGGTGAATTCCCTGAATCTGCAAATGTCAGATATGCTGAAGACAAAACTTCAGATATTTCTTCCAATTTGAGATACGACACAGTCTCTTCACATGCTGAAACAGCAACGTTAGAACAGGTATATGATTCTCAAACATCTATATTATTAAAAGAAAAGCCCTCTCCCTCATTTGCTAATTTTCCACAAGCTCCATCTGGCCTTCCAATTGGAGTATTTAAGACAAATATAAGCAATAATATTGGAGACAGGACAAGTTTAGAAAATACTCAGGAAAGAATTGAAGAAATTATAAGCAAACAGCCTCTTGACACAAATTCTACAATAGTTAATGCAGCTGTTTCTGATTTATTATCAAAACAAACTGACATGGAATTAATATACGATAAAATGCGTGAATTCACACGAGGATAATTAGTGGCAAACAATCTTGACTGGCTAGAAATTTTAGATTGGAATGAAGACCATTTAAATGACTTAAGATTTATTGGTTATTATTACATTAAACAAGGTCATTACGATACAGCAATTAAGTACTTTGAAGCACTATGTTTACTTTCTTCATCCACTTATGACCTTCAGACAATGGGCGCTCTTTATTTACAAAAAGGCAATTATGTAAAAGCATTAAATTACATAGAGCAGTCTTTAAAAAAAAATTCAGAACACCTACCTACCAAAATGAATAGAACAAAAGCCCTTTTTGCCCTTGGATATAAAACACAGGCAATAGAACAGGCAAAAGAATTATTAAAGTGTGACAACATAGAAATTGCATCACAGGCATCGGCTTTGCTCCTTGCAAATGAATAATTTTGACTATCAACAACTTAAAATAGAAAATTAAATTCTTAAATAAAATTATATTGATAGCTATCAAAATCAATGTTATGTTTCATGAAAAACAATATCAATATTTGATATACATCCACATTCAAAGAGATTTATTATAACATGCAGACATGCGAAACAGAAAATACATGGCAGGAATTTTTAGATTATATAAAAAATAAATGTTCCCCTATTGAATTTCAAAACTGGTTGTCCCCAATAAAATTTATTGAACTTAAAGACAACGTTATAACTCTTGAAGTTCCTAATGTTTTCGTTAAAGAATACCTTCTTGAAAATTATAAGGATGTACTATCAACCTTTTTCGTTTCTTCAGATAAAGACTTAAATATAAATTTTGTAATACAGGATATTTCAAGAGAAAAGAATAAAATTATTAAGCCTATCATTAACAATAAACAAGATAATGATAGCAATTTAAATAAATTCTATACTTTTGAAAACTTTATTGAAGGGCCATCCAATCAATTCGTTAAATCTGCAGCACAAGGTGTTGCAATGAGGCCGGGAAAATCTTTTAATCCGTTATTTATACACGGTGGAGTAGGCCTTGGCAAAACTCACCTTTTACACGGAATAGGCCACTATATATTAAATAATAACAAAAAAAAGGTCGGCGTTAAATGCATAACAACTGAAGCCTTCATAAATGATTTAGTATATAACTTAAGAAATAAGTCGGTTGATAAAATGAAAAGATTTTATAGAAACCTTGACGTACTGCTTGTCGACGATATTCAGTTCCTGCAAAACAGATTAAACTTTGAAGAAGAATTCTGTAATACATTTGAAGCTTTGATAAATCAAAATAAACAAATCGTCATAACAAGTGATAAACCTCCATCACAATTAAAACTATCAGAAAGAATGATAGCTCGTATGGAATGGGGCCTTGTAGCACATATTGGAATACCTGAACTGGAAACGCGTGTTGCAATTATACAGCATAAAACACAGATGAAAGGATTAAACATTTCAAATGAAGTAGCATTTTTTATTGCAGACCATATTTTTCATAATGTAAGACAGTTGGAAGGAGCTATTAACCGACTAGCTGCCTATTCAAGATTAATGCATACGGTAGTAACTAAAGAAATTGCAGAGAACCTGCTTCAAGAGATGTTCGAATACCATCCTCAGGATAAAATAACTGTAGAAAGCATTTTAAAGACCGTAGCTTCCGTTTTCGAGGTAAGGGTTAGTGATATTAAAGGCGAGTCAAGATTAAAGAATATAGCGCTTGCAAGGCAGGTTGCAATGTACCTTGCAAAAGAGCTAATCAACGATTCATTAATGAAAATCGCCGAATCCTTTGGAGGAAAAACACATTCAACCCTTCTTCATGCCTGGAAAAAGATTTCCCATGAAATGAAAGACAACCAAACGCTTTTCCGTCAAGTGCAAATGGTTAAGAAAAATATTCAGAATTAATTTGCATTATCACTATTCTGAATAAGGTGGAGGAGGTTCAATTAAACTTCTTCTATTTAATTCCTCTTCCATAATTCTTTTATCATCTTTTCCATAAGCATATAATAATGATCCTGCAGCAACACCAAAAAAAGAACCAATCAAAAATATAATATCTGCTCCGGCAGCATATGATGCTATTATTCCGGGAATAATTGAAGCTCCGCATTTAAAACAAAAGGTTTTTGCGACTACTGATGCTGTGTAGTATGACCCCAACGAAAAAGCAATTGCAGCAATACCTGCAGCGATTAACACTTTTCCAGCAATAATTGCAATTCGGCGTATTTAATATTTTTTCTTGGAGAATCGTTTGATATAGAAGGATATGAATTGCATCTATCTCCTACATTTACATTATCAGCTAAAAAAGACATATTATCGTTTCCTTATCAATATTATTCATATTGAACAGGCTGAACATCTCTTCTTACAGCTAAATTATGCTCCAAAGATCTTTTTATCATATTTGCTGTAAATGCTAACGATGCTGATGATACTGCTGTAGCAATTCCTGCTGATAGATATGTAGCTGCACCTGCTTGAGCTGCGATCATATTTGCATACATGCCTGTATCAACATACCAAAAATAACCACCAAACATCCAATTGCTTGCAACTGTTGATGTATAATAAATACCTAATGAAAAAGCTATAGTTGCTATTCCAGCTACTAAAAGAGCTTTTGCAGCATGTTCAGCAATATTAGTAATCTTTATATTTCTTTCAATATTTTTAACTTCTTGAACTGCATCTAAAGCCATAGTTATTACCTCTTATTAAAAATTATTTATTAACTGGATTTGCTTACGTAATTATTTAAAAACAAAACCCGCCGAAAGCATAAACTCAAACAAAATATAACGCAATTAATTTTGCATTAATATTGAATTAAAAATTAACGTATAATTAACACATAGTTAAGCAAATTATTAAATAATTATTTTCATTAACAGCTTTTTGATCACACAAAATATTTTTATTATTTTTTATTCCAACAACTAGTAAAGTTTTAATTTCAGGTTTAATTCTTTTTGAAAATTTAACATTTAAAATTTTTGCAACTTCTTTAGCTAATAGTATGGTTGTTTTATCCTTCGAATCAGCTATTACTATTAAGCTCTTAACTGAAAGATTTAACTTCAGATAATATATAACATAAAAAGAAGCCGCTACCTTTATTAATGAGGGATATTTTTTTATGTTTTTTATAAAAGTATTTATAACAGAGTCATAATCAAATATTTGCTTATGAAATGATTTGTTAAAGGACACATTTAAAATAAATTTTTTACTGCATGTTACGCAAAACAGGTGCTTATTTGACGGCATTACATTTTGACAATGAAGGCATATCGGAGGAAATAGTTTTAAAAAAATTCTATAAAAAATAT
Source organism: uncultured bacterium (assembly GCA_964411685.1). Lineage (GTDB taxonomy): Bacteria > Chlamydiota > Chlamydiia > Chlamydiales > SM23-39 > CAYPMA01. The sequence goes on from CAYPMA010000002.1 coordinate 10,762, forward strand.
TTTTTATTCCAATGAAAACCATTTTTTCTTCTGAAGCTGAAACTGAGGTTTTGATATGTTGCCGGTTATCGACATTATGTAGTTTTCAGTAAACTTAAATAGAACATACTGCTTCATTTTTATTAAAATATTTAGATTGCCGTCAAAATCAATATAAGGAGGACTTTTTTCATTTAATAAAAAGAATTTTGAACGATGTCCTTCACTATAAGAATCATAAATTTTAGTAAGATAAAACTTAGAATCTTTAATTTGATATTCAATATTTCCTTTAACAGGGACTAATAATTCTAAATCAAGGCCTAAAATCCTTCCAAAAAGATCTGCAGGCACATCGAAAATATTATACCCCCGCTTAAATGAATTAATAAAATTTAAATGTCCATAACCCGATATTGAATACAGGTCATTAAAATTTCCTTTTATATCAGAAGCCACAAATTCTCTTATTACAAGAGGGCTGATATCATTTTTAGGCTTATCTATTAATTTAAGCTGACTTGGCCTGAATTCTTTAAGCTCAAACCTTGGGATTGAAAAATAAATATTGTCCTCTTCAAAAATAAAATCAGCATTATTCATTGAAATAATTCCAGACTCATCACTAATTTTCATGTTCTGAATAGCTAGCTTATTATCATCATATGTAATGTTCGAAAATAATGTCTTTATCTCATACCCGCCTATTTCAAATTTCTTTCCAATAACCGTACCATCCAAATTGAAACTATGATTGGTAATATTTAGTTTTCCTTTAAATTCATATCCATTTCCCAGTTTTAATGAATCTAAGGATCTTTGAAAAGATTTAGGAAATAAATTAATAGTTTTTGAAAAATCTATTTTCATATTTCCTATAAGACCATTCTTACGAAGCTTGTCTTCAAAAAAGTATGCATCAATACCATAAAATGATCCTTTTATTTCATTAATGGATATCTCATCATTGCCTTCCCATTTCCAATTAATAGATAATTGGTCCATAGTTACTTTATCGTTTTCAAATAAAAATAATGACCCCGTTAAGCCGTTTGATAAATCTATTATGTTTTTTATGAAAAACTTTTCACATCCATTCAAAATTGAAAAATTAAAAAGTATCTGATTTGATGCAATCCTTACAAAAATATCCTGTAAAATACATTCACTATCAAAAAATGAAAAAACACCCTCTTTTGATTCAATATATAGATTCTTTTCTTCATCATCATATTCAATATCGCAAAGAACATCGACATTCTTATTTAAATGAAGGCCTTTCCTTAATAAAAATGACATGTCAGAAAAATAATCATTTTTAATTTTATCCATTTCACTGCTAGAAAAAACTATATGGGTGTTATGAATTTTCCACTTTTTTAAATCAAAATAATATACTGAATTTTCTGCCTGGAAAACAACATCTGAAAGGTCTAATTTCTTATGGTAAAACTCAAGATCAACCCCTGTCACAACAACTTTTTCAAAAGAAAAGTCAAGGTTTACCATTCTTTTATTTTCTATTCGTATTCCATTAATAAGGAATGAAGATGGTTTAACATTTGCATTTAATGAATAAAATGAATCCTCCTTTAGTTTATTGAAATCAAAGTTTAATGACATTTCAGATTCAATTTGTCCTTTTAAATCTATTTCATGAGGATATATCTTTGATAAAATACTTTTTGGAAGTTGTTCTAAGTCTATTTTACAATAAGTACCAACAGCTGAGAAAATATTATCTTCCTTATTATAAGAACCTTTTAATTTTATTATGAAATCTTCTTCTCTTTGAATATCAAAATCATAAATATCAAAAGTATCCTTATTAACTTCAAAATTAAATGACCCAATGAAATTTAAAAAAGACATATTATATACATTCCATAAGTCATTATTTTTCTTCGCTTTTAATATAAATGACTTATAATCCTCATTATTAAATTTTATTGAATCCAAAAGAATATAAAAATCATCATCCTTCCAATTATATGTAATATTTGATGAAAAATCCTTAAAAGACTCCGGAATGCTTATATAAGGCAATAGTCCTATATCACAGAAAAACTGAAAGAATAAATCTACATTTTTCTCTAAGTTATAACTTAAGCTAAGACTTTTCAAGTTTAGAGAATTATCAAACAAAAAAGATGAAATATTAATATCGTTATTAAAAAAAGAAGATATTTTATCTTCTAATAATACTTGGATTTTTTCATCTTCTAAATAAGTCTTTCCTTTAGTTCTGAAAATATTAAAAAGTTCATTATCTATTCGTACATCAAAATTCCAAATAAAGTCTTTTTCATTATCTTTTTTTAATATTGGACATGAAATAAAATATTCATTTTGAGTTTTTGAATTTACTATTTTTGCTTTTAAATTTGAAAATTCAAGCCATTTATCATTTTTTTTCCAATCAAGACAAAAATTTAAATCCGTTATTATTGATTTCTCTGTAATAGGACATTCAATATCATTAAATTTACAATAAAAATTCCAATCACTGTCTTTTTCATTTTTATCTAATGGAAATTTAAAACGAAAACTTCCTTTTGTATTTCCTTTTAAGTTGGAGTTTATTGAGAATTTTGGGTCAAAATGACTCATAAACTTCATAAAGGAAGATATGTCTCCTTCAAAACTTTTAGCATCTATATCCAAAAATTTATTGTTATCAACCTTTATATTCCCTAAAAAAAACATCTCATTTGAATATACTTCTTTCAATGTAAGCAAAAGATTATCATTAGAAACCTTAAGATTTGCTCTTTTAGCATCAAAACCAAGCTTATAAAATGGCAAATCAAAGTGACCATTGAATTCATTTATATTTAAATTCCATTTTTTCGTTTTTAAATCTGCCTTGTATATAAGAGCATTAGTATTTTTTGAAAAAAGATTGTTCTCTCCTAACTTATCTATACAAAGAGATATATGATTATTATTAATATTCAGATCATTCCCATTTAGAAATAATAGTATTTTCTTATCTGAGTATTTTAGATTAAATGAAGAAAAACCTCTTATTTTAACGCCATTTATTTCATTATTCAAAAAAACATCTTCAGAACGTATCCATGCCTTATCAATGCATTCTAAATATGTAGTATGTAAATTATTAAATAAGTTATTTAATTGAATGCTAAATAAACAGTCCTGCCTTTTATCCTTTTGTAATGAAAAGGATCCGGAAATTATGTCATTATCATCTGCATGCTTAAACGATATCCTGCTAAAAAAAGAACCTTCCGATAAATCTATATCTTTATCTATTGCTTTTAAAAAAGGAGGGCTGCCCTTAATGTTTATATTTAGGCCAAACTCACTAAGAGTCCCTAAAAGATTTATTTCGGAAGAGGAACCATCTGCCAAAAAGCTTATTTTAGAATCGGAAAAATGACCATCATTAATTTTAATCTGTGAAGTTAAATTTGATATTTTCTTAAAAAAGAATGAATTTTTACTTTGTTCAACCGAAGCATTTTCAATAACCACATTAGAAGTAATTTTATTAAAATCTTTTTTTTGAACATCAATTGAAGAGCTTATATCAAATGATTGAACATGACTAATTATATCATCTTTTACTGAAAAACAAAAATCATCTCCTCTTAGCCTCTCAATTTCTATTGTATTTAACCTGTCTTTTTTGAAATTCAAGCTGCAGTTCATATCAATAAATCCATTAGTTATATTGATATTCTTACAAGATCTGTAATAGTTAGAAAAAAGGTCATGAAAAATTGTTAAGATATCATGATTTAACCTATTTGCAGATATGTTTGCCTTAAAGGCTTCTTTTGACAAATCAGATATTTTAACTTCTATATTAGATGAAATTACATTATCGATAAAAACAGAGAAATCCATCCAATTAGAGTTTACGCTGTGAAGATACCCTTTACCATCAATAGTAATTGGATACTTGTTATTTCCTTTCTTTGCATTACAGGAACAATTAATCTTTGGTCCTACGCCGGGATTAAATGATATTGACCCGTTTATATCACTTAAACTCCATTTATTATCTGAGGAATTTATATTTGCATTATTTATAACCAGCCTTGTTCTTATATCATCCCTTAAACAAATTGAAGAAAAGCTATTGTTCTCAATATTCATTAGAGAATCTATTTCAAAATTTAAATTTTTAGCACTTAAGCAATAAGATGAACAAATATTTAAATCATTAATATTGAATTTCAAGAACATCCTATTAGACAACAGCTTAAATATTGCCCTGCCATCGATTGTTCCCTGAATCTTATCTATATTCTTTTGATATAAGGGCTCAATTAAATAAATGAAGTCATTGCATTTTACTTGTTTAAAATCAGAAGTAATTATCCAGTCATTTTGTTGATTATTTAAATTAACAATTAATGAAGTATTTCTATCAGCATCAAAGAAGAAACTAATCTTCCCGGTGTTTTCAATAACCTGGTGCTGCAAAGAAAAGTCTACGGAAGTTAATAACTTATCTTCTTCAACAATATCAATTTTTCCATCATACACCTGTATTTGGTAATCCAAAACATGTATGTGACCTTTTTTTTTCGCAGCCCCTGCATTATCTTTTTTATAAAAAACCAGATGAGGTTTGTTTATTACTACATCAAAGAACTGCTTTCTATTAAAATTGATATTAAAATCAATATTTTCCATAGATAATTCATAATTCTTTTTAGATAGGACTTTTACATCCTTAAATGATAATTTGTTCCAAAAAAAATTTACTGAGCTGTATTTTACTTTAGATCCAATAATTGAACTTGCATACGTCTTAAAAAGAAAGCCAATACTATATGAGGCAATCTGCCTGCCAAATAACAAGATAAAAATAATACTAAATAAAATACTTATGCTAATTACTTTTTTTATTCTTGTCATTTATCTACATAAATTATTCTTCAACTTTATAAAGCCAGCCTTTTTCTTCCGGAGATGCATTTAATAATGTAACATCATGTATTAGTTTTTCATTAACCTCAATTACCTTTCCATTAACAGGACTGTCAAATTCTAATGCTGATTTATTCGATTCCAATACACATGAAGGAGAATCTTTTTTTACATTATCGTTTACTTTTGGCAATTGCACAAACACGACTTCACCAATATTCTCTAATGCTTGTTTTGTTATTCCAACAGTAGAAATATTACCATTTTTTTTTACCCATGAAACCTTCATTTTTTTTCCTTTTTTATCATATTAATGCTTGACCATAAACTAGGATTATTTTCTATTTTATACTCTTCAGACGAAGCAGAAAAATTTTGTGGATATTGCAGGTAACGGTTTATTCTATATGAAAAGCCGAATCTATCAAATCTTTGAGGGTCAAATCCATATAAACAAAATGATGGTATTTCAATCTCCAAAAAATATTTTTTTGGCTCGATTTTAGATTTTACAGAGATATCTTCAGGATTACACAAAGGATGAACATCATCCTGGTAAAATTTTGTTATTTCCTTTGCATAGTATTTTGGATCTTTTTTTGGATAAACAACGAAATGATGACAATATTTTGTCAAAAATTTCTGATTCTTAATATCTCTTGTATCTATAAATATCTCAACTGAATCTGCTCTTCTGCATTCTGTTGTATTTATCTTCTCAAAAGGTGCTTGAACGATTATATTAATACCGATAGATTCTTCATTCCATGACATGTAAACTTCAGCAAATTCTTCTTCATCCAAATAAGAAGATGTAGAAGGGAGCAAGTATTTTTTATCCCATCTATTTAATTTTTTTTTGGAGTGTAAATAAATACAATCATATGAAATAGAAAAAAAAGGAATAATTGATAATTCCTGCAATCCTTCAAATATTTTCATTTTCAGCTATAATTTTATCTTCAAAAATATATTCTTTAATATCATTAAATACCTTCTCGGCAAGCTCTTTTTTTGCCTCATCGCCAAGGGCCTGTCTAGTATTTGCAATTTTATTTTCAAGCTCTGAGGTATCAATTTTTCTATCTTTGACATATAAGAACTCAACTTCTTCATTTTCCTTCAAATGAACTGGTGAAAAGCCTTCAGTTTTTTTTACAAAAACATAATCTTTTATCCAATCAGAAGCGCTTTCTTTAGTTATTGTCATTTCAACCTTATGTAAATTCCAAATAAAAGATTTATCATTATTATTGTTTTGTATTCCATTTTTTCTATTTTCCATAAATTTTACTAAAAATTTTGATGGAAGTATTTCAAGATATGAATCCTTATAATTTGACTTTGAAACTTCTAGTTTTTCCATCAAGTCATCAAATAAACAAGCATATAAAACATTTTTAGATGGACTTGAATTTTCAGTAAAAATATCTGAATGCTTCTGCTTTATAGCATCTAGATTTTTTTCCAAATATTGATCTAAAACAAAATCAATGATCTTATCTTTCTTAGCTTTTTCAAAAGTTACAATTTGTTTGTTTTCCTTTGATGGAATAACATTAAAAGAATAATAAGCTTTTTCATCTTCAGTATAAAAATTTAATTTTTCTAAAGCTTCTTTGCTATTATCAATAAGTGCTTTTTTAAATAATTTTACGATGTCTTCTTTATTCTTAATATCATCTATTGACATCTCATTTATAAAATCATTTAATGTAATAGATATGGTCTTTTTATTTGATGCTAAAAGATAATTTTTAACCATTTTAATATCTTCTTGCACCATTTTAATTCTTGAGAACATATCCACTTCATTTCTCATTTTAAAAGTAAGGTCTTCTAAGATATCAAAACGTGATTTATCTTTTTTATCAGAAATCTTAGAAAACTTATCACACAAGCTTTTCCAGTTATTATCCTCAACCTGCCAGTCCCATAATTTTTTTTCTCCGATCTGAAGCGCTACTTCTTCAAGAGTTGTTTTTGCCATGGAGACATCATAAGTCTTACTGACCAATAAAGGATAATTCTTCTCAATATCTTCTATTGAATTAAATTTATCTTGAAGATCTATTTCACATGAGGATGTAACTGCTTGATTATACATGCATAAATGAGCTAAATCCCTAAAGCTTTTTAATTTCAAATTTTCAGGAAGAGAATATAAAGCAATGTCAGCTTTTTCTTTCTTACAGTCAGATATTTCCTGAAATGAAGCCTCATCTACAAAAATGTTATTTGCAACGTCATTAAAATATTTTCTGACCAATAAAACCTTTTTCCAAATATTTAAAACATTTTTTTCAGACATCCCTAAAATTTTCAATTGATAATGAAAAGCATCTTCACCTGAGGGCAAAGATAAATTTAACATGTATTTTACTTTTTTAAAGCCTTCATCCGCATTCTTGTGAAGATCTAGCAATATTTCTTCATTTGTAACTTTATATCCTTTTTTTTCAGCTATAACTGATGTGTTAATTATAAATTGGCTTGCTAAATTTATAAATCTATTGCCTAGCCATTCATTAATTGATTTGTAACCAAGTAAGGAAAAGTCTCCCTGCATAATAAAAGGATCCGGATTAATTTTTGAGTTTTGTTTCTGTTGAAAAAATAGTACCCTTCTTAACATTTCAGGAGAAAAATCTTTCTGAGCATCATATAAATTAAATAATGCCTTAACAAAATCCTTATTTAATTCTTTTTGCTGCTTCAGCTCTTCTATAGATTTATTTATTTTTGGACAAAATAATTTCCAAACATTTTCAGAAGATAATTCTTTTGCTTCCGGATGGGAGTACAATGAAATTCTTTTTGCCTTTTCATAACGAAAAGCCATATCATTTTTTATCTGGTCGAAATAACTATCAACAATTAGATCTGCTACATTAGTCTTTATAATATCCTTTGCTATAACACCGTCATTTAAAGTATTTATTTGTCCGCCTAAAAATATCGTATCAATATCTGATGACAAGAAATAAGTCATTACATCAAGCTCTGACTTATGAATCAAAGATCCATCAATTGCCTTTCCGATAACATGGTCTTTCGGCTTGTTATTATTATCAATAACTCCTGATGTTCCAAAGAACACAAATGAAAACACAATAAATACTGTTATGAATAAAAAAAATTTTTTCTGGTGATTTCTTATAAAATTCATCATATAGATTCAATCCTCTATCTCTAGTAATGAGAAAACAATATATTAAAATACTTTAATGTTCAATTCAATATACTATGATTTTACATGAAATATAAAGATAAAACCAGCCAAAATTAATCATTAAATCCTGACTGGTTTAAAAAATTATTTAATTAATGTTTTTTCTAGGATACCGTCAATAGAAACACATGATTCTGAGACCTCAGAAGAATCTTCTTCTTCTTCAGCTTTCATCGACATAATATAATTTATTTTTGAAAAAACAGTTGAAAAAGAGCTGTCATCTAATATTTCTTGACCTGAAAAATTAATATCAAATTCAAGCAATCCGGATTGGCTTTTTAAATTGTCATTAATATTTGCTTTTCCTTCATATTCAATAAATATCTTATTGTCTCTTTTATCTTTAAATTTAGCATTTATCATAAACTTGAATGGAAGACTGTTATCATCATAATTGATTTGCCAAGTATCTCCGACTTTAACAGGATTCTTTGGAAATAATGATTCAATGACAATAAACAGGTCTTTTAAAATAACTTCATTCTTTTCAGTTATAGTACTTTCATAATTTTTATTATCAAATAATACTGAAAAACCGTTCATAGATTCTTCAATACTTTCTTTTATTTTTGCTTCCTCTTCCTTATCTTTAAAATTGTATGTAATTCTCTTTGAAGGATCTTCATTAAAATAATCTATCTTAACTTCCCCATCTTGTGTTGACATATCAATTTTCATATCAGAGTAATTGCTCTGTATTACATAAGTGTCATTATCTTTTGATTTAACAACTTCTTTTATATTAATTTTAACATTTACATCTATATCATCCTTTTTATTTTCATTGTTCTCAACATATGTAGATACACATTTGTTTTTACATTCAATTTTGTAATTAAAAGATTGTCCTTCAATAAAGTTTAATTTGAAATCAATTGCATCTTCAGCAGATAAAGTAAAAGAAAAAAATGCAATGAATATAATAGAAAAAAACGTTTTAAAAAATCTTTTGTGATTCATCTTCTCTCTCCTAAATAATAATTAAGATGAAACACATTAAAAAAGAAAAAGTTTTATATCAAGCATTAATAAGATTTGGCAAAAATAACTCTTTTCTTACTATCCTTATTACACAAAATGCATTTTCCTTTTTCTTCAGATTCTAAAAGAGGTATACACCTAATAGTTACGTTTAAATCATCTTTTATTTTTTCTTCACATTTTGGATCTGTACACCAGTGAGACTTGGCAAAGCCTCCGTGTATTTCAGGTTTATCTTTATTCTTTGGTGTGAAGAATTTATAAAATTCATCCTTTGAATCAATTCTATGGGTGTTCATTTTTTGAAAATCTTTAGCTTTTTTATATAAGTTATTCTGCATATCATCGAGCATTTTCAAAATTTCATCAGCTATTGACAGTCTGGAAACTTTTTTTGTTTCATTATGAGGAAGATCTCTTCTATTAATACACAATGAATCATTTTCAATATCTCTTGGCCCAATTTCAATACGAACAGGAATGCCTTTCTTTATCCATGACCATTTCTTTTCGCCGCCTCTAATATCCCTTTTATCCAATTCAATTCTAATAGGCTCATTATCATATAATAAACACTGCAATTCAACTTGCAGCTTTTCACAGTAATCCAAAACCATTTCTTTTGTTTTTTCATTATGAATAACTGGAATAATAACTACTTGAGAGGCCGCTATTTTAGGAGGAAGAACTAAACCATCATCATCGCTGTGCGTCATAATAATGCCGCCTATCAATCTTGTAGTAACACCCCATGAGCTCATCCATGCATATTGAGTCTCTTCATTTTTATCTCTAAAAGTAATATTGCATGATTTGGAAAAATTCTGACCTAAAAAATGCGACGTTCCCCCCTGCAAGGCTTTCTTATCCTGCATCATTGCTTCAATACAATATGTATTATCTGCCCCTGGGAAAGTCTCAGATTCTGTTTTTTCGCCTTTAATAACCGGCATAGCAAGATAGTTATGACAAAAATCAGCGTATACATCTAACATCTTTTTTACTTCTTCTTCCGCTTCTTCTTTTGTAGCATGAACTGTATGGCCTTCCTGCCATAAGAACTCAGTTGTCCTTAAAAACATCCTGGTCCTCATTTCCCAACGAACTATATTTGCCCATTGGTTCAATAAAATAGGCAGATCTCTATAAGACTGTACCCACTTTGAGAACATCTCACCAATTATCATCTCGGAGGTAGGCCTTACAATTAAAGGCTCTTCTAATTCTCCTGTTGGAACAAGTTTGCCATTACTTTCTTTTTTTAGTTTTGAATGAGTAACTATAGCACATTCTTTTGCAAACCCTTCGATATGCTTTGCTTCTTTCTCAAAGTAGCTCAATGGTATAAAAAGTGGGAAATATGCGTTTTGATGCCCTGTTTTTTTTAACTTTCTATCTAAAATTTTTTGTATATTTTCCCATATGCCGTACCCCCAAGGCTTTATTACCATGCAGCCTCTTATTGGAGAATGCTCTGCTAGATCTGCTGCCTTAATAACTTGTTGATACCATTCTGAATAATCTTCTTCTCTTGAAGGTGAAATAGCATTTTTATTAGAAGCCATTTTTTAAATCCTGATTGTTTTTTACTCTGCATTATAAAAAAATGCTCAAGATATTGCGAGTTCTTTTTGAAAATACTTTTGTAAAAGATGTTTAATTTGAATTCTTACTTCTTTTAAAAGCTTTTTATTACTTTCTGTTTTCATTAGAGGAAATGTTGTTTTGATAATCTGATCAGCAATATCTTTTCTTAAAACCTCATATAAATAATTTTTATCCGGCATCATCAAAGATATTGATCCCTGGTGTAAAAACCCTTTTTTGGTTTTCCTCTGAGCCGCTCCTACAATTTTTTTATCATTAAATAAAATATCGTATTTTGTAGGTCTTGCCATGCAAAAGCTTTTAAAATTAGAATTTGAATAGCTTGTATCATCCTTTATTATCTTATAATCCAAATCTAAAAATTCTGATATGGCTTCCACAACAATTCTATTTATTAATTTGTAGTTATCTAAAGGATTAAAAGAGAATTTTGGATGATCTTTTGACACTAACACCGAAAAGGCAAAGTCCCATATATGAAAAATTATTCCACCACCTGTTGGCCTTTTTGCCAGGTCCAAAGATTTTCTTTTGGCCTTTTCTAAATCTATAAAATCTTCAACCTTTGTAAAATGACCGTAAGTAGCGCTGTCATTTTCCCAGCCGTAAAAATGTAACATGGATAATTCATTAAGATTCTTTAAAAGATGATAATCTTTTTGCATGTTCTCTTCTGCTGAAGATGAGTTAGTATCAATAATCTTAACCATAAAACTTATACTTTATTTATGCATCAGAGCTTGCTCTTTCTCGTAATTGTTTTAGCCGTTCCATTCTTCTCAATGTTTCAAGACCTAAAAAAACCGCCTCAGCAGCAGGCATAACAAAAGCTGAACCAGCCCCTTTCGCGGAAGGCCCCGCTTCAGCAGCTGACGCTCCTTCACCATAAACTGGTTTTTCTCCTTCTATTTGATCAGGTATTCTAACAGCAACTTCAGTTGTTAATCCACCAATTTCATCATCAATTCTCAATAATTCCTTTGTAATCGCTGAAGCACTGGTAGGACATGCTAATGTTCCATCCATTCCTTCAGGAACACTTAAATCAGTTCTTGCAGAATATTTAATAATTACTGCTCTATTTTTATTTTTTTGTTCCGCTTCTCTTCTTCTTATTAGATCTGATAATTCTGTACCATAATGATCTTTATCTAATTCCATATCCATTATTACAATATCAAACTCGTTCCCATCTGTTTCTAAAGCTTGTCTAGCTTCTTCATAAGTTGTAAATACTGTAATACTTGAATATTTTAATCCATTTTTAAAAGGCAAGGTTGCTAATTTAGCAGTTAGTGAATTATCATTAACTACTAATACTCTTTTTGAAGTATCTAATTCTTTCTTAAACAATGGAAATGTAACAGGATCAGGAGTCTTTGCAAATTGTATTGGGGTTGTAGCTCTTGATGCAACTGGTGATGAAATATTATGAGGTATTCTTACTATAAATTCAGATCCTTTTCCTTCTCCTTCACTGAAAGCTTCTATTGAAGCTTTTTTGAAGGGAGTTAAGCTCATAATTTCTACTAATTGCTTTACAATAGCCAGTCCTTTTCCAATCCCTGAATGCCCATTTTCTAATTGAACACCATCTTCAAAAATCTTTTTTAAGTTTTTAGGGTCAATACCATTTCCTGTATCTTTTACAGAAATTATTAAATCTGAACCATCATCTGTATCAATTAATTCTATTTTTAATTCAACTTGTCCATCATCAGTATATTTAAAAGCATTTCCTAATAAATTTAGCGATATAAATATCAATTTATCTAAATCACCTCTTATTAAATGCATTGAATCTAAAATATCTTGTGAAGGAATAATAAATTTAAACCCTCTATTTGGTTTATCAGATTGCTCTAATCCTATATTTTTCCTTTTTGCTTTTGTGTTCATTACAGCCCTTAGAATTTTTACTAAATCTCTGGGATGAAAATCTTTTTGTTCAATTTTTGCCTCTCCTTTTGCAATCTGAGAACCAAGCAATATATTATTACATAATAGTAAAGACACATCACATGAAGTAATTCCATCTTCAATCATTTCTGCCTGTTCACCAGAAGATATATTACCATCTCTTAATGTTTCCAATACCATTTTTGCTGTTGCGACAGGACCCCTAAGATCATGGGCAATACCAGCAATACTCATATTAATCTCTTCTTCAATAATTGGTTGTGCCTCAACTACAAAATAATCTTGTACAAATTTTGAGACTTGTAATGTTACACAACGTTTTTTACCACCTTCATATCTTGCGAAATATTTTCCGCTTTCAATTGGTTGTTCGCTACCACCTTCAGCAGCACCTGGATTATTAACCATTATTTCACCGATGTTTTTTTCTGCTAGAGGATTTCCACAGTATTCATAGTTTAACAATTTACAAAATGCCTGATTGGCATACAAAATGTTTCCATTTGTACGAATCACTGTTATAGGCGATTTAATATTTCCGTAAGCTATTACAGACAAAGCTCTTGCGTCTGCAATAGGAGGTATGCTTAAACTTTCAAGCGACATAATTATCTTCCTCTTTGTATAAATTTTTATTATTCTTTATTAAAAACTCTTTAATTATACCACTAGTAACAATTTATTTACAATTTATATTAAAATTAAAATTAACATAATTATTTCAAACAAAACTAATATTAATTATTTTAATTGTAAATATTGACCAAAACAACCAAGAGACACCCCAACCCTCTGGTACACAAGCCCTTAAAACAATTAAGTTATCTTAACAAACTTATTTGCAAAAATACAAAAAACATATTAAAATGACATAAGAGCACAAAACAAAAAAACAGGATAATTCGCCATGTTTGATAAATTCACTAATAGAGCAAAACAAGTAATAAAACTGGCTAAAAAAGAGTCCCAGAGGATGAACCACAACTACTTGGGGACAGAACACGTTTTATTAGGCCTTATGAAATTAGGGCAAGGTATAGCTGTAAACGTTTTACGGAACATGAACCTTGGATATGATCAAATAAGAAGCGAAATAGAAAAAGTAGTAGGTTTCGGACCGGAAGTTCAGGTATATGCTGAGCCGGCACTGACAGGAAAGGTCAAAAAAGTATTCGAATATGCTAATGAAGAAGCTGCTAATTTGAACCATAACTACGTTGGCACGGAACACCTGTTACTAGCTCTTATAAGGCAATCTGACGGCGTTGCTGCTCAAGTACTTGAAAGCCTTAATATAAATTTAAAAGACTTAAGAAAAGAGATCCTAAAAGAGCTCGAAACATTCAATTTACAACTTCCGCCTATGAGCGGGCCATCAAATGCCGGCCCAGGCGCAAAGTCACAAGAATCATCACCAGGAGCACCCTACGATAAAATGCCTGCACTAAAAGCTTATGGGCACGATTTAACAGAGCTTTGCAGAAAAGGGAAAATGGACCCTGTAATAGGAAGAAAACCTGAAGTAGAAAGACTAATATTAATCCTATGCAGAAGAAGAAAAAACAACCCGGTTCTTATTGGGGAGGCAGGCGTAGGTAAAACAGCGATCGTTGAAGGTTTGGCGCAAGCTATAGTAAATGGAGACGTTCCTGACATATTAAGGAATAAAAAGCTTATATCATTAGACTTAACTCTAATGATCGCAGGAACAAAATACAGAGGACAGTTTGAAGAAAGAATAAAAGCCGTTATGGATGAGATAAAGAAAAACGGCAATATACTTCTTTTTATAGATGAGATTCATACAATAGTAGGCGCAGGCGCTGCAGAAGGAGCAATAGATGCTTCTAATATATTAAAGCCGGCTCTTTCACGTGGTGAAATCCAATGTATTGGAGCCACAACACATGATGAATACAGAAAGCATATTGAAAAAGATCAGGCCCTAGAAAGACGTTTCCAAAAAATATTAGTATCTCCTCCTTCTTTAGAAGAAACAATATCAATATTAGAAGGACTAAAACCAAAATATGAAAGTCACCATAAATGCCATTACACAGATGATGCAATAAAAAGCGCTGTATATTTATCTGACAGATATATTTCAGGAAGGTTTCTACCAGATAAAGCTATAGATTTAATGGACGAGGCAGGAGCAAAAGCAAGAATATCTGTTATGCATCAGCCATCTGAAATTACAAAATTTGAATCTGAGATAGAAGAGATATCCCAAGCCAAAGAAAATGCAATATCAAATCAAGAATATGAAAAAGCAGCCCGCTTGAGAGACACAGAAAAAAAACTAAGAGAAAAACTTGGCCAGATGCATATGCAATGGGAAAACACAAAAGATGAAAACCAGGCAATTGTAGATGATGAAGAAATAGCCCATATAGTAGCAAAACAGACAAAAATACCTGTCACAAGGCTAACTCAAGGTGAAACTGAAAAAGTATTAAAGATGGAAGATGAGCTTAAAACAGCTATTATCGGCCAGGATGATGCTGTAAAAACAGTATGCAGAGCAATAAGACGTTCAAGAGCGGATATAAAAGATCCAAACAGACCTATAGGGGCCTTTCTATTTTTAGGGCCAACAGGTGTTGGAAAAACACTTTTAGCAAAACAAATTGCCTGCCAGCTATTTGGTGGTGAAGATGCTCTTATACAAGTTGACATGTCTGAATACATGGAAAAATTTGCTGTCTCACGTATTACCGGATCACCTCCGGGATATGTTGGACATGAAGAAGGCGGCCAGTTAACCGAGAAAGTAAGACAAAGACCATATTGCGTAATATTATTCGATGAGGTTGAAAAAGCTCACCCTGATGTAATGAACCTGCTTCTTCAAATCTTAGAAGAAGGTCAATTAACAGATTCATTAGGAAGAAAAATTGACTTTAGAAATACAATAATCGCAATGACCTCTAATCTTGGAGCTGACTTAATTAGGAAAACTTCAAAAGTAGGTTTTGGCGTTAAAGAATCAGCCCTCGATTATGAATCAATAAAAGAAAAAATAAATGAAGCTGTAAAGAAACACTACAAGCCTGAATTTATTAACAGACTTGATGATACAGTGATATTTAGGCCATTAGATCAAGAAGCTTTAAACCAAATTGTAAATCTAGAATTCAGAAAATTAAAACTAAGAGTAGAGAAAAAGAAAATTCATATCGATTTAGATCAGTCAGCAAAAGACTTTTTAGTAAAAAAAGGATTCCAGCCTGAGATGGGAGCAAGACCGCTTAGAAGGGTTATTGAAAACTTCCTAGAAGACCCTCTTGCAGAGAAATTGCTTCTAAGCCCGGGAGAAAAGAGCTATATAATATCTGAAAAAGACGGAAATATTGTTTTTATAGAAAAACCAACTGAAAAAGAATTAGTAGAAACAGCAGCTGAAGAAGAAAAATAAAAAATTCTTCTTTTAAGCTAATTGAGGCTGACTGATTTCACTCTCCCAATTTTTTATATATGTTAAAAGCTTTGCTATATTTGGCTTTTTTCCTAAAAAATCTAAAGCGCTGCTGTCTTTTGTCAAATGAGCGATCTTTGCTAAAAGATGTAAGTGCCTTTTATCTTCACAAGCAAATAAAAAGAACATTACATTAACTTTTTTATTGTCTAAAGCACCATAATCAATTGGGTTCATAGGATATACCACGCTTACAATGTCATATGGTTTTTGCAATAAAAAATCTCTTGTATGAGGGACTCCTATACCATGATTTAATGCTGTAGGCATAAGATTTTCCCTATCTAATAGAAGTTCACATAATACGTCAGCATCAAGGTTCAATTTTTTAGCAAGTATCTGTACAGTCTCATAAATTACTTCTTCTTTTGTATTACCTGGAACATTAGTAATCACTCCACCTCTATGTATTGCCCTATATAAACTAAAGGCTTGCGTACCTATTCTTTTTGAAATAATTTTCTTAGCATCCTCGGTATTCAACTTGATTTTATTTTTTGAAAAAGGATTTGGATCCTGCATATCTTTTCCCATTTTTCTACTCATCACCCAATTTTCAATTTCAATACTACTAAACCTAAACTGATTTCCTAATCTATAAGCAGGAATTTTATCTTCTGCCAGCCATCGTCTTATTGTTGTTTCTGAAACATTTAATAAATCAGCAACATCTTTTATTTTCAAATCCATAATTCCCCCTATTTTTGATACTAATAAACAAAAATAGCAAAAAATGAATAAAAATGAATAGGTTTTTTAATAATTTTTGAAGATTTGAAAAATTTCCTCACTTGTAGAACAAGATAAAATATTTTTAATTACATTTTTATCTTTCAAAATGTTGGTAAGCCGCGATAATATATGAAGATATCTTAATACCTCATTATCTGGTCCGCCTATCATAAATATCAATCTTATTGGATCTTTATCATTTGCTTTCCATTTAATATCAGTTTTATTGATACCTACAGCTATAAAAAAATCTTTTATTCCCTTAATCTTCGCATGAGTAATAGCTATTCCCATTCCAATATCTGCAGAAGTATTTTTTTCCCTTTCTAAAATAGCTCTGTAAAAAGAACTCTTGCAAGGAAGTTTCCTTTCATCATCAAGAGAATCTATTAATAATTTTAAAGCTTCACTTCTATTTGTAGCTTTAAGAAAAACAATAAGGTTCTTATTAAAAAACCTTGATATCCTTACAGATCCGTTTTTTCTAAATTTTTCTATAAACTTATTATTAATTGCATCCAGTATGACCAAAGCCTTCCCTCCCTCTTGATGTAACAGACAACTCTTCTTTTTTAACAAAATTTGCCTTATAGGTTGGAGATAAAACCATTTGAGCTATTCTCATCTTAGGCTCAATTATAAAATCACACTTACCGTGGTTTATTAATATAACACATATCTCACCACGATAATCAGCATCTATAGTTCCTGGAGTATTTAATACAGTAATCTGATGTTTAAAAGCTAAGCCGCTTCTTGGCCTTATTTGAACTTCAAAATTATTTGGTATCTCAAGATAAATTCCTGTTGGAACTTTTAGTGATTCACCAGGCTTTAAAATTATTTTGTCTTCAATTTTTGCTCTAAGATCTGCCCCTGAGGCATTTTCAGATTCATAATTAGGAATAAACTCGTCATCATCAGTAGAAATATATATATCCATATTTTAATTCTTCTCTTGTATTTCAGGAACTTTTAATAAATCTTTTATTTTCTCTGGAAATGTTTTTTCAACAATATTTTCTTCTTCAAACTCTCTTTCATTATTTGTTAAATATTTAATAAAAGAAACAACCTGCTTTTTCAAACAATGTCTTTTAACTACCCTGTCTATCATTCCTTTTTCTAGCAGGAACTCTGATTTTTGAGCGCCCTCCGGCAGTTTTTCTCCTATTGTCTGTTCAATAACTCTAGGCCCTGCAAAAGCAATTAAAGCCCCTGGTTCAGCTAGCAATATATCGCCCAATGATGCAAATGAAGCAATAACGCCGCCTGTAGTTGGGTTAGTTAGTATTGAAATATATGGGAGCCTGGCATCATTAAGCCTAGTCAAAGCAGCAGAAGTCTTTGCCATCTGCATTAAAGAAAGAACTGATTCCTGCATCCTTGCGCCGCCTGAAGCAGACACAATAACTAAAGGAAGCTTGTTATTGATAGCATGCTCAATTAACCTTACTATCTTCTCTCCCACTACAGAACCCATTGATCCGCCCATGAAATTAAAATCTAAAACACCTAAAGCCACCTGCATGCTGTCCATATTGCATACACCAGTTATTATAGCTTCTGTATTTTTAGTTTTTTCCTGTGCAAGCTTAATTCTCTCAGGATATTTCATCTCATCTACAAATTTTATTGGATCTTGAGGAATAATTTCAGAAAACATTTCTTTAAATGTATTCTCATCGGAAATAAGCTCTATTCTCTGCCTTGCTGATAACTTATAATGATAGTTACATTTAGGACAGCAGTTTAAATTGTTTTCCAGTTCCTTTTTATGTATCATTTCTGAACATCCGGAACATTTAACCCATCCGCTAAATGTATCTTTTTTAATGCTTTCGACTTTAATCTTAGGCTTTATCTTTGAGAAAAGTCCCATAGCTACCCATTTATTAATTTATATCGGTATATTATACACCATTTGCCATTTCTACAATAGTATATCAAAATTTTTAATATATAGTTTTTTCCTAAACGCTTAAAGATTCAAGGGTTTATATAATAATTAAAAATATTTTTTTACGCTATGCCCTTGCTGCCCTGTATCTTTTTGATATCATATCCCAGTTGAAGATTTCCCATATTTTTTCAACAAATTCCTTTCTTCTATTCTGGTATTGAAGATAATAAGCATGCTCCCATACATCAGTAATAATTAAAGGAATAAGGCCCATTCCATTTATTGTCCCATGATTATAAGTTGTAACTATTCTTAACTGATTCTCCATTTTACTATAACCTAGCCATGCCCAGCCTGATCCATGAACACCAACAGCTAATTTGTTAAATTTTTCTTTGAAGGCCTCAAATGATGAGAACTCCTTTTCAATAGCTTCTATAATCTCTTTTTCAGGTTCTGTCTTTTTATTAGGCCCAATTAACGTCTCCCAAAAAAAGGAATGATTAATATGGCCCCCGCCGTTAAATGATATTGCAGACTCTAAAACAAGCATCTTTTCAATATCTTTTTTCTCTTCTGCAACATGGTATTCATCCAAGGCCTTGTTTAAATTGTCAACATATGCCTGATGATGCTTCTTATGATGAATCTCAAGAGCTTCCTTTGATATAACCGGCTCTAATTCTGAATAATCATATGGTAATTCAGGCAATTGATAATTTGTTTTCATAAAATAGCTCCTATTTAATAACTTGTTGTATAGCTTCCTCGACTAAATTAACACCAATTAATTCAATCCTGCTATGATAGCTTTTTGATATTTCTTTCATGTTTCCTTTAGGCAAAATTACCTTCTTAAATCCCATATTTATTGATTCTTTTATCCTGCTTTCAATCCTTGACACACCTCTAACTTCTCCTCCTAGACCAACCTCACCAATTACTACTGCATCAGAATCAATGGTATAAGAAGAAAATGAAGAAGCAACAGACAAAATAACTCCCAAGTCTATTGAAGGTTCTGTAATTTTCATACCACCCGCTACAGATACAAAAACATCGTATTGATATAATTGATAACCGACTCTTTTTTCTAAAACGGCCAATAAAAGGGCCAACCTATTAGAATCAAGAC
This sequence comes from uncultured bacterium, assembly GCA_964411685.1. Taxonomy (GTDB): domain Bacteria; phylum Chlamydiota; class Chlamydiia; order Chlamydiales; family SM23-39; genus CAYPMA01. The sequence continues at coordinate 30,638 of CAYPMA010000002.1, forward strand.
CGGCACACCTTCTTGATGCAGAAGAAAAAGCAGAAGTAGTAACAAGAGCCTGCACTTCAATCAAAATAGATCTTATACCCTCTACTGTGGGCACGATGACAGATCCATTAATAGCGGACATTCTGTCTTTTAAAAATGCTTTAGACGGATTTTCAACTTGTGTAAGACCGTGTTCCTTCATCTGAAAAAGGGCTATATCATCCGTTGGGCCAAACCTGTTTTTAACAGATCTTAAAAGCCTAAATCCCTGTCTTCTGTCCCCTTCAAAATCAAGAACAGTGTCAACTAGATGCTCCAACACCCTTGGGCCAGCCAATTCTCCTGATTTAGTTACATGACCTATTAAAAATGTCGTTATTCCATAGCCTTTTGCAATATGTAAAAATTCAGTTGTAATTTCTCTTACCTGCACTACTGAGCCGGGAGCGGATGGGAAATCCGCCTTATATATAATTTGAACGGAATCAACAATAATAACATTAGGCTTAAGCTGATCTATATGAAGCTTAATTGCTGAAAATAACGTTTCATTTAACAAGAACAAATTATCATCATTTATATCTAATCTTTTTGCCCTAAGCGTTGTCTGTTCTGTAGATTCTTCACCGCAAATATATAAAACCTTTAATCCCTGTTTTGCATAACTTGAAGCCACTTGAAGCAACAGAGTTGATTTTCCTACACCCGGATCGCCTCCAATTAATATTAAAGACCCTATAACTATCCCTCCGCCTAGCAGCCTATCAAACTCATTCATATTAGTTTTGGTTCTAATCATTTTAGTTAAGGATACATCTTTTAGTTTAACAGGTTTTGATATTATATTTTTTGACTCAAATCTATTATTATTATCTTCAATTAACAGCTGTTTTACAAATGAGTTCCAGTCATTGCATTTAGTACAGCTTCCTGTCCATTTTGGCTGTGTATGCCCACAAGAAGTGCATTCCCATAAAATTTTTTGTTTCATATAGACTCATTAATTTTTTCTAAAGCATTTTTTGCAGCTTTTTGTTCTGCATCTTTTTTAGATAATCCCTGGCCTTCACCCAATAATTCTTCATCAATAAAAACACCGATATCAAATGTTTTTTCATGATCGGGTCCTGATTCCTTCATAACTCTATAATTTGGAATTTTTTGATATTTTTTTTGTGTATAGTCTTGAAGTTCAGCTTTAAAATTTCTGATTGGATTTTTCAAGATATTTTCAATTTCATCTTTTAATCTTTTTAATATGAAATCATTTGCCTTTTTATATCCGCCATCCAAATATATAGCCGCAACGATAGCCTCAAAAACATCTGAAAAAATTGTCTCTCTTCCTCTTATACTAGTCTGTTTTTCACCTTTTCCCAACAATACGCACTCTTCAATATTTAGTTTTTTCAAATAAATAGCGCATGCATTAGCATCAACTAAAGAAGATCTAATGCTGGATAATTTACCCTCTGATGAGGTAGTTAGTTTATTATATAAAAAATCAGCTATTACAAGACCCAACACCGAATCTCCCAAAAATTCTAATCTCTCATTATGTTCATGCATAAGATCTCTATGTTCATTAACAAATGATCTATGTACAAATGCTAAAATCAAAAGATCTTTATTCTTAAATTTGTAATTTAGCTGTTTTTCAATGTCTTTAATTTTACTTTTTAATTCTTCTAAAGGATTCATACTTTTATAAATTTCGTATTTCCTTTAGCATAACATGCAGAAAAATTTATGGAACAATCTTTTTATAAAGAATTATGACAAAGTTAAATAAAAGTTTTTCAGAATTATCTCCCAAATACCTATTTGAAGAAATTTCTAAAGGAAAAAATGACTTCATTAAAAACAATCCAAATACATCAATTATTGATTTAGGAATTGGAGATATTACTATCCCCATAGTTCCTTCGATCATCGATGCGATAAATACAGCTTCTAATGAATTAAAAAATAAAAAAACATTAAAGGGCTATGGCCCGCCTAATGGATATCTTTTTTTACGAGAAAAAATTCATAAAAATGAATACATAAATTTCGATATATCACCCGATGAAATATTTATTTCTAATGGAACAAAAAATGATATAGCAAACATTCAGGAATTATTTTCAATACAATGTTCCGTTGCAATATGCGACCCAACTTATCCTGTATACGTTGACTCAAATATTATTGCGGGAAGGTATAAAAATATTTATTATCTTCCATGTAAAGAAGAAAATAATTTTTATCCCGAAATTCCAAAAAAAGCATATGACTTAATTTACCTATGCTCACCTAACAATCCAACAGGCATAGCTTATGATAAAGATTACTTATCTTTATGGGTTGAATATGCTAAAAAACATAATTCAATAATCCTCTTTGATGGAGCATATGAATCATTTATTACTTCAAAAAATATTCCACGATCAATTTATGAAATTGAAGGGGCAAAAGAATCTGCAATAGAATTTAGAAGTTTTTCAAAAACAGCAGGTTTTACATCTCTTAGATGCTCATATATTGTAATTCCAAAAGAATTAAATGTAGATAGTATTAAAATAATTGATCTTTGGAAAAGAAGAATAGCATCAAAATTCGGAGGCGTTCCCTATCCTATTCAAAGAGGTGCTGAAGAAGTATTTTCAAAAAGCACACAAGAATTAATTAATACAAATATCAATACATATTTAAATAATTCTTTTTTACTTAAAAACCATATGATTTCATTGGGATATAAAGTATTTGGAGGAAAAGATTCTCCTTATGTTTTTTGTAAAACAAACAATATGTCCTCATGGGAATTCTTTGATTTTTTATTAGACAAATATCATGTTATATCATCGCCTGGAAGCGGCTTTGGGAAATATGGTGAAGGATATGTTAGGCTTTCTGGATTTGCAGAAACTGAAAAAATACATGCTTTTACAAACAATATTTAGCTTTCTTTAGTTTTAGGGGTTACCAGGTATTTTTTCGGGTAAAAAAACCTTGAAGATTCAAGTAAATAAAAATAATCGTCTTCAGTTAAATCTCCAGCTTCAAACATGCTTTTTGCCTGTTCAAGTGAATCAATTCCTTTTTGTTCAAGCCACCAAAATAGAAAGCTTCTATTCATTACTGTTTCTTCCAAAACTGTTTTTTTAACAAAAGCTATTTTATATCCTTCATGTTCTAACTGTTTGAAAGTTGACAAAACCATTTGATTGATTTTTTCTTTATCAATATTTCCTGTAAGAGTAATACTCCTTACAGTCTTATAAAAATCAGCATGTCCGCTATAGAATTTTAATTTTGCTTGTTGAGCTGCTACGAATCTTGGAGAATCCCTAACCTCTGGTTTAGGCTCTCTAACATATTGTGAAGACCCTACACCCGCACCTGAATCAGCGCTAAATAAAGAAGAAATAAAAGCAGTGACTTTTGTTGTTACTTCTTTAACAACATTTACTGATTCAACATTTATTGGTTCAGAGCCTTGTTCTGAACCAGCAGGCATACTGCTAACTTGTCTTTGCTGTAAAAATTTGTTAATTGCTTTTTGTGCTAATTTTTCATTTTCGTGTTGAGCTGCTATATGAAGTTCTTTTTGATCATCTTCTGTTAAAAGAGGAAGTTTATCACTTGTTAAATTAATTAAAGGAGCAACTTTTCTAAAAGCGTTTTTAGCACATCTTTTCCCGTATTTACCAACAAGTATTTCATAATACATTTTCCATGCCCTAACATTATTGCTGTTTTTCCCGGAACAACACCAAATCCTTTTTTTTGTTTTAACTAATTCACCATTACTCACAGCAAATACGTTAACATTTCTTGTACAACAGCAAACAATAGCTGTTGCAGGAGCTGTGACACGATCACCTATTTCTAAGGGCAATGATAAAAGACCAGCAGCTGTTTGTATAGCAGTAACCATATATATAACAAATTTTTTAAACCTGAGACAAGTTAATATTATCGTGAATTTTGATCAATTCTTTTTACTAAAGAAGCCTTTGTAATATTGAATCTACACAAAATCCAAATTCTTCTTTCAGATCACTTGCAGGAGCAGATTTCCCAAAAGTATCTACAGAAATTGCAATGCCGTCTGTTCCAATATATTTATGCCAGCCAAAGTCTGATGCTGCCTCAATTGAAACACGTTTTCCGCAATTATCATTAAATATGGAATTCTTATAATCTTGAGGCTGTTTTTCAAAAAGCTCAAAACATGGAAATGAAATAATTTTAACTTTTTTTCCAACTTTTTCCAAGCTGTCACAAACCTGCAAAGCTAATAATAATTCAGATCCTGTTGCGATCAATGTAAAGTCAGCTTTTCCATCAACATCCTTTACTATATAAGCTCCTTTTTCCATGGATTCGGAATAACTTTTTTTATCAATATCTAATTCAGGAAGAGACTGCCTTGATAATATAATTGCTGTAGGACCTTTATATTTTAAAGCAGCAATCCATGCCATCTTAACCTCCCATGAATCACCGGGACGTATAACATGAAGGTTAGGCATTGCCCTTAATGAAGCTAAATGCTCAACAGGCTGATGTGTAGGGCCATCTTCTCCTAAGAAAATAGAATCATGTGTGAACTGATAAACAATTTGCAAATTGGATAAAGCAGCTAATCTTATTGCATTTCTCATATAATCGGAAAACACTAAAAAAGTGCCGCATACAGGTAATATCATACCGCTCAATGCAAGGCCGTTTGATATTGTTCCCATAGCAAATTCTCTAACACCAAATTTAATATTTCTTCCGCTGAAATTATTGTAAGAAATAAAATTATAATTTTTTAAAAACGTCATATCAGAAGAAGAAAGATCTGCTGACCCTGAATACAAATATGGAAGTTCTTCTGCTAAAAGATTTAAAATATTTTGTGATGCCTTTCTTCCTGATAGTGGATCTGCCATTTCAATTTTTTGAATATTTTTCTCTAAATCCTCAGGAATAATTTTTTTTCTCATCTTCTCTAGTTCTTCAGATAACATTTTATTATCATTTGACCATATTCGAAATTCCTCATTCCAATTATTTTCTATCTCCTGCTGCTTAACTCTCAGATCATTAAAATAGTTATAAACAGATTGAGGAACATAAAACTCTTCATTTGATAGTCCCAAAGCAAGCTTTGTTGCCTTTACTTCTTCTTCACCTAATGGAGATCCATGAGCTTTATTCGTTCCTGCTTTATGAGGTGATCCTTTCCCTATAATCGTATGAGCAACGATTAACACAGGTTTTTGCTGATTATCTCTTACTTCTTTTATTGTTGTATCTATAGTTTCAATATCATGCCCGTCTATCTCAAAAACGTCCCATCCATATGCTCTAAAGCGTGCTTTTGTATCCTCTGAATAACTTTCTGATATATTACCGTCCAATGTAATTTTGTTATCATCATAAATAACTATAAGATCATTTAATCTTAAATGCCCCGCCAAAGAAGCTGCTTCAGAACTTGCACCTTCCATCATGCATCCATCGCTTGCCAAACAGAATATTTTATTTGTGAAAATCTTTTTTGTTTCAGTGTTGAATTTTTCTTTTAATATCTTTGAAGATAAAGCCATACCGACTGCATTTCCAATCCCCTGTCCTAAAGGACCTGTAGTTGCTTCTATACCGGATTTAATATGATATTCCGGATGTCCCGGTGTTATTGAATTTAACTTTCTGAAATTCTTAATATCCTCTAAAGAAAGATCAAACCCAGATAAAAACAAACATGTATATAATAACATTGACCCATGTCCGGCTGATAATACAAACCTGTCTCTATTTATCCATGTTGGGTTTTTAGGATTATGGTTTAATGCTTTTCCAAATAATACAGCACCAATTTCTGCACATCCCATAGGAAGACCCGGATGTCCTGAATTGGCCCTCTGAACAGCC
>CAYPMA010000003.1:0-14297 GCA_964411685.1 uncultured bacterium
CGCCTGGGAGTGGGTATAACATTTATTATATCCGGGGCAGGTAAACTGCCCGAAGGGTCTGCATTTGTCGCGGAGGTTGAGAAGTACAGACTGCTGCCGGATGCGCTGGCTCAGGCCTACGGATCTGCACTTCCCTGGGTGGAGATTGTTGTGGGTTCCTTATTAATACTGGGAATTATCTCGAGGGTCACAGCGGGCATCGGTTTTTTAGTTGCATTAAGCCTGGTTATTGCTAATAGTGTTGTACTCTACCGCGGTTTAAACCTGGAATGCGGGTGCTTTGGTAGTCTGTCGGCGCTTCAAACACGGGAGGTGATAATAATAGATTCCATTCTCTTGATTTTTACATTCTTAATAAGAACAAGGCGGCACATAAAATCATATCCTTCCCTAAAAAAATAGGAAGCATCAAATTTACCAACTCTTTCTAAGAATTTTTTTTCTATCCAACAACTTTCCAGCCGTGTAACCATAGAAGCCGAAGATAATGTCTCATAAGAAAATTCCTTGTCCATAACTTCAGGCAAGCCATCTTCATTAAAAAGAATTGATGAACAATAAAATAAATCAACATCCTTTGATGACTCCATCTCATTTGCCACATGTGAAAATCCCGATTTACTAAGATATGCTTCTCCAGGAAGAACAAACTGCATGTATTTACCCTTTGCATGCTCCATACCTTTATTCATCATAGATGAAATGGTCTTCTCTTCAGTTATTATGGTTTTAGCTATTCTTGTAGAATAATCTCTTAAATTATGAACTTGTTTTTTTGTATCTTTTGTTAACACTAAAATAATCTCAAATCTCTGATCAGTTTGGTTCAATATGCTATTCAAAGAAACCGCAGTTAAGTGCGCGTTCTCAAAGACAGCTATAATAATTGATACTAAAGGTGTTTCCATACATTTACCTTGTTCTATTTTCAAAATAATTATTTTGATCATTCAAATCAATCTTAAGCTTAAAAAATCATAACTATCGATAAATTATAAAGATTTCTTATAATATGCACTAAATGAGAGGATAATTGTTATGAACAAGAAAAAAAATCCCGATACAGACCCCTTAAAACCTATAGTAGCTCTTTGTAAGAGAAGAGGCTTTATTTATCCCGGATCAGATATATACGGAGGATTTGCAAACACATATAGTTTTGGTCCTTATGGAACAGAATTAAAAAAGAACATTAAAGACTTATGGTGGAAAACATTTGTTCAGAACAGAATAGATATGGTAGGCATGGACGGCCCCATCCTGCTTCATCCAAAAGTATGGAAGGCTTCGGGACATTTAGATAGTTTCAATGATGCTTTAGTTGACTGCAAATCCTGTAAATCAAGATTTAGAGTAGATCATTTGCTAGAAGAAAAGCTCCATGAAAATTTAGAAGGACTATCCTTAAATGAAATGACCGATCTAATAAAAAAGAATGATATAAAATGTCCTAAATGCAATAAAAGCGATTTTACTGAAGCCAGATATTTCAACTTGATGTTTCAGACCCCTATGAAAAAAACAGATGACAAGCAGCATGTTGCCTATCTAAGACCTGAAACGGCACAGGCAATTTTTATTGAGTTCAAAAACATTATAGATACAATGAGAAAAAAAATTCCTTTTGGCATAGCTCAAATTGGAAAAGCCTTTCGAAATGAAATAACTCCGGGAAATTTCATTTTCAGAGTAATTGAATTCGAACAAATGGAAATAGAATACTTTATAAATGAAAAAGACTGGGAAAAATATTTCGACCTCTGGCTGCAGGACATGCACAAATGGTGCGACTTAATAGGTCTAAAAAAAGAAAATATTAAAGAACACGAACATGCTAAAGAACAATTGTCTCATTATTCTAAAAGAACTGTTGATTTAGTTTATAAGTTTCCTTTTGGGACAAGTGAATTATACGGACTAGCTTATAGAACCAATTTTGACCTAACAGCCCATTCTGAACATTCCTCAACAAAATTAGAATATTTCGATCAGGAAAAAAACATCAGGTTCATACCCCATGTATTAGAACCTACATTTGGAGTAGAAAGAACAATACTAGCACTCTTATGCGATGCTTATGAAGAAGAAGAATTAGAAAATAATGAAACAAGAACCGTTCTTCATTTTTCTTCAAGGATAGCCCCTATAAAAACAGCTGTTTTCCCTCTTATGAGAAAAGAAGAGCTTATTAAAAAATCAAAAGAAATATTTGAAATGCTTAAGAATGAATGGAATTCAGAGTATGATGAATCAGGAACAATAGGTAAAAGATACAGAAGACAAGATGAGCTTGGCACTCCTTACTGCATAACAATAGATTTTGATACTTTAGAAAATAATACTGTTACTTTAAGGGACAGAGATACAATGAAGCAGACGAGAATACCTATTGACAAGATAATTGAAACACTTAAGACGAAGCTTATTTAAAATATTGTTTTAAATATCCAATTGAAGCTGAAACTATTTCTTTAATTGTCTGTTTATCGTTACTATCAGAAACCCATTCTTTACAATACCAACATAATATACTGACCCCTAAACTATAAATTAACATAATTATTTTCTTTTTAAGACGAAATTATATCATTATGCGCAATTAATTTAAAAGCCATTGCTTATATAAAGCATTTTTTTAAATTATAGGTTTATTTAATTAAGACAATAAAACTGTCGGACGATTTTTTTGTAAATTATCAAATTCCTTTGCAAGATTAAATAACTCTTCTTCAGAATTCTTATTAGTCTGTATAAAATTTTTTATTTCTTCTTTCTTTTCCATCCATTGTCTGTCCAATATACTTTGAAGAGTTTTGATAAAATATTCTTCAGCCTTATCTCTGTTTACTTTCTTTTGAAGCATTTCAGATAAAAATTCCTGCTGAGAGGGATCTTCCAGTTCTATTGCTAAAGATAAGATGTCCTTTATTTCATCTGATAATACAAATTTTTCAAAAAGATATCTTGCTTGATCAATCTTAAAATGCTCAGGTTTTAGATTGATCTTTGCAATTTTTCTTAAAATTGGATTTGTCTCTCCGATAAGAAAAATCCAGCGAAGAAGGTCCTGCTCCAAAATCTTGTCTGGATCAATCTTATTATTAACAATATGAGATGTTTTTTCAATTTGAAGACTTGACTCCATGCTGTCAGACTTAAGCATTGACTCTGGAGTTTGCGTAAGCTGAGCAATCTTACGAAGGCTCTCATGTATCATTAATGGATGATTCCATCTGCCTATTCTTTTTACAAGTAACTGTATAAGCTGATTTTTACCTGCTGGAGTTTTTACATCACATGATTTAGAAAAAAACTCTACCATAAAAGTTAGATAATCTTTTGATGAACTCATTAAATTATTCCACTCTAAAGGCCCTTTTTCCTTTAATATATCATCTGGGTCCATACCTTCCGGCAATTGTATAACAGACACATCCACGGCTTCTTTCTGAAAAAAATCTCCAATTTTTATAGCGGCCTCATTTCCTGCCGAATCAGAATCAAGAGCAAGATATACATGATTTATTCCAAGGTTCATCAATTCTTTAACATGTGATTCGCCAAATGCAGTTCCCTGAGCTGCAACACAAAGATTTATTCCTGAATTAATCAATCTTAAAGCATCAAATTGTCCTTCAACAATGATAACTTTTTTTTCTTTTGCGATCCTTTTTCTGCAATAATAAAGACCAAAAAGCATTTTAGACTTTTTAAAAAGGGCTGTTTCCTGAGTATTTATATATTTAGGACCAAAAGCATCTTCTGTATATTTTCTTGCAGTAAAACCGATAACAGATCCAACGGGATCTCTTATTGGTATCATAATCCTATTTGTAAAAAAATCTTTTCCATAAGATGAAATAAGCCCTGTCTCTTCTAAAAGCTGTTTACTGATTCTTTTTTCATATAATGCTTTTTGTAATAAATATGGATTTTTTGGAGAAAATCCCAACTGAAAGGTTTTTATAAAATCTAAATCTATTCCTCTTTCATATAGGTACAAAAGAGCATTATGGCCTTCTTCTGTATGCAAAAGATATCCATGAAAAAATGAAGCTGCCAAATCTAAAACTTCTTTCAATCGTTTCTTACTAGGTCCAACAGATTCCTGTTCTTCAACATATTGAAGATAAACGCCAAATTTTTCTGATAAATATTCTACAGACTCAGAAAATGTCAATTTCTGATAATTCATTAAAAAGCTTATTGCATCTCCATGGGCTCCACATCCATAGCAATGATAATGAGTATCGCCTGCATGTATAATAAACGAAGGAGTTTTTTCATCATGAAATGGGCATATTGATTTATATGATGATCCTGATCTTGAAAACTGAATATATCCGGATAATACTTCAACAAGGTTTATTCTTTGACGTAACTGCTCTAAGCTTTCCTTTGAAAAAATCGCCATATTATCTCTTTATATATTTTCATGATAATAAGAACCATGCCTATAGGTAATCCTTTTCCAGCCATGATTTAACATATAACTATATACCCTTTTTTCAAAAACATCTCCCCTAGGGAAATGATTTGCATCATCTCTTATTTCATTATATATGGGTTTTTGAAAATCATCTTTTCTTACTAAAAAGCATTGATCAGAAAACCCGTTTTTTGAAATAAAAAAATCTTTCCTAGCCTTATAGGATTCTTTCATTGCTTCTTTATAATTGCCGTTCCATGTCAAATTAGCAACTTTAAAATTTTTCTTTTTTTCCATTAAATCAATAGATTTTTTTATCCAATTTACTTTTTCCTTTAAAAAACTATCTCCTGTGAAATATAAAAAATAATCCGTTTTACATAAATAGATAGCTGTCATCACTCCTATTGCATTGAAATATACCCAATTATCATCTACGCCAATGTACTTATTTGCATCTTCACCCGCTTTGAAATCACATTTTTTTAAATTAAAAAATTTTAAAACATCACTTGCAAGATCTTGAGCTATGAAATAATCAGTTAATATATTTTTATCAACTAATTGTTTTGCATAAGAAACAACTTCTTTTAGATTTTTAACATTATTTATAATAACTATTTTTTCTGAAAATGAAAAATCGTTATTACTTATCTGATTATCTTTCAAATAATTCGGATCTTTAAGAATCTTTTCCCAGTCATTTTCCCAACAGGTTGTTGCAAAAGTAACGGTATATTCTTTTTTTTCTTTGTTTTTAAAAAGCCATACCATAATAAAACCCCTAAAAACAAAAGAATAGCAGTAATCACAAGAAAAATAAAACGTTTTTAAGCTTCAACGGGATGATTTGCCTGTCTGCGTTGAAAAATTCTTTCCCTAATGTTATTAACTAAATTTGAGATTGTATTATCTTCTCTTACAACATTAACAAATATCTGCCTTGCCTGATCTATCTGAATTTTCATGAAATTCTGCTTAGCTCTTTCACTAAAATCGACAGAAGAATTTGCTGAATAATGATGCGTTGCTACAACACCTAATGTTAATAAACCGCTAAACATTATAATAACACTCAAAGGCAAAACAATAGGCATTATAAGCAAAAATCTAAAAAACGCACCAATATTAATAAATATTGTTCGAGTAATATTATACATTCTGGGATATTTATTACGTAATGCATAGGAAACTAATGAAAATGACAATATAGCACCGAAAGCTATTAATCCAATTTTAGAAATCAACGTTGATACTAACATTTCTATACAATAAGTAATAATTCTTATGCCTAACCCTAATCCATAACTTAATCCGAAATAACTTAATAATCCAAAAACAGCTATACCAACTATTACTTTCAATGCAACAGAATTAACCAAACGAGAAAGTGTCAATCTGCAGTTAATTAACCCTCTATTAAAAGTTGTATCTATCCTTTTTAATGCGGTTGCATGCTTTTTTACCATGATGCTTATTAATTCATTCTTGTCTTTTTCAGAAAAATTAGAAACAGCATTTTTAAACACATAATTTAATAAATAATTATAAAGCTGTATATCAAATATAGGTGGATTTTCTCCAATTCTAGTAAATCTATTTCTTATATCTTGTTCAATTATTTTTATAACAAGTTTTTGATCGTATTTTATAATCTCCCTTTTCCCTTTTTCTACAATAATTACCCATTCTTCAATATTAGAAGCAGAAGATAAAATATTAGAAAAATCATCTAAATCAATATTTTTAAAATTTACCTGATACTTTATTACTGCCTTTGCGGCTTGATTTTTTAAAGTTTTTTCTCCTGTTATAAAAAAATTTTCAGCAGGCTGAAATCTATTTAAAACTACTTCTGGCAGTGAACTCATAAATTACTCCAAAATATTTTTGAAGATAGCTTTTATCAAATATTTTTTTTTAAATAAATAAAAATACTCAATTAATATAATCTCAATTGGATAAAGTAAACATTATTGACATAACATCACTTTGGAAAGGAAAAATATGACTGCAATAACAAAATCAACACCAATGATGGACCAATGGATTTCATGCAAAAAACAAGCTAAAGATTCTCTTTTGTTATTCAGGCTTGGAGACTTTTATGAAGCTTTTTACGAGGATGCATATCTAATATCAAAAGAGTTAAACCTTACTCTTACACAAAGACAGCAAATTCCAATGTGCGGCGTTCCTTACCATGCAAGCGAAACATATATTGATAAACTTGTAGAAAAAGGCTACAAGGTAGCAATAGCAGAACAGACTGAAGATCCAAAATTAAAAAAAGGCCTTGTAAACAGAGAAGTTGTAAGGATTGTATCACCTGGAACTATAATAGATTCCAAACTATTAAATGATAAAACTAATAATTTCTTTGTTTCTATTGATCAGGTTGGAAGCATTTACGGACTATGTCTAATAGATCTTTCTACTTCCGAATTAAAGCTTTTTGAATATGAAAACAAAAATGAACTAATAGAAGAGTTATACAAGTTAAAGCCCAAAGAATTTCTAATATCCAAGAAATTTCATAACAATCATAAAAGCTTATTTTCAGAGATTTCCAACAGTTTCAGTTATATTGCCAATACACAAGAAGACTGGCATTTTGACCATAAAACAGCTTACGATCTATTATCGGAACATTTTAATGTTCATTCATTGGACTGCTTCGGATTAAAGGGATGCATTCCTTCCATTAACGCAGCAGGAGCATTATTTTCATATTTATTGGATGACTTGCATCTTAATCTGGACCACTTTACAGAAATACAAACAGAAAACAGTTCTTCATACATGTCAATAGACCATTCCTGCATGAGAAACTTAGAACTTGTTGAATCAAATACTTCAAATAATAAAAACACTCTTGTTTCATTATTAGACAACACATTTACTCCTATGGGAGGAAGACTTTTACAAAGATGGTTAAAATATCCTCTAATGTCATGTGATGAAATAAATAAAAGATATGATGCCATTGAAGAAATTTTTCATTCTTCAGACTCCTTGTCAGCTCTTTTAAAAGATATACGTGACATTGAAAGAATGAACATGAAAATAAAAAGCGGATATGCAATGCCAAGAGATATTGTAGGACTTCGTTTCTCTCTAGAAAACATTCATGTAATAAAACAACTATTAGCTTCATTTTCTAATTCACTATTTAAAGAAGAAGAAAAAAAATTACATGATATTTCGGATATTGTAGATCTTATAAAAAATGCATTAGTTGATAATCCTCCATTAAAATTATCAGACACAGATATCTTCAAGGAAGGATATTGTTCTCAGCTCGATGAAATAAAAAAAATAAAAAATGACACTAAAGAATGGATATTGAAATATCAAAAGGATTTAAGGGAATCGACTAATATTAAAACTCTTAAAGTCGGCTTTACAAAAGTATTCGGATACTATATTGATGTAAGCAAAGGACAAGTTGAAAAAACACCTGAATACTTTCACCGAAAGCAAACGCTTACAAATTCTGAAAGGTATTATACTGAAGAATTAAAAGACTTTGAATACAAGGTTTTAACTGCCGAACAAAAAATTAAGGCCATAGAAGCAAAACTATTCAATGAATTAAGAGAAAAGGTTGCAGGGTATAGCGATAAAATTGCAAGCATTGCAAAAGCTATTGCAGTCATTGACTCTATTTTATCTTTGGCTATTACAGCAAAAAAGAACAATTATACAAGACCTGTTATTGATAATAGTGACGTTATAGATATAAAAGAAGGAAGGCACCCCATAATCGAGACATCTCTTCCTGTCAGTAAATTTATACCTAATGACACATATCTTGATAAGGACAACCAATTATTTCTAATAACCGGACCTAATATGGCCGGCAAATCAACTTACATACGTCAGGTTGCAATAATTGTAATTATGGCCCAACTAGGATCATTTGTTCCTGCAAAAGAGGCCCATATTGGAATTATTGACAAAGTGTTCTCAAGGATAGGCGCCAGCGATAACCTATCATTTGGACAATCTACATTTATGGTAGAAATGACAGAGACGGCTAACATATTGCATAATGCCACATCCAAATCATTAGTTATACTTGATGAGATTGGAAGAGGAACAAGCACATATGACGGCATATCTATTGCCTGGGCGGTGGTTGAATACCTTCTTACAAAAAATGGTAAAAATGCAAAAACTCTATTTGCAACACATTACTGGGAATTAACTTCCATGGAAGAAAAATTTCCGCATATCGTAAACTTAAATATAGCAGTAAAAGAAACTGATGATGGAATAGTTTTCTTAAGAAAAATAGAAAAAGGCGGAACAGATAAGAGTTATGGAATACATGTTGCTAAACTTGCAGGAATACCTTATTGGGTAATTAAAAAAGCAGAAGAGATGCTTCATAGCCTTGAGAATAAATACCAAAATAAAAACAACATTAAAAAATCTAAAAAATTCATTGATGTTCAATACACTCTTTTTCCTAAAGAAGAAATTTCCAACAATGAAAAAGATATAATTAATGAAATTAAAAAAATTAATTTAGATACATTATCGCCACTGCAGGCACATCAAAAACTGTTAGAATTGAAACTTATGTTGAAAGGATAAAAATGAAATACAATTCTAAAAACATATCCTCTTTTCCTAATAAAATTGGCGTTTATATAATGAAAAACGCCTTTGGCAAAGTCATTTATATCGGAAAAGCAAACAATATAAGATCTAGATTAAGGCAATACTTCATCTCAAAAACAGATGATCGCCCACAGATTAAATATCTTCAAAATGAAGTAGCAAGAATTGATACAATTATTGTTAGCAATGAAAAAGAAGCCCTTATACTAGAAAATAATTTAATAAAAAAATATAAGCCAAAATATAACATTCTTCTGAAAGATGATAAAACATTTATAAGGCTTTTAATAACCAATCACAAATGGCCAATGATCAGGCTTATAAGAGCAAAAAAAACAGATAAAAAAGACGGGAAATATTTTGGTCCATATACAAGTGCTCAAGCAGCAAAAAATACTTTAGACTTAATATTAAAGCTTTTTCCACTAAGGCAGTGCTCCGATACGGAATTTATAAATAGATCAAGGCCCTGCATATTATATGATATCAAAAAATGCATAGCTCCATGCACAAAAAAATGCACAAAAGCAGAATACGACTTATTAACAGAAGGAGCTATTGATATACTTGAAGGAAAAAATAAAAAAATAATAAATAAGCTTACTGAAGAGATGAAAATTGCATCTAAAGAGATGCAATATGAGAAGGCAAATAACCTTTTAAACCTCGTAAATAATTTAAAACATGTAACACAAAAGCAAATTGTTGAGACCACTGCTGACAAGAACACAGATGTGTTTGGATATTATCAGGAAAAAGAAAATATTGTTATTTCAATTTTATTTTACAGAGAAGGAAAACTATTAGGATCGAAACATTTTCATTTTTCAAATATTGCATCATCAATAGAAGATGTGTTTTCAACATTTTTAATACAATATTATTCAAAAGAAGTTATTCCTTACTCAATAATACTTCCCATATCCCTTCAAATGCAGGAAATAATAGTATCTCTTATATCTAAAAAGAAAAAAGTATCAATAATGCATGCTAAAAAAGGGAAAAACAAAAAATTGGCAGAACTTGCAAATAACAATGCAAAATCACAATTTTTAAAAGAAAAACAAATGAAATCCCATGCTGAGAAAATTTTATTATCACTCCAAGAGTTATGTAATTTAACACGCTTTCCCAGAAATATTGAATGTTTTGATATATCAAATATCGCAGGCAAGTTCTCAGTAGGATCAAAGATATCCTACATAGATGGATCATATGACAAAAAAAGGGTTAAATTATTCCAAATAAAATCAGATGCAAAGGGAGACTGCCCTGCATTAAACGAAGTACTAACAAGACATCTTAACAAAGCAAAAGAAGAAAATAGTTTTTGCGACCTTATTATAGTTGATGGCGGAAGAGCTCAATTAAATACAGCACTTAACATTTTAAAGAAACTTGACATTGCAAATATCGATGTAATTTCAGTCTCTAAAGAAAAGGCGCTCCATACAAAAGGACTTACAAAAGAAAAGATTTTTATTCCTTTTGCTAAAGAAGCAATTTCATTATCTGAGCATTCTCCCATTCTTTTTTTTCTGCAGCAAATAAGAGATCATGCTCATCGTGTTGCCATTTCTTTTCACAGGAAAAAAAGAGAAAAAACAACAAGCATTAGCTTTTTGGATGATATTCCGAATATTGGGGAAAAGAAGAAAAAAGCACTCCTTAAATATTTTAAAAGTCCATATCAAATAAAAAACGCTTCAATTGATGAGCTTAAAAAAATAAAAGAACTTACATCAAAAGATATTGAAAATATTAAAAAACATTCATCAAATTAAAAACTATTCTTCGTCTTTTGAGATTACAAAAGCTTCTTCTTCAGATACTTCTTCTTTATCGCTTTCAAGTTTTGGGGCTATCAAATTTTTGAAGACAACATGAACATTAGAAACATGAAGTCCTGTTAAATTTGAAATTTCCTCTACTATTTTATCTTGTATTTCTTCAGCTTTTTGAGGTATGGAAATACCATAATTAATATTAATTTCAACTTTTATTGATACCGAGTGCCTTTTCTGATCCTGTTCAACATATATGCCTTTAATACGCTCGCTTGATTCCCTTCCGAGTAAATTATCTATTAAATTGCCTTCCATTAAGCTTATACCTTCAATTTTCTCTAAGGCCTGTAAAATAATTCCTTGAATAACCCTATTTTCAATATCCCTTGAAAATGAAGTATCAGGCAATTCAATTTCTTGTGCGTCCAATATTTCTAGGTCTTCTTGTTTTTTTAACTTATTATTCATAATAATTACCCCGTTAAATTCATTCTTTTATCAAGTTTACGCCAGCTTAATATTTGTGAAAAGAAGAAAAGTAATGAATTTTTGCACAATTTATGCTACAATTCATGTATAAATTGATAAAATGGTAAAAAATGATTTTATTAACATTTATTGTTTCTATTTTTATGGGATTTTATGCATCCCATGTAGCTAAGAAAAAGAATAAAAGCCAGGATTTTTGGTTTTGGATTGGGTTTATATTCGGCATATTCGGAGTGTTATATTTAATTTTTTTCGTAAAAAAAGAAGAAAAAAAACAGTCTCCCAAAACTATTAAAAAGCCATTTTTATTAAATTTACAAAGAAATGACACCAATATTCTATGGTATTATGTTGAAAATAATGATCAAAATGGTCCAATAAGCTTATATGCCTTATCTGAAAAATTTCAAAAAGGAAAAGTTAAGCCTTCCACTTATGTCTGGAATGAAGAAATGAATGATTGGAAAAAAATTGAAGAGCTTTTAATAAAAAAGATTCCTTCCGCCTCTAATACAGTAAATAAATAATTTTTATTGATAAAATTTTTTAAATCTCTTACTTTTTTACATATTTTTTAATTTTTATAAGGAGATTTATTATGGCAGCTCCAAGACCATTAGAAGGAAGGCCACACACAGAGACAGTGGGTCAAACATCAGAGGACAAAGTTAGTTTAAAAACAATATTACTGTCTGGAATTATTTTGCTTGCAATAGGCGGTGTAGCATCCTATTTTAGCATTTCTTATTTTGGTGCTATGGGTCTTCTAAAAGCTAATTTGATTACTTTAGCAGGAGATTTAAGTATTACAACGGCAATAATAGGATTTGTAACTTTAATCGGTTCTTGTTTTGCTTATAAAACAAGAAACAAGTAAATGTTTCTGGACAAAAAAAAGAACCTAAATTTTTAGGTTCTTTTTTTATAAATAAATCTTTTTAAATTTTTTACCAGCTTGCTTTGAAAATTCCTGGGATCAAACCATCTAATGCTTTTTCTCTAAAACATAGCCTTGACATTTTAAACTTTCTTAAATATCCCCTGCATCTTCCGGTATAATTACATCTGTTTCTTAAACGAACAGATGAAGAATTCCTAGGCATTTTATTTAATGAGTCAACAGCCTTCATCCTTTCTTCAGGAGACTTTGACATATCATAAATAATACTTTTTAACAGCTGTCTTTTTTCCCATTTCAAATTTGCTAATCTTTCTCTTTGCTTCTGTTTTACAATTGATGATTTCTTTGCCATGGTTCTCCTATTTTTTCCTAGCTGGACCTTTTTGTCTTTGTTTTCTGTTAGGGTCTTTTTTATTTATAACATAAAGGCGCCCTCTTCTTCGAACAATTTTATCACCTTTCGAAGGATCTGCCTTTACTGATGCTTTAACTTTCATAAAAATAACCTGTTTTTGTAAAAAGATAATATTATCTTGTCTAATATTTTTCAACAAGGTTTTTTACAAGTGATTTAAAGAGCAATTAAAATAATTACTTTACACTATTTGGCGTAATTTCAGTTAATTATAGATTATTTACATTAATTCAATTATTTGTTATAATATTATCTTAAAACTTACTAATAGGGATAATAATTATGAAAGTAAATGCATCTGTATTTGGCATGCCGGAAAGTGGATCAATAAGATTGAATGAAATAGCGTCTTTTGGAACAACCAAATTATACACAGAATCTTCTTCAAAAGGCGGCTGGACAGATCTTCATACAGCAATTTTCAATGGAAATCTCATTGAAACCAAAAAGTACTTATTATCAGAAGTTTACAACAATAGCCCAACAACTGAAAGAGTGTATGTAATACAAGAAGAAATTAACCCTAAAAGACCCTCTGAGCGAGTAACAATATATAATATATTTGAAACAGGAACCACTCTGTTTAATATTAATCCTGAAAACCAATTAATTAAGGATCTCTTATTACAATATAATATAGAACCTATAAGTACTGAATCAACCGAAATGACTACTTATATAACTTAAATTCTCACAAAATAATTTTTCACTTGATGATTTTTATTATCTGAGTGTATTCTACTTATCAAAAGCCAAAAAAAGATTAAAATTATGAAACGTACATATCAACCAAGTAAAAAAAGAAGAAGAAATGCCGTTGGATTCAGAAAAAAAATGAAAACAGCAAATGGCAGAAAAGTTTTAAAAAGAAGAAGGAAAAAAGGCAGAAAGCATTTAATTACATGACCTGCAAGTTTTCTAAAGATAATCGCCTTCTAAAACATTTTCAGTTCAAATCTCTGTTTAAACAAAAGAGGTTTGTTGGTGAAAATGTTTTTTTATATGCAAGAACAGGAAATTCCAACAATCCAAAACTTGGGATAACATGTTCCAAAAAATTTGGGAAAGCCTGTTTAAGAAATCGATTTAAAAGAATAACTAGAGAAGCTTTTAGAAAATGCATTCATCTTATGCCCGGTTCTCTGGAAATAAATATTTTACCGCTAAGAAATGCAAAACAATGTAAGTCCTCTGATATTCAAAAAGATCTAGAACGACTTTTAAAAAAATTATCTTGATTTTTCACCTCAATAACTATACAAAAAAATAAAAGGGCATTTTTTATGAAAATAGCTGTATTCAATACAAAACCTCATGATAAGCAATACCTTTCATTAGCAAATGAAAAATATAAATTTGAAATGAAATTTTTTAAAGAACAACTAAATAAAAATACAGCACCATTATCTAATGGATTCAATAGCGTATCTGCTTTTGTAAACGATGAAGTAAACAAAGACACAATTGAAATTCTTTCGCAAAATGGTATTAAAATCATTGCTATGCGCTCTGCAGGAATAAATAACGTTGATATCAAGTATGCTAATGAAAAACAAATAAAAGTGGTTAATGTACCAAATTATTCTCCTCATGCAGTTGCAGAACATACAATTGATGGAATTTGTAGAAGTCAAAGACAAAGTATTC
>CAYPMA010000003.1:14307-26089 GCA_964411685.1 uncultured bacterium
TAATACTCCTGAGAGCAATTCCCAGACAACAGCAGAACATACAATTGGATTAATGCTGGCTTTAAACAGAAAAATATATAAGGCATATAATCAAGTAAGAGAAGGCGATTTTTCAATCGAGAACCTTCTTGGATTTGATATGTTTGGAAAAACTGTAGGAATAATTGGCACAGGAAAAATAGGATATCAGATTGTAAAAATTCTAATAGGATTTGGATGTAATATAATAGCTTACGACAACAGGGAAAATCTGGAATGTAAAGCTCTTGGAGTAAAATATGTAAGCTTACAAGAGCTTATGAAACAATCTGACATAATAACCCTTCACTGTCCTTTAACAAAAGACAACAAGCACCTTATAAACAAAGATACAATTTCTTATTGTAAAGACGGTGTAATGATAATTAACACATCGCGTGGGGCTTTGATAAACACAAATGATATAATTGAAGGGTTAAAATCTTCTAAGATAGGATATCTGGGTTTAGATGTTTATGAAGAAGAAGAAAAAATATTTTTTCAGGATTTGTCAATACAAGTTCTTCAAGATGATGTTTTTGCCCGTCTATTAACATTTCCAAATGTTTTAATAACGTCACATCAGGCTTTTTTTACTAAAGAAGCTATAACTACTATTTCTGAAACGACATTAAAAAATATTGATCAAATAGAAAAAAATGAAGACTGCAAAAACATAGTAAGACCAAGATAATTTATTTAATGCGGCTTATCTTATCTTTCATATGAAGTATAGTATTAGTAATTTCTTTTTTTACCATCTTAGGAGCACTCTTATATGATGCTCTTGCATATTCTAGAGCCTTTTCATTTTTACCTTTACTCAAATAATACTGAGCCACAATCATTCTAAGTCTCCACAAATTAGCCTTATCTTTTTTACCATAAGTTTCGATATATTTAATAAGAGGCTGAACGGCTTCATCTGAATCAGTTATTTTAGCAAGGCTTTGAAAATCAATTAGAGCAAGTTTCAATATAATTTCTTTTTGCTTAACATTCTTTACTTCATCAATTTGTCTTCTTATTTCTTTTCCTTCTTCCGAAGAGTAAAGGCCTTTATCAACTATTGTCTGATACTTATCCATCAGAAAATTAATAGCCTGAGACGTCCTTATCCCTTCTTTATAAAATAAATTCTCAAAATACTCACATCCAATTTTTTTGGCTTTCTTATATAAAGACATTAAAAACTTGTCTCGTTCTGGACCCTCTTTCGTTTTTAAAAACGCATTTTCAATTTTCACACATTCATTAACTGAATTTATTAACTTTTTAGCATATTTTTTTCCTGATATAGGTAAATACCCTAAAGAAGATATCAATCCTTTTTCTGTATCTTCAACAACTAAGTAAGGAAAACCGTTAATTTTAAACCTTTCTTTTAAATCATAATTTTTTTGCATTTGTTCAGTAGTTCTTCTAACAGATTTTGTAAAATATATCCTGCAAAATACAAATTTATTATTCACTTCATTAATAAAATCAGAATTTAACAATAGCTCATGATTTAACTTAGAACACCATGAACAACCTTCCTGCGTAAATAAAATTACAAGCGGCCTGTTTGATATTTTTGCTTCTTTTACCGCATTATCATAATTATCATGCCAGCTTATATCTGATGAGAATAAAAATTTGGTAAGAAAAATTAACAAAATAGAAAAAATTTTAAAATTTTTCATCTTTAAAAGCCTCAATTGTAAAGATATTTCATATATGTTATCATGGTTTTATTCATATATAATTTTAATTTTAATTACACATGTTTTCTTATACTAAAACAATAATTTTTCGCCACCGAAGGGAAAATTTAAAAAAATGTTCTCTAAAAGGCTTGGAAAATAGAAAAGATATGCAATTCTTCACATATCCTAAAGATCTATTTTTTGATGTTAACAACTATGTTTTATTAACGTTAGATGCAGAAGAACTCTCTGAACAAGATAAAAATATGCAAATATTTTTAATTGACGGCACATGGAAATATGCACAAAAAATGTTAAACTGCCTTCCAGAGTCAGTATTAAAAAATAAAAGATCGATTCCAAAAATCATTAAAACAGCATATCCAAGAAAACAAACCCTATGCCCTTCTCCTGAAGAAGGTCTCTCATCTATTGAAGCTCTTTATATTGCATATTTAATAACAAAAAAAGATCCAGCAAATATGCTGGACCACTATTATTGGAAAAATGATTTTATCAAAAAAAACAAATCATTTCTTGACTTTTACGGCATCAGATAATTTTTTCTTCTTAACAATCTTGTTTACTGCGTCATGGTAACATTGATAACATGCCGGATAGTACATTTCCTCTGCTCCAAGCTGAATACTTGGCCCTTCTACCGTTGCAACCCCATTGACATGTTTTAAGTTCATTATAGACTTTTTATCACAGAAATTGCATGTAGCTTTTACTTCCTCAATAGAATCAGCAAGCTCCATTAATCTCTTTGATCCTTCGAACAAGTAAGATTTAAAATCTGTTCTCAATCCATAACATATTACAGGTATTTTTAAATCTATGGTAATCTTCCTTAGCTGATTAACTAAATTTTCAGAAATAAATTGTGCCTCATCAACGAGTATGCAGCTTATTTTCTTAAAATCTTCATAATCCAAGATAGTATCAGGCTCAACTAAAATATCCGCCGTCATCTCAAGTCCTGCTCGTGATCTTATTTTCTGCTGACCAAAACGATTGTCCAAAGCAGGTTTTATCAAGATAACTTCTTTCCCCTGCTGTCTGTAGTTATGCGCAACTGCTAAAAGATTTAAAGTCTTAGCGCTTCCCATTGCGCCGTATCTAAAGTAAAGTTTTGCCATAAATCACCTATGTCTTTGTTAGAATTAAAAAAGTGTATTTCAAACTATAATCGACTTTAAAAAAATGTCTATATTTTTTTTTAGGCTTATAATTATATCAAAATCGTAATTTTTATGAAACCAAGAGAAACCCGCTCAAAATAAGAGCGGGGTATAAATTATTTTCTTTTCTTTCTTTTTGTATGTTTTGCAGATACAGAAGCTGTTTTAATCTGCTTTCTAGATTCTTGACTTTTTTTCTTTGGCGATGCAATCCAGTTATATAACCATCCTATAACTGCTCCACCAATTAACCCATCGAAGAATCCCCAAACAGCACCTATTAACCCTCCTTCAAATGTTGGTCCATAGCCTATGTAAAATGATGCTGCGACATCCATAGCTTCATATCCCCAACCAAACATAGACACCCATCCAAGAGCTAACATGCATATTGCCCATGTGATACCCAAAGAAAGAGCTAGTGCTTTAATGTTTAATTTCATGATTAACGGCTCCTATTGTTAATTTTTATCATGGTCTATTTACCATCATTAAATAATGAGAAAAATAAATTCAAATAATTTTTTTTATAATGACAATTATTAGTTATAAAACCTATTAAATTCATGAATGAGTTCAATTAACAATGTAAAAACAACTACAACAAACAATATGATTAAAACCGATTTCCCGCCTGGCAATACACTCTCATAAGGTTTTTTATTGTTTTCATATCTTGCTTTCCATGCAATATATGTTGGAAGAAAAATAAGAAGAAGGGAACCCCCAATAGCCCCTGCATAACTAAGTGCTATATGAAAGATTTTTGGATAAGTTACTGCAATAAATGTTGATGGCAAAAAAGTGCATACGGCAATAGATACTTTTTTTATCCCCTTTTTTTGTATTTTAAATCCATCTGAAAGAAAATCAAAAAGGCCCAGAGAAACGCCTAAGAATGATGTGGTAATAGCAAAAAAACTAAAAAACTGCCCTAATATGTATATTGACTTAACATTAACAAAGGCTTTTAAAGGCTTTATTGCTGTATCTCCTGATGCAAGAGCTTTTAATAAATCATCTTTAGGAATGATCCCTAATATTAAAAACTCCCATATCAAATAGATTATCAAGGCAATAGTTGTTCCCAATATTATTGCAGTCCTTGTTTTCTTTATGTCTTTTTTAAAAAAAGAAGTAAGGCTTGGAACAGTACCCTGATAGCCAAAAGATATTAATATAACTGAAAAAGAACCTAATGATGAAAGCCAATTGCTTTTATACAATTTACTGACATCAACGAACTCAACTCCAAAAAAAACAAATAACAAATATGCAATTATAAGACCTATCATCAAAATGAAATTTGCCCATTCAACAGCAGCCGTTCCCATGTAAACAAATATTGAAAATAATAAAACAAAAATAATTACAGATAAATTAATAGGAAAATATGACGGCATAACAGACGAAATTAAAGAAGAGCCGGATGTTATATAAGCAACTAAAAGCATGTAAAACAAAAATAAATATAATGCCCAGCTGAATATTTTACCTTTTCTTCCAATGAATTTATCTGCCATCGAAATTATGTTGGAATCTCGTGGAAGCTGATGGCATATTTCTAAAAATAATAAACCTGTAGATGTCATTACCATCCAGGCAAAAATATATATCATACAAGAAGGGAAAAATCCCCCTTGACTTGTAACAACTGGTAAAGAAAGCATACCGGCCCCTATTGAAGTGCCGGCAATTAATAGAGCGCCTCCCATAACAGGAAGTAAAGTGTTTTTTATATATTTTATCATGCATAAACCATAGCATAATATATAAATAGTTAAAATCAATTTTGCTATCTTGACTTTTTACAAATATTTTCCTAGTCTGTGGTATTAGGAAATACAACTCTCATATAGGAATTTGTGCAGCCAAAAACATACGATTTTGAAAAACACCTGATATCCCCTGAAAAAATTGATAAGCATGCTTACTATGTCATAGAAAAATTAAAATCTTCAGGTCATATGGCTTACTTAGTAGGAGGAAGCGTAAGAGACCTTTTGTTGAAAGAAAGGCCTAAAGATTTTGATATTTCAACTTCTGCAAAGCCAGAAGAAATAAAAAAAATATTTAAAAGAAACTGCATTTTGATTGGAAGACGTTTTAGATTAGCACATGTACGTTTTGGAAGAAAAATAATTGAAGTATCAACATTTAGAGCCGGTGATACTGAAGATTCTTCCTTAATCATTCACGATAATATTTGGGGAACCCCTGAAGAAGATGTTCTAAGAAGAGATTTTACAATTAACGGCCTGTTTTATGATACAGAGAAACAATTAGTAATAGATTACGTTGGCGGATTCATAGATGCAAAAAATAAATTGTTAAGAACAATAGGAAAAGCAAAAACAAGATTTATACAAGATCCGGTAAGGATGCTTAGGCTAATCAAATTTAAAGCAAGGTTCAACTTTGATATAGAAAAAGAAACCCAAGAAGCTTTATCAGCATGCAGTGAAGAGATCAAAAAAAGCTCTCCTTCAAGAATCCTAGAAGAAATTTTAAGGATGTTAGAATCAGGAACAAGTGCAGACTTTTTTAAATATCTTCAAAAGTATAAGCTTCTAGAATTACTGTTTCCTAAAATATCTGAAAAAATAGATTCCACTGAACTTATCTTCCCTCTTCTAAATCAAGCCGATATATATGTTAAAAAGCATTATCCTGAAAATCCCGACCGAGCAATACTTTTATCATGTATTCTTTATCCATTATTGGATGATAGAATAAAAGCTTTGCATGATGAAAAAAAGAATTTCCATCTTGGCATTATTGGAGCTGAGGCTAAATCTTTGATACATGATATATTTTTGCCATATTTTCACCTTCCAAAAAAAATTAAAGCAAAAATAATATCAATAATATCAAACCAATTCAGGTTTACTCCAATAAAACAACAAAAAAAAAGAAGGATAAGAATTCCAAGAGATCCTTTTTTTAATCTATCTTTAAAATTTTTCCAACTAAGGTGTAATTTATCTTTGAACCTATTTAAAATTTACACCAAATGGAATACAGAACTAATTGCATTACACCAAAGAACAAAAAAAGACCCTTTATTCAAAAGGAAAAAAATGAATAATCATTATCTAAAAAGATAAGATAATGAAAAAAAATTACGATTTATTCATTTTCACAGGTGAAGCAAGTGGAGATCTCCATGGAGATGCCCTTATTAAATCTATTTTACAAAGTAATCCGGACATGAAAATTTGTGCAGTGGCAGGACCTTTAATGAGAAGACATAAAATAGACTGCATATTAAATATGGAAAACTTTCAGACTATTGGTTTTATTGATGTTTTTTTGAATATTATAAAATTTATAAAATATTTCTTTTTTTTAAGAAAATTCATATTAAATACCCCAATAAAAAAGTGCGTGTTCATTGATTATCCGGGCTTTTCAATGAAATTAGAAAATTCATTGAAAAAACACCATTTTAAAGGGAAAATTATTCATTATATAAGCCCAACAATATGGGCATGGCATAAATCAAGAATCAATATAATGAAAAAAGCTATAGATCTTGTCTTATGCATATTTCCTTTTGAGATTCAATGCTATAAAAATACTTCTCTATTATCTAAGTATATTGGACACCCTCTTATTTCAAAATTAAAGAATTTCAATTACGAAAACATTAATAAGAACAATTCGTTTACAATTGGCATTTTCCCGGGAAGCAGAACAAAGGAAATAGAAAGAAACCTGCCTATTCACCTTCAGGCAGCAAAAAAAATATTATTATCAAACCCAAATATTTGTTTTATAATCTCTACTTCCAGTAAAGAACATAAAGAAAAGATTATTTCTATTTTTGATATAATCATAACTAAAGACAAAGAAAAATTTTATTTTATTGATTCTAACGACAATTATAATTACATGAAAATTTTAGACCTGGCCATCGCAACTTCAGGCACAATTACATTGGAGCTGGCGCTCCATGAGATACCGACCATCGTTACATATGCAATAAAAAAATTGGATTTAATAATAGCAAGAAACATCCTCAAGATTAACCTGGAGCACTACTGTATCGTAAACATTATTGCTAAAAAAAGAGTATTTCCAGAGCTTTATGGGCCAAATTTATCAGCAAACTCATTGTATAATGAATTAAATAATTTCTTAATTAATAAACAAGCATTACAAAACTGCACTCAACAATGTGTAAAGATCAAAGAAATCCTTGGCCCCTCTAGCGCATCAGAAGAAGCGGCAAAAAATATTTTAAGTCTGGCTTAAATAGTTTTTAAAAAATTTATTACAACTTTTTTGCAGTGGAAATTAATCATATTAATAAATAAAATAGCATCTATTCAATGAGATAAGATATATGTTAATTAACATTAATAATTTAAAAGACGGTAAAACAGAGAAAATAAATAAAACTCTACCACCGAATTTTTTAGAAATTAAAGAAAATGATTTACTATTTGACAAGCCGATAACTATAAAAGGCGAAGCTTATTTAGCACAAAAGGATTTGATAATACATTTAAAAATTGAGGCGTATGCAAGCATCCCCTGCTCTATTTGCAATAAGTTTACTTATGTTTCAATTTTTATAGATAGTTTCTATCACACTGTGCAGGAAAAGGACTTAGATTCATCTTATGACTATAAAGAGCCTCTTAGAAATGCTATTTTATTGGAAGTTCCTTCTTTTGCAGAATGTAATAACAACAAATGCCCTGAAAGAGAAAAAATTAAACCTTATTTGTCTAAAGAAAAGCATAACCTTCCGTTTAAAGAGCTTGAGAACAATTAATATTTAGGAGAATACTTATGGCAGTACCACGTAATAGAACTTCAAACGCTAGAAAAAATTCTAGGCGTTCACATATGGCTAAAGCAAAAAAGCAGACACAGTCATGCAAAAATTGCCAAACAGCCGTATTATCACATAGAATATGCCCATCATGTGGCTTCTATGATATGAAAAGTGTAGTACAAAAGGATCAAAATGAAGAGAAATCAAGTTCCTAAAATAGCAATCGATTTAATGGGCAGCGAGACATCTTGCGAACCATTAATAAAAGCTGTTTTAGAATTAAAAAATAAAAACTTGATAACATCTTCATTTATTCTTATTGGAACAAATGAAGTTAAAAACCGTTTTGACAAACATTTTTCAAATGAACAATACAAAGATATCGAATTTTTAGAATCTAAAACAAGCATTTCCATGGAAGAAGATCCTCTTCTCGCTGTAAGAAGAAAAAAGGATTCTTCAATGGCAGTGGGAATGCGCCTATTAAATGATAAAAAAGCTGATGCATTTATTTCTACTGGCAATACTGGTGCTTTAATGACAAGCGCCAAAATGTATCTTTCTTTGCTCCCTACAATATCTAGACCGTCACTTTTAGCTCTTTTTCCTACTAAGAAACACTTAATTGCAGTATTAGACGTAGGAGCCAACATCTCAAATGAATCACAATACTTAATTCAATCTGCTGTTATGGGAATTGCTTTTAAGCATGCTATAGAAGAAAAAAAACCGAAAATTGCCCTTTTAAACATTGGAACTGAAGAAATTAAAGGTACTAATGAAATAAAAAAAGCTTTTTATGAGATAAAAAATATTGAAAAGGATAAATCTGACATTTTTGAATTCACAGGAAATATTGAAGGAAAAGATATTTTTGATGGAAATATTGATGTATTGGTAACTGATGGATTTACCGGGAATGTTTTTTTAAAAACTTCTGAAGGAATTGCAAGTTATATATTAGATAATTTACATGAAAATATATCTGAAAAAGAGTTCTCTCATATTAAGCCGATACTAAAAGATTTACAAAAACATCTGCATTATTCGGAATATCCGGGTGCATTATTATGCGGAACTGACGGAATAGTTATAAAATGTCACGGGTATTCTAATCCTCATGCAATAATGAATGCTATAATAGGAGTGGAAGAATTTTGCAAAAAGAATTTAATTGATTCCATGAAACGGTTTTTAGAAAAACATTTTATCAAATAATTTTCTGGAAAAAGATCAAAAATTCTCCTATGATCCTTAGATAGCGATAAAAGAAAAAGGTTATTAAATGAAAGAAATTCTATTAAATGTTGAATCAAAAGAAGTTCGTTACGCCCACTTAAGGTTCGGCATTTTACAAGATCTGATTATTGAAAGAAAAAAATCAAGGAAGATTACTGGAAATATTTATCGTGGCCGGGTAACAAATATTTTACACAATATCCAATCTGCTTTTATTGATATTAATGAAGGTGAAAATGGATTTATTCACATCAGTGATATTTTAGAAAATACAAAAAAATTTGAAGAAATGTTCGATATGGATTTCGATTTTAAATCTTCACAATCAGAAAAAGATGAAAATATAGAGCAACTTCTAAAGATGGACCAGCCGGTATTGGTACAGGTTGTTAAAGAACCTATCGGAACAAAAGGAGCAAGGCTGACATCTAATATTTCAGTAGCAGGAAGATATTTAGTTCTTCTTCCAAATACCCCTCATAGAGGCGTATCAAGAAAAATTGAAGACAGGGTTTTAAGGGACAGATTAAAAAAACTAATCCGGTCATTTGAAATGCCAAAAGACATGGGCCTCATCTGCCGTACTGCAAGCGCTCATGCTACAATTGACATGCTGATAGAAGAGGCAAAAGATTTACTTAACTCCTGGGAAACAATAGTTGATAATTTTCATAAATCTACAGGACCCTCATGCCTATATGAAGAATCTGACTTAATTAAAAGAGCTGTCATTACATCTGTTGATAAAAAATATGACAGAATATTAATAGATGATTATAGCACTTACAATAAATGCAAACAGATTTATGAAAAGTATTCTGCTGAACATCCTGTTAAAATAGAGTTTTATAGAGACAAAGTACCAATCTTTGAAAGATTTAATGTAGAAAAAGAAATAGATAAAGCACTAAAAAGAAAAATATGGCTCCCAAGCGGAGGATATTTGTTTTTTGACAGGACAGAAGCTATGCATACTATTGACGTCAATTCCGGCAGAAGTATGCAAACACAAATGTCAAAAAACCTTGAAGAGGCCTTAGTAAGAATAAATCTAGAGGCGGCGGAAGAAATTGCCCGCCAAATGAGATTAAGAAATATCGGCGGCCTCATTATATGCGATTTCATAGATATGAGAATGCGCAAAAACCAAAAACGTGTACTAGAGAAATTAAAAGAATGTCTAAAAGAAGATTCAGCAAAATGTACATTTTTAGGCATGAGCGAGTTCGGGCTTATTGAAATGACAAGACAAAGGCAAAGAGAATCTCTAATACAAATGCTTTACACACAATGTCCTTACTGTTTTGGAAATGCCGTAATAAAAACACATGAAAGTGTATCCATTGAAATTGAAAGAGCCCTAAAAAAGGTCTTATTTCATCAAAACTTACAAAATCTTCAAATAATTATGCATCCTGAGCTTTATAAATTTTTAGAACAAGGCGATAAGGCCTACTTTTTAAAAATAATAAAAAAAGCAAAAGGATCTTTAGATTTTAAAACAAAAGATACTCTTCATTTAAATGATTTTGAATTTTATTTAAAAGATGGTAAGAAAATTGAAGTCTGACCTTAAAAAAGAGTTTTTAGAAAACTTAAGTAACGCAGTTAAATCAAACATTATACAAAAAAAATATTACAAAATCATTTTGGATTTTTTTCATTCATATGAAGAGGAAATGATTAAATCCAATATATCAGAAGATATATACATTCCATTATTTAATACTTTTTTAGATCTTATTGAAAAACAAATATTACATCCTTATGTTTTCCCGATATATCATAAAAAAATCACTCATCCATTTAATTATTATAATTTTGGATTAGATTTTTTTAGAAATATGATCGACTTTAAGAATTCTTCTATTATTGGAGAAGAAAACTTAAATAAAATGGAAAAACAAATAAAAAATAATGAAAATGTTATTTTGTTATCAAACCATCAGTCTGAACTTGATCCACAGGCAATTAGCTTAATGCTGGAAAAAAAACATTCATTATTAGCTGACAAAATAATAAATGTTGCCGGAGAACGTGTTATTAAAGACATGCTTGCCATTCCATTTAGCATGGGATGCAACCTTCTTTGTATATATTCAAAAAAATATATAAATGTTCAGCCTGAAACAAAACGAGATAAACAATTACATAATAAAAAAACCATGGAATATATGAGCTCCCTTCTATCTGAAGGAGGAATAGCTATTTATATAGCACCTTCAGGAGGAAGAGACCGTCCTAATAAGAATAAAGAAGTTGAACTAGCTGAATTTGATCCAAAAAGTTTAGAATACATTTACTTAATGGCAAAGAAAGCTATAACTCCTACACATTTTTATACACTGTCATTAGATACTTATGCCCTTCTGCCTCCTCCTGACAGCCTTCAAATTGAAATGGGAGAAATTAGAAAAACAAAAAGAAGCAGTGTTCATTTATATTTTGGGGATGAAATAAATATGGATAATTTCCCTGGAAATAATGTTCAGGACAAGGCTCAAAAAAGGCAAAATAGAGCTGATTATATTTTTGAAATTGTAAAAAATAATTATAAAAAAATAACAGGAAAATAGAATGAGACTTTTTTTTAATATAATTTTAATTTTTTCTTCTGCAGTTGTATTTACAAATGATTGGAAAACTTCTTATCAAATAATAGAAGATAAATCAGAAATCAAAATACTTACTCCATTACTTGCAGAAAGGAAAACTGCAAAAATTATTTTAAAAAACGGTCTTCAGGCATATATAATATCAGATAAAAATGCCACTAAGTCTTCCGCTTCATTATCTGTAAACGTTGGATCATGGAATGACCCAAAAGATTATCCTGGCATGGCTCATTTCTTAGAGCATATGTTATT
>CAYPMA010000003.1:26099-27521 GCA_964411685.1 uncultured bacterium
GCTTATCCTAACGAATCCGAATATCATAAATACATTACTGAAAACGAAGGAATCGCCAATGCATATACAGCCGAAACTAAAACGGTTTATTCTTTTTCTATAAATACTAATCATTTCTCTGAAGCTCTTGATAGGTTTTCTCATTTTTTGATTGACCCATTATTAGATCCATCATGCATAGATAAAGAACTTCATGCAGTTGATCAAGAGTATTCTTTACTATTGGAAAACGATACTTGGAGATGGTTGCACGTTGTAAAAGAATTGTCAGATAAAAATCATCCAATGCATCATTTTCCTGTGGGAAATGCAGAAATATTATCAAAAATACCTTATGAAAAATTAAAAAAATGGTTTCAAGATAAATATAGTTCAAACATCATGAATTTGTTCATTTATTCATCACTTCCATTAGATGAGCTAGTAGAACAGACCGTAAAGAAATTTCAGAGAATTCCTAATAAAAACTTAATCCCCCTGGACATTAAGAAATCATTTTCATCAGAAAAGCAAAAAGCCCACTTTCATTACATAAAACCTGTTAGCAGCAAGAAAAAATTAATACTTCTCTGGGAATTACCATATAAATATTTCCAAGACAAATCTAAGTCAATAGATTTAGTATCATACATATTAAATCATGGTCACGATAAAGGGGCATTATATCATTTAAAAAAGAAACAACTTATTGAAAGTCTTAATACTGATTACGATATTTTAAGCAAAAACAATCTATTATTTATCATTGAAGTAAATTTAACAAACAAGGGTTTATCGAATACAAATGAAATTATAGAAAATATTTTCGCAAATATTTCTAATTTGAAAAAATCAAACATCCCTTCTTATTTATTTGACGAGATGAAAACACTTCATACCCTTAATTACCAATATCAGTCACAGAAAGAAGCTTTTGATTTTGCTCAGAGCAATGCAGAACATATGATGTATGAAGATTTATCAACATACCCCAGAAATTTATTAATACCTGATAAATTCTCATCGGAAAATGTAAGAGATTTATTAAACGATTTAAATCCTAAAGAATGTCAATACTATATTGTAGCAAACAATCCAGAGATTAATTACACAAATAGAGAAAAATGGTTTGGTGCAGAATATACATCTAAAGAAATTCCATCATCCTTATTAGAAACCTGGGTAAATATTACTAATACAGATATTGAACTTCCTAATCCTAATCATTTTATTCCTACAGATCTAAGCTTAAAAACAATTTCAAAAAATGAATCAACTCTAGAAAATCCGATACAAATTGCAAATAATGAAAAAGGAAATATTTTTTATGGATATGACAACGTCTTTAATATTCCTAAAATAAACTACTTGTTCAATATTAAGTCCCCGCTTTTTGATTCTTCTTGTAAATTATCTAAGTTATGTAGTGTCTCAGGTATGTGA
>CAYPMA010000004.1:0-4695 GCA_964411685.1 uncultured bacterium
AAATACTGATGGCAGACAGATCCTTAGCAATATGAACATTATTTCACAGGACATTGCTGATGGGGCAGGAACAATAGGAAAGCTTGTAAAATCTGATGATTTATATTTAAGAATAACATCTGTGATGAGCAAAGTTGACACTTTAATGAATGACGTAAATCACTATGGAATATTATTTCAGTACGATAAACATTGGCAGCGCATAAGAACAAAAAGAGCAAATCTATTAGAAGCCTTAAATACTCCTTCTGAATTTAAAAATTATTTCGAAACTGAAATGGATGGAATCACCACGTCTTTAGGAAGACTTTCAATGCTATTGGAAAAAGCTGAGCAACCGGCTGAAAAGACAAAAATAATGAATAGCGAAAATTTTAAAAAAGATTTCGCTACATTATTAAGACAGACAGAAGATTTATTAGATTCATTGAAATTATATAATGAAGAATTAGTAGAATCTATAAATCAATAAATGAATATTTATTAGATTAAATTTACAATTTTTTCTCCAACTCTAATAAGAGGAATATAATCGTAGCCTTCTTCATCTTCCCTATCTATTTCAACTTCTTGATATGTGCTATATCCATCCGGTTTATCTTCTTTTTGAACCATTACAAATTCTTCTTCATTCCAAAAATCAGCCTCTATATCATCAGATTTTTCTTCATGAAGAATGCTATCAATCTTTATAATAAGAGGTAATAATTGATCAAATATCTTATTTGAAACATTGCCAGTAATTTTTCTAATTTCATTATCATTTTTTTCTATATCTTCTTCATCAAATAATTCTTCTTTTTCCTTAACAAGAACTTCCAATTTTCTTTTTTCCAGGATGCACATTTCAGCAGCGTGCCATCTTTCAAACGGCATAACATCTCTTTCATTAATGCCATTAAATTTAATGACTTTTGAAAAATATTTTCTAGTTAGTTCATTAATTCTATCAATTTCTTCTGATGAAATTTCAGGATATTGTTCTGGGTTTTCTAACGCCTTTTTTAAGGCTCCTATTATTTTTAGCAAAGCCATAATTCTTCTTCCTAATTTTATTATTTAGCTATAAATATTATGCCATAATTATAATTAGTTGTAAAGAAATAATTATACTTATATTAATACGCAAGCAGCTGACAATAAGACGATTGTGAAGAGAGAAGGTCGACGCCAGTCCTTAACCCCTGAAATATCAACCAGTTAAGATATGTTTACTCTAATAAAAGCTTAAAAAAGTGCTTTTTAAATAAAGGATCGAAGTTTTTTTGTATTTTTTGATAATGATCCTTTATAGACTCGTCCATAGAAGCAAGAGCAGAAATCTCTCTAAATAACCTTTGCGAATCTACAGCACGATCTCTCACTAAAAAACCAGGAGCATATGCAATCCAGCTAAAAAAATCATTTTCCTCCTTAGACCACTTATGATTATTTATGATCCTTAGAAATGCATAAAATGATGCAGCCTGCGTAGCTCCTGCATCAACAGCATCTTTACACGAGAAACTAATTGTGTCTGGATCTGTGATTTCAATTACTTTACAGATAACAAAAAAGTAAAAAATCTCAATAAAATCAAGCCTTTCCTTTCTTGACAACAAACCTTTATTATCAAAGAAATTTTCATGAATAAGAATAAACAATTTATCTATGAATTCTATAAATTTTTTATCTTTAATAAGATTGGCAAAAAAGAATCCATAATCATCAGGGCTCATTATCTGCTGTTTAAAAAGAAATATAAAATCTTTGGTCTTATCAATGTTAAAATATTCTTTATTTTGATAATAAAAATCCGTATCTTTTGCAAGAGTAATAACATTTAAGTCTACAGCAAATTCAACCTGTTTTTGAAGCTCTTCAATCTTGTGAGATCTTGCATATTCTTTCCATGATGTGCGGTCCTGCAAATTAACAATTAAATGCTTTTTCTTTTTTTCTTCTGAACCATAAGACCTTAAAAAACCAATAAACTCAGGTATAATTTCAACTTTAGAAGGTTTAAGCTGCTTTGTTGGGCAAGGAAGTCTTGTAACGTTACATTTTTTATCGTTAATATCAATTTCAAAAAGAATATAAGGCAAATTACCTAGCAATATAGGATCAAAACCTACTTCTTTCCCCTCTTCCTGATTTCTTATCAAATCCAAAATTTTGAATAATGGTCCGCTAGGAAAACACCTTAATATTAACCTTATATCATCATCTTCCTGTAATAATTGATTCCAAAATGAAAGATCTTTGCCTTTTTTACTTCTTAACTCACCACCTTTTCTTTTTAATAAGCGCAACAAACCTATCACTTCTGAAATTGTTCCAGACGATCTTAAAAAAAATGCCTGACATAAATGATGTATAAGATTTAATAGGCATTTTGATTTTGAATCTTTGCAATTATCAGGAAAAGAAAGCATTTTCTGATAATATTCACACATTAAACTTTTTCTTAAAAATAACTGAAAATCTTCAAAATACGAAATACTGCTTTTTCCTTTAGTATTTTTAATAAGGTTTTTGGAATTTGCTGACAACATAAGAGCCATTAAAGATTCATTTAGAAGATATACAAGCTCATTTTCCTTTTTATTTTTGAACGTGTGATAAAACTTTTCAGTATCATTTTTTATCATATGAAGAATTTGAAAAGCTGACGCCTGCAAATCCCTATCCTGAATATTTCTAATATGCAATAGAGGATCTTCCTCCATTTTTATATTTGGCTGCTCGTCAAAATCACACACTAATTTAATATTACGAATTAGTTCATGGGAAAAATATTTTTCACCATCTTCATCTGTTAAATAAAAAAGCTCATATTCTTTGTCTTTTTTTATAGTTTCAAAATTCTTTAATCCCCTTTTATCAATATCTAATAAAGTTGAATGATCATTTCTTTTCCATTCATCTTCCCAGGCCGCATCCCCTTCAAGACCTGTATCTATTTTATTCTCAATATTTTTTAGATAATAATTTTGCAGTTCTATGTAAACTTTAGATTTAGTAATATCCATTTTTTCAGAATAATCTGAAAAAAGTGAAAGATACCCATTAAGCTTGCTGGACACTTCACCAACCAGGCCCATCATAGATTGTATAGCTTCAATAGTTTCAGATGATTCCCAATCAGTCTCCTTATCTTTTACAAGGTCTTTTAAATAGCTTAAAATCACAAAAAGACTATTTTCTAAAATATCAAGAATCTGCTGAGCATTATCAGGAAGAAGCTCATTTAGAACAACATGCGAAAACTCCTTGTCTTGAACAACAAGTTTATTTCCATTAATTATCCCTATTGGATGCTCTGCATCCTCTTCCATCTCAGCAATTACTAAAAGATTGGCAATAGCATCATGCATTGTCAACTTGATATCTTCGCTATCAGATTTCAATTACCACCTCGCCATTTATAACAACGACCCATATAATTATATTATTACAAAAAAACTTATTAATTCAATCTTATTAGATGTTTTTGTAATTATTTATAAATTAAATCTGAAGGCAAATATAACTAACTCCCTAAAGGCTAAAATTAAAAGACTTACATCAATCAAATTATATTTGATTTTAGTTAATTATTTTTGATGATAAACTTTTTCGTTTATAATTAAGGATTTTAAAAAATGTCAGCATCTTCAGAAGTAAGATTAAATCCTACATTTCAATTTCTAGACAACGGATGGATTGACATTCCTGCTGATCAATATGGTTATAATAAAGCCTTTAGATGTAGCTGCAAGGTCTCTTATAATATTATCGGAGAAGACGATCAAATTTATATTATTAATGAATATTTTCTATTTTTATTAGTATCATCAAATAACTACTATTTCGTAAGATATCCCAAGCAAACACATTTTATACAAAGAAATGTTACAGGTGACTATTCTACTCCGTGGCTTTCTGAAATATTCCCTAAAATATATCAAACACAAACAAAAGCAGATCTTCCTGTCCCTCCAAAAAACATTATAACATATCCTGCTGAATATCAGGCTGCCTTACACCTAATAAAAAACTATATTAAAACAAATTTCTTCAAAACAGCTGAAAAAACAAGCTCTTTTTTTACAAAAGCACAAAAGCCTACTTCAGAAAGTTCTGCAGAAGAGGGAACGGAATTTGTTTATTTATCAACTACCGATGGAGGCGTTAAGACATTAGGGAAAAAGCCAGAAAGAGCTCCATTGCTAAAATCAGAAGATACGGATCCTTTAGCTAAAGAACTAATATTATTAATAAGAAGGTCTTCATCAGGCAAAATGCCTCCTCCGTCTACAGGACAACCAAGACACCCAGAAGGTCCTCCTATACCACAAAGACAACAAGCAGAAGACATTCCATTACCACGACCTGAGACAAGAGCTAGGCCTCCATCAGTATCTCCCGAAGCTGAAACACCACCTCCTGAACGAAAAAAACAGGACTCGGTCTTAAGAGGATTGCTGAGCGCAACAGAACCCGGATTTGAAAGGAGAGGACATCCTAATGCTTCAAAAAAGAAAAGAGAACCACCCAGACAAATATTACCCCCTGAGAAACCTAACCAAGTAGAAACACAAGCATCAGGTAGATCAATTTCTACAGAGTCAACGATAGCTTATCATGGAGATGGACAGGAAACTCAAGAAGCATATACTCAAGTTGTATTTATAACTGAAACAGCGGAGATTGGTACTGATCCTGATGTGCCTG
>CAYPMA010000004.1:4795-25905 GCA_964411685.1 uncultured bacterium
TTGCAACAAACACTTTTCAGCAAACTGATGATCCTTACACGCAGGCAGATGCAGCTGCTCAATATGATATTACGACTGAAACAGCAGAGATTGGTACTGATCCTGATGTGCCTGTTGCAACAAACACTTTTCAGCAAACTGATGATCCTTACACGCAGGCAGATGCAGCCGCTCAATATGATATTACGACTGAAACAGCAGAGATTGGTACTGATCCTGATGTACGTGTTTCAACAAACACTTTTCAGCAAACTGATGATCCTTCCGCACAAGCAGATGCAACTGCTCAAGCTGTATTTATAACTGAAATAGCAGAAGTTGGCACTGATCCTCATGTTCCTGTTGCAACAAACACTTTTCAGCAAACTGATGCTCTTGCTTTAGAAGACGCAGAAGCTCAAGTAGATATTACAACAAAGACAAGAGAGATTGGTACTGATCCCGATGAACATGCTACTATGGACGCCTTACAACAAACAGATGAAAATACAAGAGAAGATGCAGAAGCTCAAGCTGACTTTACAAATGCGACAACAGAAATTGGGACTGATCCCGAACCTGAAGAAGAAGCATCTGCTGTTATGGACTCTTTTCAACAAACTGATGAATCTATCAACCATATTACAGACATACAAAGACAACACAGTTCACTTATTAGTAGAGTTAAAGCAGCAAAAACTTCTAATCCAGATTCCAAAAAATTAACTAAGATGCAAAAAGCAACTGAAAAAGTAAAATCTATAGTCTACTATATTTTTTGCTTTTCTATACCTATAGTAATTATATTCGGTCCACTAATTACAGCTGCCATTTATTCACATCAAATAACAATGTTATTAACCCCAATAATGCCACTTTTTGTATGATCATCGATTTCTTTCTTGAAGAGATTTTATTAATTTGTAATACATGGAAATAAAGGCATAAAAAAGAATCTATTAATTATGATTAAATTAATCAAATCCATAATGGCGCCAATAACCAGCCTAATACTTCTAGTAATTGGAGGCGGCCTATTTATGACTTTCGTTTCAGTAAGATTAAAATTAGATGGTCATGACCCTTCGGTTATAGGATACGTTACATCCGCGTTCTTTGCAGGATTAGTATTAGGATCAATGATGATTCATAAAATTATTGAAAGAGTAGGCCATATTAGAGCTTTTGCTGCATTAGGCTCTTTGGTAATAGCTACAATTATGCTTCAAGGCATGTACCCTACGCCAATAAGCTGGATAATTTTACGGTTTTTCAACGGTTACCTTACTGCAGGATTATATATTACTATAGAAAGCTGGTTATTAGTTAAAAGCACTCTAAAAACAAGAGGAAGAATTCTATCTATTCACATGATTGCTTTTTATGGAGGCCTTGCAGCAGGACAATTTTTATTAGAACCAACGGACCCAAAAACTTTTACACCTTTTTCAATAACAATATTACTGATAGCTATTGCACTCGTGCCTGTATGTATTACAAGAGTAACAGCTCCTTCCATGGAGAAAAAACCTTACGTAAACCTATTTAAATTAATTAAATCTTCTCCTGTGGGAGTAATTGGATCTTTAAGTTCCGGAGCAGTATTAGGATCATTCTATGGTCTTAATCCAGTTTTTGTGCAAGACATGGGAATAAACATTAAAGGTGTTGCAGAAATAATGGGATTTACAATCTTCAGCGGCTTAATATTACAATGGCCTGTAGGACACCTTTCAGACTATGTTGACAGAAGAAAAGTTTTATCTGCAATAAGCTTTTTAGTAGCTGTGTTTTGCCTGTTAATCATTTGGTCTTCATTTCAATCTATGACATATCTACTAATATTTACATGCATTTTCGGAGGAGTAAGCTTTACAATATACCCTCTTTCAATAACACATACTATTGACATGCTTGACAGTGATGATCTTGTATCAGCGACAGGAGCTTTATATGTTGCATACGGAATAGGCGCAATAATAGGCCCAATCCTTGCAGCCTATATTATGGACATTGTAGGACCTAATGGTCTTTATTTTTTTATGGCCGGAGTTTCATTATTAACATCAGTGTACATACTTTTAAGAGTAATAAAAAAAGCACCTGTACCTGCTGAAGCAAAAACATCATATGTAAATGTCCCTAAGACAACACCAGTAGGACAGCAGTTAAATCATCACACTGAAACAATAAAAGAAAATGAACAACCGCAAGAACATAAAGAAGAACAACAGATTGAAGAGACTAATAACGAAAAAAAATAATTTTTATTAAATATTAATTTATTATATCTTAAATAATATAAGTAAATATAGAGGATATAATGAATCATAAAAAATTACCTAAACATTTTTTTCACCCAATGCATTTTCCATATTTTTGGGATGAGCTTGAAGATGAATGGTCTTTTCCTATGGAGGAATCAGGCCTTTCAGTATATGAAGATGAAAATATGGTCTACGTAGAAGCAGCTCTTCCTGGTCTTTCACATGAACACATTGATATAACATTCGATAAAGGAACATTATGGATAAAAGGAGAAAAAGAAGAAGAAGAGTCAGGTAAAAAACATAAATACTACAGAAAAGCTGCTAATTCCTTCGCCTATAGAGTAGCCTTGCCTGGCAATGTTGATGAATCACAAGAACCAGAAGCTTTTTATGAAAATGGAATAATGAAAATAGTATTTCATAAAAAGAAAGAATATCATCCTAAAAAAATTCA
Organism: uncultured bacterium; assembly: GCA_964411685.1. Classification (GTDB taxonomy): domain Bacteria; phylum Chlamydiota; class Chlamydiia; order Chlamydiales; family SM23-39; genus CAYPMA01. The sequence continues at coordinate 7,499 of CAYPMA010000004.1, forward strand.
AATTAAGAAAAAATCTTAATAATCACTTAAAAATTCTCTCAGGCAAATAAAAAAATGCTTGAGAGAAATCTTTTATAGCCATATCTTTGTAAAAATTTAAAAATTCTGCCAGTTTCTTTTAATTTTTTTTAAGGCAAAAAAATGAAAAAGTTTTTATTATTTTTTTTGATTTTTATTTCATTTTTATCGTGTCAAAAACCTAATAATAATAAAAATTTCAAAATATCAATTCCTTCAGATCCTGCCAACTTGGACACTAGAAAAAGCGGAGATTTGGTTTCTTCAATGTTTTCATTCTTGTTATTTCAAGGATTGACAGAACTAAGACTGAATGGAAAAATTGAAATGGCTTTAGCAAAGTCATACACTGTTTCAAAAGATAAAAAAACTTATGTTTTTTTTCTAAAAGATGCTTATTGGTCTGACGGAGTTCCCATTACGGCATATGACTTTGAGAAGTCTTGGAAAAATATTATTGATCCATCATTTCCATCATTATGCTCTCAACTTTTATACTGTATTAAAAATGCTGAAAAGGCTGCTAAAAGAGAATTATCTTTAGAAGAAGTTAAAATTAATGCCATTGATAATAAAACATTAAAAATAGAGCTTGAGAATCCAACCCCTTATTTTCTTTCATTAATTTCATTTTGCACTTTTTTTCCTATACCATCACATATAGACGAAAAAGATCCTGATTGGGCTTATGACAATACAAAGAATTTTGTATGCAGCGGTCCATATAAATTAAAAGAATGGCATCCAAACAAACAGATCATAATAGAGAAAAATTCAAACTTTTGGGATAAAAACAGAGTAAAAATCAATCAGATAGAAGTTAATGTAATAGATAACGAAATGACTGCGCTTCAGATGTTTGATAATAAAGAGCTAGATTGGTTTGGATCTCCTTTGCATTCCCTTCCAATTGACACAATCCCTGAAATATTAAAAAGGAAAGAATTATTCCTCACTTCCGTTGGAGGCCTAAGATTTTGCACTTTTAACACAGAAGTCTTTCCTTTTAATAATAAGAATATGAGAAAAGCTTTTTCATATGCCATAAACAGATTATCAATAGTAAAAAATGTAACCCAATTAAATGAGCCTATCGCTACAAGATGTATTCCTCCAGTTTTAATGAATAATGAAAATAAAGTCCTTATTTGTGATAACGATTTAGAAAAAGCAAGACAATATTTTAATAAAGCCTTAGAAGAATTAAACGTAGATAAAAATAATATTAATTTTAAATTTTCATATAGCTCTATTTTCCTAGAAAAAAAAATAGCTGAAGCTATTCAAAAAACATGGGAAAATGCATTTAATATTAAGATTAAGTTAGAACAGACTGAAAAAAAAATATTTTTGGACAATCTTCACAAACATAATTTTCAATTTGCTTTAGCTTTATTAATAGTTCAATACAATGACCCAATGAATATTTTTGAAAGGTTTAAATATAAGATGCATTCAAAAAATTATTCTTCATGGGAAAATAATGATTTTATTGACCTTCTAAATAATATTAGTAAAACAAAAGATACTAAACTTCGAAAACAAATAATTGAAGAAGCAGAAGAATTATTTATAGAAGAAATGCCTATAGCTCCAATATACCATTATACTTATGCAACATTAATACAACCGCATTTAAAAAATGCTTTTATAGGATCTGTTGGAGACTTGCATTTTGATGAAGTAGAATTTTCTCAACAATGGAGCAATGAATGACTTACCACGAAATTAATTCACCTGAATTTAAATCAACCGCACTACTAAAAGAGCATAAATATAATAATGCACTTAAAATAATTCCAATATTTAAATGTAACTCACTAAATGAAAAAAGCTTTGATATATATATCAGATCAATAGAACAATTATTACAATCTGTTATGGAAAAAGAATTAAACATTTCTTTTGATGAATTGTTTGATAAAAATATTGGACTTACTCTTAACAAATTGTATAAATCACTCCCTATAATTTTATATCCTGAAATTGACAATGATTTTTCTTCATTCCAGTTAATAGTGATTGGAAATGGTAAAAATACTCAGGGAACTGGAAGATTCATTCCTGATATGATAAGCAAATGGCTAATCCCTGGAAAAATACTTAACATGCCAAGTCATAGACTACTATCATTTTACTTTGAAAAAGATCCTTCTCAACACTTATTTTTAATGGAATTTGTTATTACAATACCTGAAAAATATGATCTTGAGACAGTAAAAAACAACTTGTTGATGCTATCAAAGGAAATAAGATTAAATATTTTAGCTGTCTATCATGCAAGAAATATTATATCCATGAGAAATTTATCTAATGATGAAAAGTCTGCAATACTTCATGAAAACATTTCATCTTTAATTTCTAAAAATGATGTTCATCCTAACACTTATAACGAAATGAGAGGAATGATCAGCAAGCTGTCAAAAGAAAAAAAGTTATCTCAGATCAAAGAAAATTTAGCTTTTTTAATGAATAGACATCCCAATACATTTGATAGAAATATTTTTGAAAACATTTACCACATAAGCCTTCTATATAGAGGGAAGTTTACAATGCTCAGGCATTCAAAGCACATTAGCAGAATTATCGCTTTTCAATACATTTTCAAAAAGTCTCTTATTAATAATTATCCTCAGACAAAAATTAATATTAAGCTTTTAAAATCACAACTTGAATCAACTAACAATCATGTTTTAGGGATATTGGCCTGTTTTAATTTTTCACAAGAAATGCAAAGATTTGAAAAATTCAATGCAATTAAAGCTATATCATCATGCATTTCCAATGTAACTTTTGTAGAAAATTCTTTTATATTAGATAGAAGGGATGACAAAATAAGATCTTTTTATATTGAAATTGAAAAAGAAAGGTTTTCAGCAGATGAAATAAAAACTTTGAAAACAAAACTTCCAAAATCAATTTTATATAATATTGAAAATGTAATTCACAATATTTTCATACCTAGAAATGAAGAGGAGATAATAAGAAATATCATCTTGTTAAGTAAACAATTAAAATATGTGAAAGACATACCTCAGGTTATTCTCTCTTTTGAAAAACAGACTAACAAAGAAATTTATTTCTTAGTAATTTTAGTAAGATTAATCAAAAAAAACACGCCTTCAATAAGCAATCTCTTTAAATACTCCCAAACACTTTTAAAATATTTGCCTGAAGATGTAAAATCGATAGGACTTTTAAAAAGTAAATATATTAAAGAATCAAATGTCTTTAAAATATCTTTAAAGAAATCCTCATTTTTTAGAGCTGACCATTCATTAAACTTACATAAAGCAAGAGAAGAAATAGTTAAAGAATTATCAAATGTAATTGGTGATTTTAGAGATTTTAATGGAGGAATGATATCAAAACAAACTCAATCACTAAATAACATTAAAAATCTTTTTGAAAACATTGAAACAACAAAAGAGAATTTACTTGAAGACTTCTTCTATTCTTTAAAACCTGCAGTCATGCAAAGCATTATCCCTGCTATCACCATAACAACATTATTTAATTTATTGATTAATACAATAGAAAACGAATTAAATGAAAAATATGTAATAAAATTAAAAAACAATCAAAAATATTTAATTATTTTTATAGCCTCTAATTTCTCAAGTTTTAAAGAAAAAATTATTTCGTTGATACAATCATTGAAAATTCCATCTTTTGATATTTCAACCGTTTCGTTTGACTATGAAGACGTTTCATCATTTGGAATAATCTTTAAACCATATTGCAAAAATAAGAATGATAAATTTATAGATCTTATAAATAAAACAATGGAAGAATGGGCTGAAAGTATAGATTAATTACTATTTTTTAATTTCCTTGTCATTATAAAAGAAATAAATACAAGAACCACTAATAATATATTTGCAGCAATAAATGCTTTCATAGAAGATGACATTAAATTATCAATAACATACTTTTGAACACTATGTGATAACTCATTAAAAGCCTGCATTGATTTATCCGTTTTAGCTAAAAACCCTTCAAATGACATTGGATCTAGATGTTTTGTGTTATCATTATGCAATAATTCCTTTGAAAACAAATAATACTGAAAATTTGAGAATACAGATCCAAGTATGGCGACGCCAAAAACAGGGCCCAAAGATCTAAAAGTAGTTAATACTCCATTTGCGATACCTTTCTTGCTAGGCAAAACCGATGTTATTCCCTTAGTAAACGAAGAAGATATTACCATAGTAAATCCTGCCGTCATAAGGAAAAACCCAACTATAACTAGATAAATGTTATTGTATGGAAGCAAAAAGACTATCCATATAAAAGACAATAATAAAACAAATTGACCGATAGTTACTGGAACTCTAAATCCAAATCTGTCATATAAATGTCCCGATATTGAAGCCATAAATAATATAGGGATACTCCCAATCATATTATAAGAGCCCGCATTAAATGCAGAAAATCCCATTATTTTTTGCATATATATTGACCAATATACAGTTATCATTAAAGCAAATCCCATACAAAAAATATTAATAACGCTTACAACAAATTCTTTATTTTTAAAAATGGAAAAATCTATAAATGATCTCTTTGATCTTTTCTCGGAATAATATAATAAAAATAAAAATACTATGCCCGTTAAGATTAATATAAGTATTTTATAAGAAAACAATCCATATTTACTGGCCTGCATAAAAGCATAGGCCAAAGAAAATATTGCTATGCTATAAGATAAAAAACCTAAATAGTCAATTTTATCGTTATTTTTTTCAAAGTTTGGAACGAATATGATAGTAAGTATTAATGCAATAAGACAAATGGGTATGTTTATTAAAAACCCATATTTCCATGATAGGTATTGAGTAAAAATACCGCTAATAAATGGCCCTAACACCATAAATAATGATCCAATGCTAACCTGAAGGCCCATAGCCATTCCATGCTTTTCTTTGGGAAATACAGAGAACAAAATCGGTAAGGAAGCAGGCAAAAGAAAAGCGCCTCCTATACCTAGGACTACCCTTCCAAATATCAAAGAATAGCTGCTAAAGCTAAAACCGCATATTAAAGACCCAAATATAAAAATAATTATACCAATTAATAAAACCCTCTTATACCCATATATATCAGCTATTCTTCCACCGCCTAAAGCTAATATAGCCAATGTCAACAAATAACTGTTTACCATCCACTGAAGCTGTACTTCAGAGGATGCAAACTGATATTGTATCGTGGGAAGAGCAACAGGTAAAATAGTCTGATCCAGAAATACAAGCCCCGACAATAATATTACTATTGTCAAAACGAACCATTTCCCATAGTTATCAATATTTGTCATTGTATTGTTATATTTTTCGATTCTTCGCTAAAAAAGCCTTTAACCTGCTTATTATTTTTATCTATCAGCTGCAATCTAATATTATGAGGGCCTGACTTAAGGCCGTATATATAATAAGAACTGACTTTTGTTAATATTTTTTGATATTCTTCATCTATAGTAACTAGTATTTTATAGTCACTCTCAGAAAGAAAGCAATTGGAAACTATAAAATCTAAAAGTATTGGCTGATTATCCTGATAAATAAAGTTACTGCTAGGTTCATTAAAAGTTAAATATGGGTTATGAAGATCATAAGTTATTGAGCTATCTTTATCTTTAATATAAAAAACACATGCATCATAAGCCCCCCTGCTTTTTACACTTTCGCCATATGACATACATGGAAGAATACGAACCACATGAACTCCCCTTTTTAGGCGAAAAGGAATTGTTATTTTACATTGTTCATCCCAATATTCTTCATCGTAAGATTTATTGCATGGGCCTGTAAAATTAAAATATGGATAGTGATCAACAAATACATGAAGACTCTGTCCCTGAAGAGAATTAGAAATTTCCAAAGATCTTTTATTTTCATTTTTTTTACCTAACTGGAAATTCCTAAGCCTTACAGTTATACATGTTTCGCGAAGAGGCAAAAGCTCTTCATTTACAGGGTAAACAATATTCATTGATATATCATTATTCCTATATGAATTGCCTACCATAACTATTTTAATTGAATCATCTTCAACATCTTTTGACTTTGTTGATACTATAGGAATTATTAAAACAATTAATGCTAATGATATAAATAATGCTATAAATACTTTTTTCATTATTTCCACCTTAAAATGGAGAATAACAAAAAATAATTAATAATAAATAAAAAAAATTAATTATTTAGAAGCCATTTCTTTAATTTATTATTTGCTTTTTTTGAAAACAATAAAGATGCATGGCCTGCATTTTCAATAATATATGACCTTTTTTGCGATAATATTGAAGTATCTACAGGAAATACAATATGATCATGCATTGCAGCAATATAGTAAAAATCAATATTTTTCTCTTTTATTATTCTTTTAGTCAGTTTATTTAAAAATTTGGATCCAGGAACCATTTCTTTAGCACATTTTCCCATTCCTATTCTGGCATTTGGAGTTCCCTTATACGGAGATGCAATGGATATTATTTTTGATACAGAATTATCCTTATCATCAAATAATGAATAATACGAACAAACAAGACCTCCCATAGAATGGCCAACCAGCATAACTTTGTTGTTATTGTTCTCTTTTCGTATCTGTTTAACCTTTTTTTTCAATTTTTTTGAATATGCCTCTATTGAAGAAAAAGGCCATCCTAAATTCATAGTATATATTGGCCCTATCTTTGCTTTTTTTAGATTGCTGCCATGATATACCCATACAATCTTTGAATTTAAATAACCATGTATCAATAAAACCGGCTTATTGTTTATTGACTTATGATTTTTCCATTGAACTTTTAAAAAGCCGAATATTGATAATAATAATCTTCCTAAGAACGAAGAAAACTCTTTAGATTTCTTTTTTATACTCATATTTTATTAACACTACTTTTTACATCCTATGTTTTTTAATAAAACATTTTCTGATGATTTTTTTATTATATTATAAAATTTTTTAAGATTTCTCTGTATAAGCACATATTTATTTGACTTAACCCATATTACATTTTTCTTTCCGTGTGATTCCAAAATATTAACTAAATCCATTATTTTATATGACAATACCTTAGAAATTACTAAATAACCCTTCGTATTATTTTTAATTTTAACTTCTTTTATTAGCTTACAGCTCAATAAAAATGATATTAGTTTCTTTAATGGAAATAATGGAATTTTACTTTTATAAGACATCTCTTTAATAGTCATCGCCTCACTATTTTCCTTCTGAAATTCCATATTCAGTTTCACGACCCATAATAATAAAACTATCTGATCCTTGTGAGAAATATTAAGCCATTTCTTTTCAATTTTACAGTATTCAATATTCTGATAGCAAAAACATATCTCTGCTCCCCATAAAACAATAAGCCAACTCAATTGTATCCATATCAAAAACAATGGAAATGCAGCAAAACTTCCATATATTGCTCCATACCTTATCGCATTTGCCTGGAAAATTAAATAACCCGCTTGAACAATTTGGAAAGTAATACCAGCAATAAATGAACTGATCAATGCAGAAAGAAAAGGAATCTTAGTTCTTGGAATTAAATAATATACTACTAAAAATAACAGCCATGACAAAACGTATGGCATTACAAAAGCCAGAGCCTCAAAAATGAATGAAAAAACAGTTATTTTAATATAATCAAAACTAATAACCTGTAAAACGCCTGTAAAGATTAAAAAGACAGGAACAATTAAGGCTATTAATATGTAACGTCCAATTTTTGTCCGCCATTTTATTTTTCCTTCTACATGCCATGTCTGATTAAAAGCATCTTCAATATGGAAAAGAAGCTTTGAGACGCTCCACAAGAAAAATATTATACTTATAGCAGCTAAAATACCGCCTTTTGTTTGTTCTATTGCATTATTTATTATAGGCAAAAGCCTCATTACAATATCTTTTTGGTCCTTTAAACTTTCAATAAGCCCCTTTTCTAAAGGGACTTGCAGCCCTATCCATTTGGCAACGCTGAAGCAAAGAGCAAAAAATGGAATTATCGCCATCACAGAATAAAAAGTTAGGCTTCCAGCCTTATAAGAACTTTTATTCTTTGTAAAACTTTTCGAAGAATAAAATAACGCCTGAACGATTCTTAAAAAAAAAATTCTCATTATTATCATGTCATTAATTGTTATTTCCCTTTTTACAAAATTATAACATGAAAGCAAAGAAAAAAATTGAATAAATTAATTATGTCGCCTTTAATAAAAATGAAATAACAAATAAGCAAAAATATGGATTTTCCTTATTTTAAAGACAGAATTGACGCTGCAAAACAATTATCTAAAAAACTTAAACAATACAAAAATCATAAAGATATGCTTATCTTGGGACTTGCAAGAGGCGGGGTTGTAACGGCTTATGAAATTTCAAAAGAATTAAGTATTCCATTAAAAGTAATACTTCCCAGAAAAATTGGAGCTCCTCACAATCCTGAATTTGCTATAGGAGCACTAGTTGAAAAAAAAGTAACGCTTAATGAAGAAGTTATCGATGAATTGAACATATCAGAAGATTATATACAAAAAGTAATAGAAAAAGAAAAAACCGTTATTGAAAAAAGAAAACAACTATATCAATTGCCCTCTAATTATTTAAATATCAAAGGAATGGAAGTCATCTTAATAGACGACGGAATAGCTACCGGATTAACTATAATGGCTTGCGTACAATACTTGAAAACACTGAAAGTAAATAAAATCATTGTAGCCGCTCCTGTATCATCACAAGAAGCTTATAACACGATAAAAAAAGAAGCAGATGAAATTATATGTATTGATACTCCACAATTTTTTTCTGCTATAAGCCAATTTTATGAAAAATTTGAACAAGTTAATGACGAAACAATTATTAAAATTTTAAAGGAATCACGTGGAAACAATTAATTTTTTTATTATATCACTAATATTTATAATTTTTTCAATTTTCTCAAATAAATTTGAAAAGAGTATTATTACAGCACCTATGTTCTTTGTTATTTTTGGATTGATTTTTGGATTAAAATCCTTAAATTTTATAAATATTTCAGTAGAACACTCATTATTAAAAATAATTGCTGAATTAACTCTTGTTATAATTCTATTTACTGATGCTTCAAGGATTCATTTTTCAACAATAATAAAAGATCACAATATTCCTATAAGATTATTATTTATAAGCCTTCCTATTATGATAGTATTTGGATGCATAATAGCATGGTGGATGTTTGATATATTATTAATTTGGGAAGCAGCTATTTTATCTATAATATTGTCACCTACTGATGCAGCTTTAGGATATGTTGTGATATCTTCGCCTAACGTCCCAAACAGGATAAGACAGGCATTAAATATTGAAAGCGGATTAAATGACGGACTGGTATTGCCAATACTTACTATTTTTTTTGCTCTTTCAAGTGTTTTAGATAATGTAAATGGGAAAAATTGGATCATTATAATTTTACAACAACTAATCTTTGGCGCCTTTATCGGATACTTTGTAGGAGCTATTGGAGGAAAAATTTACACTCATGCAGTAAATAAGAAATGGATGAACACAACATTTTCTAAGATATCTACAATAGCTTTAGCTCTATTATCATTTTCACTATCTGTTTTAATTGGAGGCAATGGATTTATTGCAGCCTTTATTGCTGGAATAACTATAGGAAATACCTCAAGGAAAATAGCTATTCCAATACATAATTTTGCTCAGGCAGAGGGGCAAATTATTTCCTTAATATTATTTTTCTTATTTGGAGCAGTAATAATTCTTCCGGCATTTGATCTAATAACTTGGAAAATAATAAGTTACGCAATTTTAAGCTTAACTGTGATAAGGATAATACCTGTTTTTATAAGTCTTATAGGGCTTAATCTTAAATTCGAAAGTAAATTATATCTTGGATGGTTTGGCCCAAGAGGAGTAGCCTCAATTGTTTTTGGATTAATGACTTTAGAAAACACATTTATATTACATAGAAATGAAATATTTTTAATAACTACAATAACCGTATTTTTAAGCATTTTTCTACATGGACTCACAGCCGTGCCATTTTCTAATTTATATTCTATAATTACTAAGAAAAATCATAAAAAGCTTGCCGAGCATAAAAAAGTGTCCGAACTACCTTTGAAATTCAACAGAAGATGAGTTATAGCTAATAAAATTTAATTCCACTCTTTTTTTTATTTCATTATCCAAATATGTTTTCATTTGAGGATAATTACTTTTTATCCACCTTCTAAAAAATTTTGTAGATTTCACCATCTCTTTTTTAAAACTATTAGGATCTCTAAGATCATGATCAGCATACCATTTGCCAACATCAAAAAATATTGCTTTATTATCTACAAATCCAATGTTGTACTTAACATTTAAATCATCATCAGCAATACACCTGTTACACCTCTTGACAAGAAGGTCCAAAAATAAATCTATACCTTCCTTTAAACCCTTTTCTTTTTTTGTTCTATGCAATTTCTGAAGATACGGGAAAATTAATTTTCCTTTTTTTTGTAAAAGAAAGCGTGTGTTATTCAATTGTAATTCATGAGGCTGTCCCAATTTATCATAAATTGTAATAGATTTATTTAAATTATCTGAATAATTTAAATGCACATAAAGAAGTCCCGTTTCATCTTTCATCTTATCAAAAGCCATTAAATAGCTTTCAAAAAAAGCTTTAGGCCTTTTTTCTTTTTTTTGGATCTTAACATTTCTTATCTTATCAAAAACTCCAGGCAAAGGAATTTTATAAAAAAGCAAAGGATATCTAAATCTATCATGATTGATAAGTTTTAGAACGTAATTTCCGTCTTCACTCTTAAAAACAAAATTTTGCCTTCCCCTTTCATAATAGTAAAATTCCTGATCTAAAATATTCAAAACATTATCAAATTCACTATCATTCAAAGTAATGTTCCAGTTTTTATCATAACTAATATTTCCTGAAATAGCAGAGATATTAAACCCATCTGTCCTTACATACACTAAAACATAAGACAGTATTGAAACTATAGAACCAATTATTAATACATATAATGCTCTTTTCATCTATTTATCTTCTTCTCATTTAATACATTATCAAAATACTCAACTAAATCAGAGTAGTTATTAACCAAAAACATTCTTAAAGGGAATGTAAACCCATCCAACTCACTATTAATTCTATCAACTGAAAGATCATACTTCTCTTTATAAAAACTACCAACATCCATCTCAAAAAACTTGTTATTATCGTAGCCGTAATTAGTCAAAATATTGGAAAAGTCCCTATTCAATATATTCTTATTCATTCTAGAAATTACATTTTCAATTACACCATTTATAACATACTTTGCTTCTTCAATATCCTTTTGCATCAACAAATCAGATAAATATTCCTTAATTGGTATTGCTTTTTTTTGAACACAAAATATTGCTTCATTCAAATTTATTTTAAATTTCCTTTTTGCCTTATCATATAAAACAATATTTTTATTAATTTTCTTCTTTTTATCTAAATTGGCAAATATTAATTGAGTGTCATCTTTTAATTCATCATAAGCTATCTTATAGCTTTCAAGCGCTCTATTTAAACGTTCTTTCTTCTCTTCTAGAACCTTCATTTGGTTTAATGAAAGAATATTAAAGAATGAAAAACATCTGGCCCAAAGCGGATATTTGTATTTATTGTCTCTTGCAAATTTTATAACATACTGATTGTCATCACTAACAAATACATATACCTGCCGGCCCTTACCCAAATAATGAAATTTTTGATCTATTATTTCATTAAAATTATCAGAATATTGATGATCTGCACTATTATTCTTAGCAGGGGTTGAAAAAACGATTTTTTGAAGCCTAAAACCATCTGTTGTAAAATAATGAAATTTTACAATACATATAATTAAGAACAAAAAAACACTAATTGCTGCAAGTTTCTTTATCATCGACATCATTCCAAATATCATCGTAATTATTAATTATCTCATCTACCTTTTTATCAAATATTGGCAAAATGTTTCTATAACGTTTCGAAGACCACTTCCTAAAATGCTTCACAAAATTTCTTAGTTCATATTCAAATTCCGACTTAATATTTAAATCGGTCTCAGACGGATAAAGACTTCCCACATCCATTTCTACAACTCTATTATCAACATAGCCTGCATTTTTAAGGCAATTATAGTCTCTTATAACAACGCCTTTTTTATATACTGAAATTATCATTTTTAAAAATGAATCCATTATATCATTCAATTTTGAATGATCTTCTTTCCTTTTAAGGTCTAAAATTAATGACTTTAGATTTCCTACTTTTTTCTGTATCATAAAACCATGTGTATTCAAATCTATTGTGCTTACTCTTCCCAATCTATCTATTAGTTTAATATTGTTTTTCAAACAATTTGTTTTTTTTAGGTGAAGATATAACAATCCTGTTTCATAAGATAACTTGTCATTTGCAATATTATAACTTCCAATAGTCATATCATAGCTTTTTTCTCTATGAGAAAGCCTTGATTCCCTATACTTCTTTCCCCACGAGAACATACTTATATGATTCGTCCAAAAGGGAATATTATATTTATGATATCTCAAAAGCTTTAGTACATATTTTTTATCTTTGCTCTCAAACACATAAACCTGACACCCCTTGCTAAAATAATAAAAATCCTGGTCAAGGATATTAATTATCTCCTCTGAGGGAATTCTATCATCCTCTTCTTCTAATTCTCTTTCAATTTTATCCAAACGAAACCCTTCAGTAATAAGCTGCCATCCTTTAGAAAAAGACAATAGAAAAACTATTGTTAAAGATAACAAAAAAACTTTTCCTGCAAATTGAAATACTCTCATTTTTCACCTAAAAAATTTTCTGATTTCCATTATATGTAGCTTATGAATTTTTATAAGAAAAAAATGAAATATATTGTTAAAGAATAAAACTTTCTTTAAAGTATTTCTCAAAAAATTCATTTAATAATTATTTAATAAAAAGGAGAAATCATGTCCTCAGTAGGTTCACCACCGCCATTTCCAACCTCAGTTAATCCTGCACCCTTACCTAGTGATCCTCCTCCATATGAAGCAGAACAAGAAGGAGCTGAAGCAGCCGCAGCAGAATCTCCAGGGGAACTACATATATCAAAAGTTAATGTCCTCGTTGAACAAAATTTAAAAGTAACTGATAACCAAAGATCTGATATAACAGAACTAATTACCAGATTAAATAGTTTACTATCAGAATTTATTAGACAGTCGGGATCTTTAGAACAAAGAAAACAACAATTAGAAGCTTCTTTTGCTGAATTAGAAAAAAGCGTGAATGCAATCCATCCTTTAGCATTTCTAGCAACTATACTAAAAGATAAAAAACTTAAAAAAAGCTTAAAAAGCATTTTGCATCCAATATTTCCTATAGCTGATCTCAAATTAGTGTCGCAAACTTTTATAGTTAATTTATCTCAAAGATTAAATGATTACGTAAAAATAAATAATCCTTATAGATTTTTACCTACTTCAGATCCTAATAATAATAAGTATCTTAATTTTGTTGCTTTTTACAATGAACTAGGGTTGCAAGAAGAAACCAGAGGAAATTTACATGAGCCAACTAGATCGGGTGACTGGAAAAATTTCATGAAAATCTTATTAAAATGCTAGACTGGAATTTTAAATAAATTATTATAGATTGATCCCTAATAAATAAAAGGAGTTAAAATGTTAGATTTGCCGCCCTGCGATTTACATAATGAATGTGAACATCAGAATTCTTCATATATACAATGCCTTGTAAAGAGTATAAAAAACTCATCCTATTCATATTTTCTTTCAAAGCCGACAATTGCAGGAATAATAAAAATTAAACCTGATAAATCAAAAAAATATAAAGATCTTCAATGTACACAAGAAGAGAGAGAGAAAATAATTGATTTGTTCACAACTATGGGAACACATGGAAAAATTTCACTTCTTGTAAATCACAAGTCCCGTTTGGAACAAATTGGAAAAGACATTGAAAATGTTTATCCTCTAACATTATTAGAAGTCATTTTTACTACACCTAATATGAGAAAGTACATGAGAGAGGTAATGAGTGATTATTTCAAAAGAACTAACTTTATTGACGGCATTTCACCTTCACTTACTAATGAGTCCATTAAAGGAAAATTACAGTTGTTTTTACCTGACTTCTGCGCAATCATTAAGGTTCCTCATGTGGAACTTAAGAAATACGCAGATAATAGAGACTGGCGTGGTTTTATAGAATTTATAATCGATTATTACCCAAATTAGTTTCTTCCCATAATATAGAAATTAGTTCAGGAGTAACTATTTTACCATTGCATTTTTTCTTAACGTATTCAGCACTGCCTGCTTCCCAAAAAGGTATGCCTTTTAATAATTTTTTATAAGTAACATTCTTAGTAACTTTCTTTTTAAATTCTGAATGTATCCATTTCTCTCCATGAGAAATGCTCATAAGCTCCATTGCTGTTGATCCGCCGGATCTGGTTATTGCCACATCACATCTATAGAAAAGTGCCGATATTACATCTTCTGTCTGAAATGACATTGGTATGATTTTCATATTAGATGGGAAATTTGAATATTCTTTTATAAAATCATATATTTTATGAAATAGAGTATTTTCTTCTTCATTGTATTCATGACAAAATACACATATATAAAGATTCTCATTATTTTGTGTTTTTTTAGCTATTTCAGTAAAATATTTCACATAATTATATGTTGATTTATTTGCAGGCTGTGAACCAAGCAATACAACTGCTAGTTTATCTATTGGAGTTATGTTAAAATAGAAATCTCTATTTTTTTCATTGAAATTTACATGTGATAACAATAGAGTCTTTTTAATAAAACTCCTTTCAAATTCTGATTTTGCACTAATTGATATTTCAAAGTCTGTAGAACATTTTGCCTTATTGAAATACTTTTTAAAACTCTTTCTTATTGGAAAATCATCATAAATGACTTCATTTTTCAAAAATCCACAATTTTTTTTCCAAAATTGATCTTCTGTCTCCCCAATTTCTAAAAGAGGATCAGTTGTTATTAAAGATAAATATGACCTGTCCTTTTTTGATAACCTTTTAACATTTGCAAAAAAATGAGTACATTTTTTTGTAGGCATATCAACAACAACCCTATGCACAGAAGCATTTTTTTTTCTAATAAAATTATATAGCCTAACAGCTTTTATAATAGCCGATATACCAACAACCTGCGTGTCGTATACGATATCGAAATTATACTTCAATAATAATCGTAATGTCCCAAAAAACAATTGAGGCCAAAACACAATATCAGCCATTGACTGCATCTTGACAAATATAACTTGCAGAAGAACATTTCCTGAGCGCTGCGTCCAATTATAAAAATTTGAGGCCCATTTAAACCCTGTCATTATTTCTAACAACATATCTACTGTTTTTATTTCCGCTTCCTGATTTTTTTCCAAAACCTCTTGATGGACTGCTTTAGCAACCTGTTTAAGACCTCCTCCTCCAGAAGAAGTAATTATTAAAACTTTTTTAAGATTTAAAGGAATTTTCATGATTGCTCCAAAATAAATTATCCAGCTAGTATACCACCCATTACGATAAGACAAATTAGCCAAAAAGTAGTTTCAATAATAAAAAATGTTTTTTTTGTTCTTTTGCTTAATACAGAAAATAACTGCATTGGCATTACTAAACCAATCCAAATAATAACGCCAGATATTACTCCATCCCAAAATGAAGTAACACCCAAATAAGATTCCATTAAAGCTAAAAACAACGATACGACAAAAATCACTATAAAATTAAAAATATAGGAAAGCCATTTCCTAGCATATGAGTTCTTCATTTTCTTTTTAATTATAGGGCCGAATAAAAAAGATGAGAACCACACATAAGAAATTATAAAGCCAACTAGTCCGGCTACAAGTACTGTTAAATAATCAATTGCAATCATAAATCAACCTAATGGTAATGATAATATTGGAGCACTAGTTGTAGATTCTTTTGACTGAAGCTGATAGAGCTGCATCAATAGTAAAAATGTTCGTTTGGAATTCAAATCTGTATCATCAATATAATACCAGTGACTCCTATATTTTATTCTTATATAGGCATTTTTTGGCGGTGAAGCTGAACTTTTTACTTTTATTAAATCAAATAC
The DNA here is from genome assembly GCA_964411685.1 of uncultured bacterium. Taxonomy (GTDB): domain Bacteria; phylum Chlamydiota; class Chlamydiia; order Chlamydiales; family SM23-39; genus CAYPMA01. Next base: position 23,693 of record CAYPMA010000004.1, read on the forward strand.
ATGCTCCATAGCTTGTTTAAGTTCTTCTTGTGATTCTTCAATGCTCATCACTTTTCCTTCTGCATAATCTGACTCAGGAACATCAACACCTAAACTAAGGTAATACATGCAAGATAATAACGAACGTGACATTACACCGATTCTGCCTCTTTTGTCAAATCCCTGCCTTAATCTTATAAGGTATTTATCATCACTAAATTTCTCTGAAGATAATAAATTAGCTAATTCCTCGGAATTTTTTTCATTAGCAGGAAATGCTATTTGCAACACTTCAATAATATTTCCATGATTAGTCTCACATGGTACTAATTGTATACCTACCTGCAACTTACCTTGTCTCTGAAAGTATCTTAATAATTCAGTAGCCCTATAAAATTTCGCATATTGAGGCTCTGTGGCATCAGCAATATTTCCACCTTCAATTGTATTCCTTAAATCATCAAATTCCTGAATCATTAATCTAAATACTCTGTGAACATCCCAACCTGTATATATCAATTGCTGAATAGTTGTTAATCTTATTGGAAATAATAATTGTTCAGTAAAGGCTTGCCCTCCTAATGGAGCATACTGAATTGTTGGCTGATTTTGCCAAGAAAAATCTCCATTAAGTTTAAAAGGATTGTCATTGTCAAACCCAGGAATAGATATTCCTGCTGAGGTGCTAGATTTTAAAGTGTACTGGTTTGTAATACTTCCGACTCCTAAAAAATATGGCACATCATAATATTTCAATCTCACTAAATTTAATAACATCTCTTCTGAATTTGTTTTTTCAACGGCAATATTATATGCATTACGTCCGCCTACTCCTTCTAATGCGGTTTTACTTGGCACATTACATCCAAAAAATCCAAAGAAAGAACAAAGAAGCGTTATTTTTATCATTTTATGCATAGAAATTCATATCCTTTTTTTAATTAATCAATAAAAAAATTTTAATCTTATGATCTTAGAAATCAAGAATAAAAATCAATCTCATAAAAAAGATGGTTGACTAAATACATATATACAAACTAAACGGAAGATATAGGGCCATAATAAAATTTTGCAGGAGGAAATAAAAATGCAGGAAGTTAAAAAAGGAGACAAAATAAAAGTACATTATAAAGCTATATTTCATAATGAGGTTCTTTTTGACTCCTCTGTTCAGCCTGAACCAATGGAAATTACAATTGGTGAAGACAATATTATTCCGGCATTTGAACAAGCTCTTCTTGGCATGCATACAGGCGAAAAGAAAAGTATTTTTGTTCCCGCCAAAGAAGCTTTCGGCCAATATCAAAATGAATTAATTTCAAAAGTTGAGAAAACTCAGCTCCCTGAAAATCTTCAATTAGAAGTAGGACAAATGTTGCAAATACAACAGCCTGACGGATCATCATTATTAGTTACAGTAAAAGACATTACACCAAATGATGTAACTTTCGATGCAAACCATCCTTTAGCTGGAAAAGATTTGACATTCGACATTGAATTGTTAGAAATTATATAATAATTTTTATTGCTAACAGGCTTTATCAAATAAAAATTTTAATCTAATGCATTTTTGCTATATTGAATAGTTTATAATTGAATTATATACATTAAAAATATATTTATGATGAACTAAACTAAATTATATGATAAAATGCCTATTTCAATTTTAAAAACTATATATAGAGAATCTATGTCGCATATAGGAAGAGCTGATACACCATCCCAAGCAAGAGAAGCAAGAGCATATGTTCATAATGATGATGACTCTCAAGACGCGAGGCCTATATTAACCGATGTACAAGAACCTAATCATCCTACTACAATATTTACAACAGCTTTTAATAGAGTAAAAGCTATCTTTTCCTTTACAGCTGAAAGACCAATACAGGCGGTAAATGTACCACCTCAACCAGCTATGCAGGCTGCTGAAGCAGCAGGAGCTGAACCACCTTCTACTGATATTGTTCAAATACCTCCTAACCCATCATCACTTCTTTCAAGTGAAGATTCACATGTAGATGTTGAAGCTCAAGACCGTAATATGCTGATAGACTTTTCACAGAACCCTCTTATTCCATGCTGCTGGCTTCCTGGAACAATTGAAACAATAAGAGAAGTCTTTACTTTAAAAAGAATTAGAAAAACCTATTCATTACTAAAAGAATCATATTCTAATAGAGATTGGGAAACATGCATTAATAATATCTTTTATACTATTGGAAAGTTTTTCATGC
>CAYPMA010000005.1:0-24984 GCA_964411685.1 uncultured bacterium
TTACTGATACAGCTTGAGCATAAGGATAAAAAAAATAAATTGGCCTACAAAATAGTAAAAGAGCATTTCGACCTATTAATAAATGGCAGGTTAACTGAAATGCAGAAAAAATTGAAACTTCCTCTTGAGATTATTAAAAAATCAATCTTAATTGAAATATTAAAGCTAAATTTTAAACCCTCTTTATTATTTAAAAATGAGACGCCTCAGACACTAGTTCCGGATGTTATAATTAACAATGAAGAAGACAAATGGATTATCAATATTAACGAAACACCCTTTCCAAAAGTAATAATTCATCCAAATTATATTAATTTGTTTTCAATATCAACAGATCAAGATGAAAAACAGTTTTTGCAGGAAAAAATATATCAGGGCCAATGGTTACTTCATAGTTTGGATAACAGAAAAAAAACACTGTTTAACATCACAAAATATATCTTAAAAAAACAAAATGGATTTTTCTTAGGAAAAGAAGATCTTGTTCCAATGAACATAAAAGAAATAGCCAAAGCTTTAAACATTAGCATATCAACTGTAGCAAGGGCTGTTTCAAATAAATATATATCTTCAAAAAGAGGAATTTTCTGTTTTAAAAAACTATTTAATTCTCATTTGAAAACAAACGATAACAACGTAGTGTCTTCACAATCAGTGATGAATTTTTTACAGAAATATATTTCTGAAGAAAAAAAAGACTCCCCTTTTTCAGATAAGGAATTATCTTCTATCCTGAAGAAAAAAGGAATTAAGTGTGAAAGAAGAACTATTACTAAATACAGAAAAAAATTAAAAGTTCCAACTGCAGGACAAAGAAAAAGAAAGTATTTATTGTAACAAAATATTTTCCGGCTCAACCAAAGCTTCTTTAGTATGCCTTTCTAAAACGCTAAGTGGTGATTTTTCAGGATTTACCAATGCATCTTTTGAAACAACCAAGCTCTGCTGCAATAAATTTTGTCCTTCAATAGTTGAGTGAGCTATGGCGTCACTAAAAAATACCCATGATGTGTTTGGTAAAAACTCACATTTGTTTTTTTTAGCTTCTTTTTGAAATTGTTCATTATTTTTTAAAAAATGATGAAGCTTCATCATAAAATTATCATATGGAGAATTAATATTTACTGATATGCCAATTGATTTGATTGCCTTTTTCATTTTATTCTCTATTTTTTTATATAGAGAAGTAGTTCTTATTGATGGGATAATAAGATCCTTTGATTGAGTATATTTTTTAACAATAGTTTCAAAATTTTCTGATGTAATGTAATTAATTGTATTTTCAGGATCAATGTTTGTACAAAAACATAACACCCTGTTCCCTAATAGCTCTCTTTTATTAAAAAGGTCAATATTCAACAAATTATCCATCTTATGATTTTTTGTGGCTTGCGCAGGCAAAAAACGCGTATATGACAAAGAAATATTATTTACATAACAATGTAAAAGGTTTGATAGAAAACTCAATACATTTTTTGAATATTTTTTTAAACCCTCTGCAGTTAAATTTTGATTATTTTTAACATCTCTCAAAGAAGAAAAAATATCATTATCAAAACCAATCATTTCATTTGGAAATAATAAAATATTTCCCTCTTCCAATTCCTGACATAATAGTTTTTTCTTATTGTCTGAATTAAATGATTCTTCTCTTATCTCGATTAATTTTGACATGTTTTTACCTCTTTAAAAAATCATAAAACTTAAGTATATGACATTTTATAATAAATTACATTGATTGTCTTTTTTCAAAATAAGAATAATAAATTTGCCTTATTCTTATGGACTTATCTTTATTGTCATAAAAATATTTTAAAACGTTTTTAGACTTTTCTTTTGAAATTTTTTTTATTTCGGCATCTGTCAGGCGAACTAATACTGAAAAAGTTTTATTTCTATCATAAAAAAGAGGGAAAACTTTTTTATATGCCTTTCTTAGCATCCACTTTGCTTTAAACAATCTAAATAGTCCTATTGATGCCCAAGCAATTGAAAGCATGCTAAATAATAAAAATAAAAGGGTTAATGAGTCATAATAAAATGATACCACCTGAAACATAAGGCCACACATCAACAAAGCAAAAAAAACTATCCCTTCATAAGAAGATCTAATAAGAGCGCCAAAAATTCTTCTTAAGAAGCTATTAGATGTTAAATATGCAAAAATTTCTTCAAATTGCGGCTCATTATATGCAATACGCAAAGCATGAACGGACTCATGGGCAAGAATCTCATCTAATTGATAAATACGTAAATACTCACCTCTTTTTTTGAAATTTTCCCTTACCTGCAATATTGGAATATTTAAATTTTTATTCCCTTTTGACAGCTGCCACGTGGCGGCTCCTTCAAAAGAAGTTAAATTTTTATTTTGATAAAAGGCAAAAAAATACTCCGGAGAAAAATCATATAAGTGTTTTAGGTGAGTTTTTGTCCAGCTCCATATGGGTTTTTTTATTTTGTTTCTCAAAGAAACATAAAATTTTTTATTATCAATAAAAAAATCTTTCGGATTATTTATAAAACACTTGGTTAAGCTTACCCTTTCTAAAAAAGTTTTTGCATCTTCTTTAGGGCCGGCAATAAAGCCTTCCTTGTTAAAAATTATCAGCTCAGAATCAGAAATCATAAAATTTCACTTTTCATAAATAAAACCAATATAATACAAACTTAGGCATAATATTGCATCTTTTATGAAAGCAATAAAAAAAAATGAATTTAAATCAATCAAATATATATATTAGAATATTTATTTGATGTAGATCTGATATAAGGCATATTAATGGATAAAAAGATTTTAGTAATTGTTGAGTCCCCAGCAAAAATGAAAACATTAAAAAAGTTTTTGGGGAAAAATTTTACCCTGGCTTCTTCAGTGGGTCATATACGGGACCTTCCTGAAAAAGAATTTGGAATAGATACAGAAAATGACTTCGAACCTAAATATGTAAACTTACCCTCTAAAAAAGAAGTTATTCAAAAATTAAAAAATGAAGCAAAAAAAGTTGATACCGTATATCTCGCTCCCGATCCTGATAGAGAAGGAGAAGCTATTGCATGGCATATTTCTTCCATTCTCCCAAAATCAACCCCTATTAAACGCGTTGTTTTCTATTCTATCACAAAAAAAGAAGTTTTAGACGGCATAAATAACCCAAGAAATATAGATCACGCTCTTGTTGACGCTCAACAGGCAAGAAGGCTGCTGGATAGAATTGTAGGATATAAAATATCTCCTATATTAACGAAAAAAATTAGAAAGGGAAAAAAGGGAACTTCCGCCGGCAGGGTTCAATCAGTAGCATTAAAGCTGGTTGTAGAAAGAGAAAAAGAAATAGACAAATTTGTTCCTATTGAATACTGGAACTTATCATCATTTCTAAAACAAAATGAAAATGAAAAATCCTTTGAGGCCCATCTATATTCAGTTGACGGGAAAAGAATCGCCAAAGAAAAAAAGAAAGATGAGCATCTGTTTTTGATTCCGAATAAAAAAACAGCTGATGAAATTCATAAAAAATTAGAAAATGCAAATTATTCATTAACTAAAGTAGAAAAAAAAGAGAAAAAAAGGAATCCGGTTCCTCCGTTTATCACATCTACCCTTCAGCAAGAAGCAAGCAGACATTATAATTTCCAAGTAAGAAGAACTATGACAATAGCTCAAAACCTATATGAAGGTATTGACTTGGGAGAAGATGGTTTTGAGGGTCTAATAACCTATATGAGAACAGACTCTGTGCAGGTAGCTTCAGAAGCTGTTAATGCTGCAAGAAAACATATTGAATCAAAATACGGAAAAAAATATCTGCCGGAAAAACCAAAAATTTACTCAAGTAAAAAATCAGCACAGGAAGCTCACGAAGCCATAAGACCAACTAATATGGATAACACACCTGAGTCAGTAAAAAAACATCTCTCAACAGAACAATATAAAATATATTTATTGATATGGCAGAGATTTATTGCCTCACAGATGAACTCCGCTGTATATGATACTGTCTCAGCAGAAATTGTAACAGATAATCACTTGGTTCTAAAAACAACCGGATCAACCATTAAGTTTTCTGGGTTTTTGGCCGTATATGAAGAAAAAACTGACTCAGAAACAGAAGGCGACAGTGATGTTGGAAGAAAACTTCCCGATTTAAAAGAAGGACAGGATCTTATTTTAGATCATGTTCAATCAACACAATCATTTACAAAACCGCCTCCACGCTTTACTGAGGCATCCTTAGTTAAAGAATTGGAAAAGTCAGGAATAGGAAGACCTTCTACATATGCTTCCATAATGGGAAAAATACAAAGTAGGGATTATACTCAAAAAGAACGTTCTGCACTAAAGCCAACAGAATTGGGAAAAATTATTGTTCAAATGCTTGAACAGAATTTTGCTCCTATAATGGATATTGGCTTTACAGCCGCCATGGAAGATGACCTAGAATTAATAGCTGAGAAAAAAAGATCCTGGAAAACACTTATTAAAGCTTTCTGGAATGAATTTATTCCTATGGTTAAAAAGGCTGAAAAAGAAGCTGTAGTACCAAAAGTTAAAACAGATATTATATGTCCTAAATGCGGCAAACATTTATTAAAAATTTGGTCTCAGGACAAATATTTCTATGGATGCGAAGGTTACCCTGAGTGTGACTATACAATTACTTCAGAAGAGAAAAGCTTTTCTAAAGATGATTATGACGAGCATTTTGATTGGGATCAAAAATGTCCTAAATGCGGGGCTTCAATGAATATAAGACACGGAAGATATGGGGCTTTCTTGGGATGTTCTAAATATCCGGAATGTAAAGGCATTGTATCTATACCTAAAAAAGGTGAGCAGCTTATGAATCCTGAAGACAGGCCTAACTGCCCAGCTATAGGATGTGATGGAAAAATAATGATGAGACGTTCCCGTTTTAATAAAATATTCTATTCATGTTCTAATTTTCCCGATTGTGATGTTATTGTTAACAATCTCGATGATTTAGAAAAAAAATATGACGCCCACCATAATAAGACTCCTTATCAAAAGAAAGCAGGCTTCAGAAAAGGAGGGCGCAAGGCAACCTTTGCTGTGTCAAAAGAACTGCAAGAAATAGTGGGTGAAGAAGAGATTTCGAGAGGCGATATTACAAAAAAATTATGGGACTATATTAAAAAGCATAAATTACAAGATCCAAAAAACAAAAGATTGATAGTCCCCGATGCTAAACTTGCAAAGGTTTTTGGGAATAATGAACCCATTGATATGATGCAGCTGGCAAGAGTAATATCAAAACATATTAAGAAGTAATTCTTGTTTTGATGAAAGAAAAGCCTTTAAATAAAATATTTGTGTTCTTGCTTTTTTGTTTTCTTTTAATATTTCCTAAAGGCGGAATGAAAGTATTTAATATTCCTATCACTTGGGGATATTTATTATTGGGCATTTATTCCATATTTCTTTTTTTTAATAAAAAAACAGTCATTAACCATAAAAGGCTTTTTAGTTTTTTACTTGTTTTACCATTTGTACTCGTAAGTGCTTTGAGTTTTTTAATTAATGGTATTGATTCAATTGAATTTACTGTATCTTTCATTGTAAGCTTTCTAATTCTTCCTTTTATATTTTATATTGCCTTTTCTGAAACCATAGAAACTTTAAACATAGATTATTTTTCAAAACTTTTAAAAAACTCTATTTTTATTATTGCAATATTTGGAATATTTCTTTTCTTCTATAGAATAATTTTTAATAAGTTCATTCAAATCCCCTTTCTTACTGTCAATTTCAACGATTATAACTTGTTAGACTTAAAACATATTGATAGAGGAAGTGTTTATAAATTAATTTCAACTTTTAACAATGGAAACCTTTATGGAATATGCATTTTAATGCTTTTTCCCTTGTACTTGCATATGGAAAAAAGTTTTTTAAAAAAGACATTGATAATCATTTCTCTTACTCTAACTATCTCTAGAACTATTTGGATTGGCTTAATATTATCACTGTTTCTTTATTATTTGTTTGTTAACAGAAGAAACTATTTTCAATTTATTACTTTTTTATTCATATCTGCATTATCCATCTACTCATTACTAACTATTTTTAATTTTTCAAATGAGTTTATTTTTGATAAAGACCTAGGAGGCCGCTTTGATCAGCTGTCATACTTAAAAGACATTTCAATATTTCCCTTAAAACCATTTACAGGATTAGAAGAAATGACTTATCTGAGCATTTTAGACCAATTCGGAATGATTGGTCTTATAAATTTTATTATTGCTATGACATGTCCTTTTCTTTTTATTTTAAAAAAGAAACTTAACAATTTTAATAAGTGTGTTGTAGCAGGACTAATAACTTATCTGATCATTGCTATATCTGATGGTGCCATATTGTTAATTCCAACCATGGCCTATTACTGGTTTTTGTCATCTATGCTATTAACAAATAAAAAATATGTTCTATCGATGAATAAGATTTAATATGTTGTCTTCTTTACTATTTAATAACGCTTCAGAAACGCTTTCAATAGTACCAACATCTTTCCAATTAAACAGTGCATTTAAAAATAAAAGCTTATTTGATTTTTCCATTATAGCAACATCTAAAGACTTTTCAGTAAAGAAAGAAAAATTATTGAAAACCTTTTTATATGAATTATCGAAAATCTTAAAATCATTAAGTGAATGTTTTTTTACTTCCTGTAAAAAGGTATTAATTGAGAAAAAATACATACCTAAATTCCAGTAATATTCTTTATTTTTTATTAATTCATTTTCGGTTTTAGGTTTTTCTATAAATTTTTCAACCTTAAAAAAGTTATTTTTGTATTCACGCCCCTTTTCAATATATCCATAGTGATAGCTAAAATGATCGTAAGTCTTCCCTAAAGCATATATTTTATCTTCATCAAAGCATGCATATATTTTTTCAATAGCTTTAAAAAATTCATTCTTATCTGAAATAAAATGATCTGAAGGGATAATTAATATTTTTTCATTTGTTTTTGCTTTTAGTTTTTCTTCTATATATTTTAAAGATAATAACACAGCAGGAAATGTGTTTTTTCTATTAGGCTCAACTACAATATGAATCTTATTTAATGAATCTAGTTCTTTTATTTGATTTTCAACTATTTTTATATATTTAACATTTGTAACAATAACTATTTCCTCTACAAAAGAAATATTATAAACCCTTTCTATTGTTCTTTGTAATAAAGAAAGGTCATCATTAATTTTTAAAAACTGCTTTGGATATTCTTTTGTAGAATAAGGCCACAATCTTGTACCGGCACCACCTGCCAATATAATAACTTTCATTTGCTATCTATTATCCCCTTAACAAAATCAAAAAATTCATTTTTAAATCTTTGAACTGAATACTTTTTTGCATGCTCTGAAATAGTTTTATAGTCAAATTTCATGTTCTCAAAGCTTTTAACAGCATTCATTAAATTCTCTGCATTCTGATAATTAAAAAAAATTCCCGTCTTTTTATCAATAACAGTCTCAACGAGTCCCCCTTTATTATAAGCAATTACAGGAGTTCCACAGCTCATAGCTTCAATCGGCAATATCCCAAAATCCTCAATACCCGCAAAAACAAAGGCTTTTGCTTTCTGTAAAAAGGTTTTTAATTGTTCATTTGATATGTTTTTTATAAAAATCATATTATTTTTTTTCATTTTTAATAACTTTTCTTCTTCAGGCCCAGTTCCGATAACTATCAGCTTTTTCTCTGTCATTTTGGAAAATGCATCAATAACTATATCCATTCTCTTATATGGCACCATCCTGGAGGCGGTTATATAATAATCATCTTTATTTTCATCTAATGAAAAAAAGTCAGTATTCACAGGAGGATATATAACTTTAGCTTTTCTATTATAAATCTTATCTATTCTATCTTTTACAAAAAATGAGTTAGCTATAAAAAAATCTACATTATTATTTTTCACATCCCATTTGCGCATAAACCTCATAAAGTAGGAAAAAATACCTTTCTTAATAAAATTCATCTCTCTTTTATAACTATTTTCTAAATCCCATGCATATCGTACGGGCGTATGACAGTAACAAATATGAATCTGATCTTTATTTTTTCTTATGCTTTTTGCCACACAATGTGATGATGATATAATTAATTCATATTTGGATAAATTAAACAATTTTATACCCAAGAAGAATAATGGCAGATAATGTCTGTAATGATTCTTGTTAAATAAGATTTTTTGAATGAATGATGTCTTTATATCATATTTGTTAAAGACAGAATTTTTGTTACTTTTAAAAAGCACAAATATTTCTGATGGGAAAAGTTCCAATATGTTTTCCAGGACCCTTTCTGATCCCGCCATATTAATTAACCAGTCATGAATAACAACAGATTTCATCAAATATTTCCATGTGTTTTTTTGCTGAAGTTTCCCATGAATATTTTTCAGCAAAATTTTTTGATTTTTCAATCATTTTTTGTCTAAATAATGGATCGGTAAATATTGTCATCATTGCATTATAAATATCATTATATGAATAAGGATTAACATACATCACATTATCAGAATATATCTCTTTAAATACTTCAATATCCGAGGCTATCACTGGTGTATTAAAACTCATTGCTTCAATACCAGTAAGACCAAACCCCTCATAATATGAAACATTAAGTAAAGCCAGAGCATTTTTATAATATCCTTCTAATTCATAGTCAGATACGTTTTCTAAAAAAATAACATTCCTTTTCAATAAAGGGTCATTATTTATTAACAATAATGACTTTTCATCATGATTTTTCAGGTTATTATAAGTCCCAATAACAACCAATTTACAATCATTTGTTTTTATTAATTTTTTAAAAGCCAGAACAATCATTTTTAAGTTTTTGTGTGGCTTTACATTGCCCACAAAAAGAAAATAAGGCTTATTAATTTTAGTTGTAAAGCCAGTATTTTGTTCTAGCTTTACATCACTATAAACGAGGGGTGTTTTTCTTGGCTTTACATTGCTCTCAGATATTAAATTTGAAGTGTTAATTCTTGTTGTAAAGCCAGCATTTTGAACTGGCCTTACATCATTATAAATGATGGATGTTTTCCCTGGCTTTACACCGTTATAAATAACTGATATTTTGTCTGGCTTTACAGACATATATTTTAATATTTCACTCTTTGAAAAACTTGATACTGTAATTATCTTATCGCTTAGCTTTACACATCTTTTTAGAACCGTTTTAAGATATATTTTTTCTCGCAACTTTAATGAAAAAAAATAGTTCATGTGGTTCATGTCATGAATAGTCACTATTCTTTGCTTGGCTTTTATTGGAAAAATTGGAACATTGTAATGCGGAGACCAAAAAATATCACACTTTTCAATCTTACTTAAAAACTCATATTGTTCTCTTATTGAGTATATTGAAGATGTAAAGCCAATTATGCTTTCTGAGCAAATGTAAAGCGGCTTTACATCTGATGTGTGTAAAATGATTTTACAATCAAACCTGTTATCTTTAATTAAATATGGAATAATGTTTTTTATATACGTGCCAATGCCTGATTTTGAAATCATGCGGCAGTCTATGATTATTTTCTTTTTCATGTGATTAATGAATTATTTGAAGGCTCTGATAATAATGCATTAGATCCCTAAAATGAGCTGCATCCTCAAACCGTGTTTCTTTTGCGGCCTGAAGCATTTTTTTCTTACATTCTTTGATCTTTTTATCTATTAGCTTTTCATCATATTGGTCAATGTAAAGCGGCTTTACATCTTCTTTTTCCGCTTTTGGGGCCTGCCCAAATGTCTCTTCTAAATTCTCTATGTTTTTCCTAAATATAGAAGTTGGGACAATATTGTTTTTCTTATTATATTCATCCTGGACCTTTCTTCTTTTCTCTGTGATGTCTATTGTTCTTTGTATTGATTTGGTAATTTTGTCGGCATACATAATTACCCTTCCCTTTTCATTTCTGGCAACACGCCCACATGTCTGAACAAGAGCTGTTTCACTTCTTAAAAAGCCTTCTTTGTCTGCATCTAATATTGCAACTAAAGATACTTCGGGTATGTCAAGCCCTTCTCTTAGAAGATTTATTCCGACCAATACATCAAAGATACCAAGCCTTAAATCCTTAATAATATGTATTCTTTCAATTGTATCCACATCTGAATGAATGTATTTTGCCTTAACATTAATTTCATTTAAGTATTTGGTCAGCTCTTCTGCCAATCTTTTGGTTAAAGTGGTTACCAAAACCCTTTTATTCTTTTCTGTTTCGACCCTTATTTCCTCCAATACATCCTCAACCTGGTTTGATGCCGGCTTTACATTTATTAAAGGATCTAGAAGGCCTGTAGGCCTAATAATCTGCTGTATAACTTCACCGTGAGCTTCTCTAACCTCCCATTCCCCCGGCGTTGCAGAAACATATATCACCTGTTTAAGCTTGTCATATACCTCTTCAAATTTAAGAGGCCTATTATCATAAGCAGAGGGCAGTCTAAAGCCATAGTCAACCAAAGCCCTTTTCCTTGCCCTGTCACCGTTATACATTGCATGAAGCTGCGGTATGGTCTGATGAGACTCATCAATTATCATTAAGAAATCCTCTGGGAAATAATCAAGCAAGCATGGAGAGGGCTGTCCTTCCTTTCTTTGACTAAAATGCCTTGAATAATTCTCAATCCCCTTACAAAAACCCATCTCACGTATCATTTCAATGTCGTGCATTGTCCTTTCTTTGATTCTCTGCCTTTCAACTAAAAGATTCTTGCTTTCAAAAAACTTTACCCTGTCTTCTAATTCCTCTTGTATTGATTTAACAGCTACCTCTTTTATTTCTTCAGGTGTAACAAAGTGCGATCCCGGAAAAATGCTTATTTTATCTTTTTTCTCAATAATTCTAGCAGTCAAGGGATCTATAACACTTATTCTTTCTATTTCATCACCAAAAAACTCTATTCTATATGCAATATCTTCTTCATATGCGGGAACAACTTCTAATATATCTCCCCTAACACGGAAATTACCCCGTGCCAGGTCATAATCATTCCTTGTATAATGAAGTTCTATTAAATGAAGTAAAATATCGTCTCTTCTTGCGGCCTGATTTGTTTTTAAAGACAAAACCATCTTACTGTAATACTCAGGAAGGCCCAATCCATAAATGCATGAAACAGAAGCGATGATTATCACATCATCGCGTTCTATTAAAGATCTGGTGGCGCTGAGCCTCATTTTGTCAATCCAATCATTTATAGCCATGTCCTTTTCAATATAGGTGTCGCTCCTTGGAATATAGGCCTCAGGCTGATAATAGTCATAATATGACACAAAATATTCCACGGCATTATTAGGGAAAAACCCTTTAAATTCCTGATATAGCTGTGCTGCCAATGTTTTATTATGGGCTAATATAAGGGTTGGCTTTTTTGCCTTTTCTATGACATGGGCCACTGTAAAGGTTTTTCCCGACCCTGTTACCCCTAATAAAACCTGTGCCTTTTTATCATGACTTATCCCCTCAGCTAATTTTTCAATAGCCTTAGGCTGGTCGCCACATGGTTTAAAATCTGATTGAAGACTAAACATTATTTCAAATAATCCTGTATTAAATGTCTTAAATATCCTGACTCTTCGGCCAAATCAAATCCTATAATAATTAATGAAATTATCAAAACAATAATTATTAAAGCCCTCCCAATAAATTTTTGGTAAAACTTTTTCTTTAATGTCCAGGCCATCAAGGCGGGAATAATACATAATATTATAGCTACGAACACAGCCGCAAACTGAAGGGCCACATAAAAACCCCTCTGATAGGTGTAAACGAAGAATAAAGGTGGCAAGAATGTCAATATACATGCAATTGCCCTGCCCGTTCCTGTTTTTTTTATTTTAAGACCGTCTGACAAGAAATCAGCCAAGCTCAATGATACTCCAATAAATGAGGTGATAATAGCGAAGAATGAAAATAAATAAGCCCCTGTAGAGATTATCGGCTTATTTAATAGTTTTATTAATGGAAATGTAGAAGGACTTCCATCCAGCCAAGTCTTTAATAATCCATATTCCCCTTTTAATGGAATAGACCCTATTACCAAGAACTCCCATATTACATATATCGCAAATGGAATAAGGCTCCCTAAAATAAGCGCTAAGGCTATTTTTTTCCTGTCATGATTCAAATATGTTGTAAGGGTTGGAATAATTATATGAAATCCAAATGATGTTATTAAAATCGGGAAAGCAAAGAATACAGCCTTATTATCAATATGAGTTAAATATTCTAAATTAATATGGGGAGGAATAAACATTACTAGTATAATATATGCTACTATAAGCCCCAACATCAATAACCTGTTCAAATAATCTGCTGATCTTGTTCCCAGATAAATAAATATACCAAAAATGATTAGTAATGGTATCGGACCTGTCCAATCCGGAACATTTATATGTAGTATCTCTCTTATTACACGTAAAAACACAGGTGAACTGGCAGCAATATATGCCGCTGTCAGCGAATATAAAAGCAATAAATAGGTAATCCAGCTAACAATCATGCCCCAGGAACCCAATGTTTTTTTTGCCATGGAAATTAAATTTATCTCTCCTTTCATTGAAAGATTTACATCCATTAATAAAAAAGCGCATATCAACATAAAAAACCAACAGAAGGCGATTAGAGCAATTGAAGGAATAAAGCCGGCAAAACATGTTGTGACTGGAATAAGAAGCATTCCAGCCCCAATTGAAGTGCCTGAAATTAATAAAATTGCGCCCAGCAATCTGTTTACATTTTTCATATGAAACCTCTTAAGAATTGTTTTTAAAGAAAAATAAAGAAAAAGATTCTTTATTCAACAACATTTGTTTGTTGTTTTTGTACCCTTCTTTCCTCCTGTCCCATACGACCCAATTCATATCCATCAAAGTCTACGAATTTAAAAAATCTCTCAAACTGAGGAAAAATGGTAGAGATCTGACGAGCCATTTCCTGAGCAACAAACCTATAATTAGGATGTCCGGCAGGAGAAGAACGCAGCTCGCAGAGCCATTGTAATGAACGTAAATTAACATGGAAATACCAATGCATGTTATATGCCATAGGAACGACATATTGAGCTTCTTCCGGTAATTCGGCAGCTATTGCATCATATGTCTTCTTAGCATTGTCCATAGCTGCAATATATTCTTTTTCCATGTCAGTACCCAATATTTCATTCGGAATGAAATATCCATAATTGCATGTTATAAGCTGTCTTTCTTGTGTTAACATGCGATGACGATGTAAATCCCTATAAATTCCAAAGTCGGCAACTATCTCAAAAGTAAAAAATGACAGTTCTAATGCCCTTGGAGATTTATGTCGTCTATTTTCTCTTGATAAACATGCAGCATCTAATATTCTTGAAATGTCTTCTTCCGGCAATGTTCTGCAAAGCTGCTGTAAATCGGAAAGATTAGATTGTGAGTTCTCAAATAAAAGGCCTCCAGCTACCTTTGCAACACTGTCCGGATCATAATTTATCAAATTAATGCCTGGAGATATAGTTCCTTTTAACTCTTGTGAATAGCTGTCGGATAAAAGTTTTAATTCCCCTTTCATTTGTTCAGTAAATTGCGCATATGCCTGCTGATATTTACTTGTCGGATCGGTCCTTCTGATAAAGGAAGGTATAACTTTTGATAATTCCTGATAGGAGTCTTTCCCAATTTCCTGTAATTCTGCAAGATTATGGCAATTTAGTTTTTGTATTAGGCTTTCATAAAACCTTCCATTTCCGAAAAGACCAATATTTGTCAAAGAACTTGCCGGTAAAAGCCCGCGTAAACAGTCCAATACTTTAGCTCTTAGAGCAGCAGTATATGCTGCTTTTGAAATATGATGTTCTTTAGGAAATTTTTCTTCCATAATAGATGTTAATGGAGGAATAAGCTTTCCATAAGTTTCAAACAGCATATTGCAGGTATTAGTATATATGTCCCTATATGCAGAGGTCATTAAAATGGGTTCTTTGTAATATTGAAACTCCCCGTTTACCTTTTGATCAAAAAAGATATATCTTGTTGATTTTTCTAAGGGAGATCCGCCTATACGGCTGTCTTCAATCGCCTTCGCAGCTATAATAGAAATATTTTCCATCCCTAAATGAGCCCCGCCCAACTCCCCTATGGAATCATCGCCATATCCATCAAGGATCCTATCATAAAAATTCTGTGCTTTTTTAATAGCTACCAGCTGGTTTTCTGTAGCATCAATTACATCTGTGGTCCCCGTTATGGCCTTGAATGCCGTATCCTCATTTAAAATAAAATCTTTTAATAGAAGAGACCTTAACCCCATTGTAGAACGCGAATAACGAGAAAACAAAGCGCCTTTTATTACCTCCGGTAAATTACGCAATACAAAAATGTTGCTTTTTGTATTTGTAACGAACCTTTCAAGTATCTTAATTTGACCTTCTGTGAATTCCTGCAACTGATTTTCCACGACGAAACCTCTATTAATGTAATTTGAATTGTTATTTTAACATTTAGCTTTTGATAATGCAAGTTCTAGCAAAAATATAATTAATAATTACGATCGGAAGATATTATGGAATATAGGGTTTTCCCGGTTTTCGCCCTCTGGCCAACATCCCTTAACCACTCGCTCATATTATATCCAAAAACTGTTTTTGTGCTTTTCTTTTGAAAAAGGTCTAATGGCATAGAAAAGCCTATTCCCTTATCAAAATATCTATGATTATTAACCATGTCTACAGCATTTGTTAGGGTATACCATAATGATATTGTCATTCCGCTTTCAAAATTCCTTACAGCCTCAAATTTTATTCCTTTATCTTTTGCTAAAAATTGACCGGCGCTTATTTTTAAATCCATTTTTAGGGGGTTTACCTTGAAATAAAGATCTAAAAAATACTGCAGGCCAACATAATGAACTTTTTCAGTATAAACTCCGTTAAATTTCTTTATTTTCCTTTGAAAACCCATTGAAGAATATTTTCTTTTTAACAACACAGAGGTCTCTATTCCCATAGCAAAAATAGATTTTACAGGAAAAAATAATGCCTCATATGTTATTCCTGCATATGCAAGCTCAAAATACCCAATAGATATTCTTGAATAAATGCCATTTGTAAAATTTGTATTTTTCTGAATATATGCCTTGTTAATATGAAATGAATGTTTCTGATAATATTTTGCCATGTCAGTTCTAACCTGTAAAAGCTTGGAAGGATTTGGCTGGTCGTGGTCTCCCACATCCTGAGAAGTGGAATATATTACGTAATCCATGTTAAAATCATAGTAAAACCAATTCCACAGATATCCATTAAAGCCAAATAATAGTCCTAAATCATATTTAAGCTTTCCTTTAACACTTCCAAAATATGTTATCCATGTTGGAAAAATATTCCATGTCCATATAAAAGATGAATTATCATAAACACTTTTAAAATCATTGTTATTAAAGGAGTATTCTTTCATGGGGGATAATGCGTGAAGTTCCGCAAGAGCAATTTTTTTTTCATTAAACCTTAATAGATCCCTTTTCCTATAATTATATTGCTGTGTAACAAGATCATCAGATTCAACGGCTACAATAAACTTTTCTATTTTTGGGAAAGATACAGATGACAATATGTACTCAATTCTTTTTCTTAATTCTGATTCTTTCCTATAACAAAGATTTACAACCCTTATTGTTAATACATTTGATAAGTTGTCTTCTTGAATTTTTCTAACATCGAATCCCTGATTTTTAAAAATCATAGCCAAACTATATGAAAACTCATCAATTGTTCTATTTATGTTCTTAGAGAATACATTAGAATAATAAGGGGGGTCATCAACCTTTGGAATGAGGCCGCTCGTTTTTCCCAAATTATATTTCATCAATAATGAAGAAGCAATTTTTTTGCCTCTTAAGGTGCTTACAGACAAATCAATTAGGTCCTTAAAACTGTAATGTATTCCAACATTGATAGGGGATTTTGTTTTTTTCCCTTTCGGGTGCTCATACAAATGCTCTTTATAGTTATTAGGGTCATATTCACCAATAAATGAAAGGTCTTTAATTAATTTATTCCCTTTTCTAAATGGAGACCAGGCAACAGCACCAAAAAAACCGCGCATTCTTCCAATACCATAGCCTACAGACATCTCAACATTGCTTTTTAGCATCTCATAAGTTGATACTATGTACTTTGAATTAAATCTTTTTGAACCTATAAAATCATTTATCCCAATAGCTAAAGAGGGCAGTCCTTTTATACTTGGAAGACATAATATCTTTACATTTGCGACTCTATCAGCATCATTCCCAAATCCTTTATATCCAAAATTTTTTTCTTCCTGATCATTAAATATCCAATAATTGCCTGAAAATGACAGCCAATCATAATATTGTAAAAACCCGCTAATAATACTATAAGGCGAAAGATATGAAAAACCCAAAGAAAGCATCCCCGCATTAAACATCTTTGCAGACGGGGTAATAAAATATCCGCTTTGAAGATTATAATTTAAAAATATTGGCAGATTATCTTTTTCTTTAGTCTTTATATTTGAAACCTTCTCAAAATCATTAAAAATTCTATCAATTTCTAATTCATTTGAAAATGCACAAGAAATCAAAAAGAAAAATCCTATTAATTTATGCATTTTTTGGCTTTACATGTAAAAAATCGGCAAAAACAAATAACAAGAAACATAATGTAAAGCAAGAAAAATCAATGTAATTTTTTTGATGTTTTTTACATTAAAAATCCCGGCTTTACATTAATAAAAAGCCAACAATGTAAAGCCAGAAACTTGTTAACATAAACATTTAAGAGATAGAAGATAATGATTTTGAAATTAATTTATAAATTCAAAAAATATTTATTATTTTCGGCACAACAAAGGATTGTTTTAATTGATTAAAAAATTAACTTTACTTTAAATGTAAAGCCGCAAATTTTCAATAAATATCTTTAATTGGTATTTTTTATATAGGCCTTTCAAAAATACTGTGGTTTTACAGCCATTATTTTGAAGAAAACTTAAAGATTTTTCCTAATTGAAGATTATTAGGTTTTATTGTAAAATCTATTATTAACTTATTAAGAATAATTTAAAATTAAGGAATAAATAAAAATATGACATATCTAAAAGACTTCAGACAAAGAATTGCCGTAAACGATTATCATAATTTTTTAAAGTTGTGGGAAGAATACTGTTATAGTGATGAAATAGATGTAAAAGAATTAAGAACAATATTAATAGAAACAAAAAACTCTGATTTCTTTAACTATTTTGGCCAGCATGTAAGCAAAGGCTTGGTCTTATTGGACAAAATCAAAGATGAAAACTCAAAACACGAAATATTAAAATTAATTTTTGACATTCAAAACACCAATTCCTCAGAATTGGCAGAATTCGTTTATAACTACTTAAAAGAAAAATATTCTAACGACCCTGTCTTTGATAAAAAGATCCATCTTGTAGGTCTAAAAACCAATGAAAATTTCCAATATGCTATTAGCAGATATGAGCTATTGTCACATATTGAAAATGGCAATTTTGTTTTTCATACTGCAGGCTGGGGAGCAGGGGAGATATTAGATTACTCTCAAATTAGAGAAGATGTGACCATAGAGTTTGAATATGTTGTCGGTAAAAAAACATTCTCATTTGTAAATGCCATGAAAACACTAATACCTCTATCAAAAGATCATTTTTTATCACAAAGATTTGGAAACCCTGATGCCTTAGAGGAAAAGGGGAAAAAAGATCCTTTATCTCTTATACACTTATTACTAAAAGATCTGGGGCCAAAAACTGCAGCTGACATAAAAGACGAGTTATGTGACCTGGTAATACCTGAAAGCGCTTGGTCAAAGTGGTGGCAGACAGCCCGGTCAAAAATGAAAAAAGACACAAAGATAGAACTTCCCTCCAATATTCATTCACCCATAAGACTTTTAGAGCATGGAATTTCACACGAAGAATCATTATATCAGGCTCTTGAGGAAAAACCTTCAACAGATACTATTATTCAGCTTGTGTACTCATTTATGAGAGACTTTTCAGAAACACTGAAAAACAATGAATTTAAGCAGTCTTTGGAACAAAAAATTCAAGATGTGTTGTCATCAAAAGAATTAACTGATACACAAAAGCTTGAACTTTATTTCTTATTAGAAGATTTAAATTCATCAAAACACGAGCTTACAAAACAATTTATATCAGAAGTTAAAAATATCGAAGAAGTAGTTCATAATATGACTGTTCTATCACTAAAAAAGAGAGCTTTAGTATTTATAAAACAAGTTAGACAGGACTGGGAAAACATATTCTTTTTAATGTTTTTCAATATTACACCAAATGTCTTACGCGATTACATATTGAGCGAATTGAATAAAATAGAAGACAAGGCACGATTAAATGAAAATATTAATCAATTGCTAAAAAACCCAATGACATACCCACATGTTTATGTTTGGTATTTCCAAAAAATTGCAGGTAAAAAAGCCAATCTTCCATTCTCTGATCAACAGGGTCAAAATAAATTCTTTGATGGTTTTTTAATATTGTTAGATTACCTATATCAAAAGCCAACAGAACATGATTTAGCAAAAAAAATGGTTGTTCTATTAATAAACAACAAGTTTAAGATTATTCAACATTTCTTTAAAAATTCATCAATAGATGAAGTAAGAGAATTTTTACTGCTTTTTACTAAATGCAGAATATTAAGTAATCATGACAACCAAATAATAAGAGCATTAGCCGAATCAATTTATGCAGAGCTAAAAAAAGCAAGGCCCTTTAAAGAAGAAGTTGTTGATACAGTTGTGTGGACAACTGCTGACGGATATGAAAAAATAAAATCTAAGCTCGATAATATTGCAAATGATCAAATACTTGAGAACGCAAAAGAAATCGAAGAAGCAAGATCTCATGGAGATTTAAAAGAAAACGCAGAGTATAAGGCTGCTCTTGAAAAAAGAGCAAGACTGCAGGGAGAGCTAAAATTCTTGTCAGAACAGTTTAACCATGCAAAAATACTCTCCAAAGACTTAGTACAGACAAATAAAGTTAATGTGGGGACAGTTGCTCACTGTGAAAATGACAAAGGAGAAGTTTATTCCTTTGCTATTTTAGGGCCATGGGATGCAAATCCTGAAAAAAACATTCTTTCATTCCAGTCAAAGCTTGCAGAATCAATTCTTGGCATGCCTGTAGGGGATGAATTCAATTTTCAGGGAGAAAAGTATACAATTACAAAAATTACTAATTATTTTGATTCTTAATCACAATATTATTAATTTAATTGGTATATATAAATTTTTTAAAAGGGCAAAAAGATGGAAAAAGATAACAATGTAGAAGAAAGATCGTTTCAAATACTTATTGCAAGTAAAAACGTTCATAAAATCAGAGAGCTTCGATCTATGTTACAGCGTTTTTCACAATTTGACATTTTATCTTTACATGACTTCCCTAAATATGTTCCACCAGAAGAAACAGGGTCAACCTTTAAGGAAAATGCTACAATTAAAGCTACTCACGCTGCAAAAGAATTAGGCGTATGGGCAATAGCTGATGACTCAGGGCTTGTAGTTCCTTCATTAAACGGAAAGCCGGGCGTCTTTTCTGCCAGATTTGCAGGGCCAAACGCTTCTGATATGGATAATCGAAAAAAGCTTCTTTCAATGATGCAAAACCTTAATGAAAACGATAGGGATGCTTATTTTGAGTGTTCTATTGCATTAGCATCTCCAAACGGAGAATTACATAAGATTGTAACAGCAAATTGCGAGGGATCTCTTTTAGCAGCAGAAAGAGGCGGCGGGGGTTTTGGTTACGACCCATTATTCATAAAACACGAATACAGCAAGACCTTTGCAGAACTAGAAGAATCCATAAAAAATCAAATATCCCACAGAAGAAAAGCTCTTGATAAGATTCTAGTAACCTTAGAATCTCTCAGCTGTTAATCATGCATTACATAATTGACGGATATAATCTTTTTCATAAGTTTTTTTCTGAAGAGGATGAATTTCAGTCACAAAGAGAAACTCTAATATCCTGGATTGAAAATTTATCAAATGAATATGACTTCAAAGCAACAATAGTATTTGACAGTTCAAATAAGCATAATGAAATTGAAAGGTCCCATAAGAACAACATATCCATCATATATACAAGTTACGGCACTTCTGCAGATGATTTTATTATCGAACTGATAAAGTTCCATAATTTCCCTTATAAACCAGTAATTGTATCATCTGATAAAACCCTATGCCTTAACTGCAGAATGCAAAAGCATGAGCATATTTCTGTTTATGCCTTCATAAAAAAATATTCTAATCAAAAAACTAATGATGATAAGCATTATTATAGCAACTATTACGAAGACAAAAGATTAGAAAAAATATTCGAAGAAAAGCTTAAAAAAACCGAAGACTAATAATAATATTTTTAATGCTTGCTCTTTTTTTTATAACAATTAAACTATTTCTGCAAAAATTATCACTTTAACCGGAGAAATTATTATGGCAGCAGTAGCAAATGGAGTAGGATTATCATGTGTAGGGGCAGCAGCACCTGCAATGTTATCAGATAAAATAGAATTATTTAATGCAGCAGTAAGTGCTGCTAGAGCTATTAAAGAATTACCCGATGATCAAAAAATATCAAAAGAGAATTCAATACAGCTCTTAATTCAAAAAAACTTATTGTGTGATGGAGAAGAAATTCAAACAATTGCACATTTTCAAGCAATTGGTAAATTGATAGATTGCATAGCAGAAGAAAATGGAGTGTCTTATGAAAGGCACCCAAAAATTGATGAATCAGTAATATCACCTGATTGCCCAGTTATAGACATTGCAAAAAAGCACGTAGCAGAATTCAATGTTAATTGGAATTTAAATTCATTACTTGCAGCTTATACGGCGTCTATCGATATACCTGAAAGTTTTCATAAAATATTAAGCGATGAAGATCGTAGGATAAAATCCTTAACAGAAGTTGTGATAGAGAACTTTGAAAAATTATTAAATATGCTAAATGATTCCTCACGTATTACACCTGAATTAGAAAAACAGAGTTTATTATTTGATGAAACATGGCAAACAATGGTTTTCTTGACGAAAGGACCTATTGAGCGTATAGCAAGTGATTATAGGAAATTCCTTCAAGAGCAGACTGAAAAATCTGTTAGGGTTGCTGCTGAATCTTTAAAAGTTTTATTCGAAGGAGCAAGCGATGAGAAAGGGGCAATAACGAATATATCTCAATTACCAGGAATGGCTAAAATAGGTCGTCTTACATTTGAAGTTGCATTAGGAGGGTCAGGAAGAGAAACCTTTCCTAATATGGATAATATATCGGAAAGAGCTCTTAGATCAGTAAGATCCCTTGTAGAAGGAGCTCAAATAGAAGGCCTTAACTCTTTTGATTCTATTGTATTTGGTTCTGATGAGCCTAAACAACCTTCAATGGACTAAAAATAACCATAAGAATATGTGGTCAATAATTTACAAGAGCTGGAATATTCCAGCTCTTGTTATTTAAAACTAATATTCAATTTGAAAGTCAGAATAATCATCATTAATTTTTTCTGAATAATTTACTGAAAAGCTAGATATTGAAAATCTATCTTTAAGCTTATTGATAAGCTTTTCTATGACATCTTTATTCCCAATGACAAGCATTTCAACAGCACCATCTAGAGTATTTTTCACATATCCTTTTAGTTTAAGTTCTTTTGCATACTGATAAGTATAATATCTAAAATTTACGCCTTGAACGTTACCTTTGGCTTTGGCTTTTGCCTGAACAATTTTACTCATCAGATCTCCTTAGATAGGATATCAATTGCTTCTTCAGTTGATTGTGCACCATATAAAGCTATTCTGAGTTTTTTGGCCCCATGGAAATTTTTTAAATACCAAAATCCTACACGCCTAAAATCAAATAAAGCTCTATTGGCTGACTGATTTTCCAATATATACGAATAATGTTTTAAAAGAACTTTTTTAATATCAGAAAAAGAATGTTGTAAAGCCAAGAAGTTATTAGCCTCCCGTTTTATATCATCGATTAGCCAGGGGCTATGCAACAAACCTCTTGCCAACATGAGTCCATCGCAATTTGTAAAGCCAAGCTTTTCAATTGCGTCTTTAGCTGACATTATATCGCCATTTCCAATAACTTTTATTGATTTTGCTTCGGCTTTACATGCTTTAATTATATTCCAGTCGGCTTTGCCGCTATACCCTTGAGCCCTTGTTCTTCCATGTATCGTTATGGCGCTTGCCCCTAATCTTTCTGCAAGCTTTGTTATATCGATAGCGAATATATTATCATTATCCCATCCTGTCCTTATTTTTATGGTCACGGGTATTGAAACAGCATCAATAATATTAGAAAGCATTTCTCCTATTAGATCCACATTCAGAAGCATCTTAGCGCCGCTTCCGTCTTTAACCACTTTTTTAACAGGGCAGCCGCAGTTAAAATCGATAACATCAAATCCCAAATCTTCTATTATTTTAGCTGATTCCTTAGCAATTTTTGGATTACTTCCAAAAAGCTGTGCCCCAATCGGCCTCATCTTTTCAGAGTATTTTAGCATTTTCATTGTTCCTGGATCTTTTCGTATCAAAGCCTCCATCTTCACCATTTCACAGAACATTAAACCAGGAGAATATTCAGAAGCTAACATTCTAAAAGAATAATCAGAACATCCTGACAATGGAGCGCAAATAATATTATTAGGTAAAATAATTTTACCTATATTGAAATTCTCTAAATATTTACTCATCGGAAGAAACTTAATAAAATTTTTTCTAGCATCTGAAGTACAAAAAATCCAATTAAAGGACTTAAATCGAGAACTCCTCCAATCGGTGGGATAATCCTTCTAAAAATATTCAAATATGGATCGGTATAATGAGCTACAAAGTGCATAAACTTATGGTTTCTAAAATTAGGAAACCATGAGCCCAGAATCCTTACTATTAGAAGCAGGGTATAGCAGCTAAATAAAAGTTTAACAGTATTTGCAAGAAATATATTCATAAAAAACGTTGTTTTATTGAAGGTATTGTATAATAAAATAGTCTTTAAATCCACATTATTATGGCAAATAATATATCATAGATTTCTATATAGAAAATATAAAATTATTTTATTATATAATCAATCTTTCAAATAATTTCTTTACGCCTGTGCAATGATTAGCTATAGCTATAACCTGGGGTTCAGATCTGGAAGGTATCTTGAAGTCAATTTTGGCATTCTATCTTTTTGCAATTTTCTTTTTTCTAGTTCATCTTTAACATCGTCAAATATATCTTGAATTGCTTGTCTATAAACTTTAGCCAGTGAAACTTGATCTTCATTTTCTTGAACCATAATAATACGATCTAATAATCTTATTATTTGTACACGGCTTAATTCCGCTTGAGAATATAAGTTTTCTAATTCCCCAGTTTCCATAGTGCTTAATTCAGAACTGGGCATGGTTTTATTAATTATCATTTCCATCTGTCTCAGAATTTTTCCAACATCTCCTTCTCCTGAAGGAGCACACGCAAAAGCGCCTATTTTTGGATTAAAAATCCCTTTTAGTTTAGAAGGGTCCAGCTCGCGCTCTTGCAGTACAGGATCATCATGCCCTAAAGCTTCTTCCTCAACGCCTAAAAATGACAAAGACGGAGCACCATCTTGCTCTGCTTCTTTCGAATTAGGTTCTGGTTCATAGGCCGTGGTTTCATAAAATGAAACGCTTAAAAAGGCTGTTCCTGATAATTGACTCCTGATAACTACTTGATATTGTTTACCATCAGAGAGATGAGGAAATTCACCTGCAGCACAAACCACAACCATATTCTCCTTTCTTTCTGTTATGTATTTACCCATTTCATTAGGAGATTGAAATATGCGTTGTTGAAAAATTGAAGCGGAAATCTTCACTGTTTCAACTGATTTAGTAGTCATAGAAAAAATTTTTCTGCGCTCTAATAAACCTTCTCCACTAAAAACTAAATCTTGTTCTTGCAAGCATTTTTGATCTAAAATACTGGAGTGCAGTTTTCTCTCACCATTTTTCATATAACTAACTAAGACAAAAAGCATCTATGTTCCAATAATTCCCGTAAGTTGTTGGCCCTTCAAACTTAAATTCTAAATCAATCATAAATACCTAACTTTTTTTTCGGAAAAATTATAGCTAAATAAATGTAATTAAATAAAAGAAAATTTTTATGCTTCAACAATTATTATTATTCTCCAAAGCAATATTATTTTTTTTAATTTTTCCTCTCTTATAATTCTCTTTAAAGTAATGAATTTTTTTATTAGAATATTGAGTCTTTAAATATATTTAGAATGACCATGAAATCAATTGGTATTTACACTGACAAAACAATTATTCACTTAGCTGAATTGGACGGCAAAAAAAATATTGTTGATGTTTTGTCTTTAGATCTTAATACGGAAAACCCGAATTATAAGGACAATGTAAAGCGGCTTTACATTTGGCTGGAAAAGAATAGGGGAATGCATGTAATAGGCATATGTCCAAACAAGTGTCTTCTAAAAAATTTAAAGATAAACATCAAATCAAAAAGGGCCCTTTTTAGGGCATTAAATTATCAAATTAAATCACTAACCGCCCTAAATGAAAAAGACAACGTTTTCTATCCTATTATCAAGGACAGGGATATTGACGGCTTTAATATATTTTGCTGGATAGCCAATAAGTTAAATATTAATAACCTGATAAAAAAATATAAATTACTTAATATTTACCTCGATGTCATTTCTTCTAATGCTATGGCTCTTTCTAGGTTTTACAAACATTTTGTTAATGATTCATCTTCTGCATTAATTATTCATTTAAGCGCTAATGAAACAACCTGTGTTATTGTAGAAAACAATTTCCCGGTTTCATCTTATGTGATTGATATTGGAAAAAATAAAATCAATTTATCCTA
>CAYPMA010000006.1:0-24637 GCA_964411685.1 uncultured bacterium
AAGAAATTTAAACCAGATAAAAAAGGTCTTCCAAGCGGCTTTTTAATATTTATATTTGCAATCGCTTTAATAATTCTAGCTGTACAATCTCTTTCAGGAGATAAGACTAGTAAAATTTCTTTTAGTCATCAGTTAGAGCACTTGGTAAATTTGGATTTAATACATCAAGATCAGAACAAAAGCGTATCTCAAAATGAGAATCTAGTTACTTTTTCTGGTAAATTTAAAGAAATTCAGTCTCAGGATGCCAAAAACAGATATCAATATTTATCTTTATTAAATAATAACCACCAACTTACAAATGAAAAATCTTCATTAGAGAGCGAGTTCGGTGTATTAAGGAAAAATGTATACGATGCAAGCGAATGGTTTTTACAAATATCATCATATCCTATCCCAAGAGGCGGATTTAATGTCATCGGTACAATATATGACACTAATAATCAGAAGAATTCCATTATTATTAATTCAGTTCAAACAGATGGAATTTTAAATTTCAATGATGTTTTAAATGATAAAAAAATAGCTAAAGAGAATTTAACCGAATCTAATGTAGCTAGATTTGGAAAAGATTTATCAATGATAATACAGTATTTCCGTTCTCCAAAGCTTGGTATTGGCTCTGAGCCATATAAGCAAAAGTTAAAATCATTTGAAAATACATATACAACTTTAACAAATGAAAAAACATCTTCTTTAGAGGGAAATTTTAATGTTTATACTGGTATAACAACTGAAATGCAAGAGATGATAAATGATTTAGCTAAAGAAAATAACAACGTAAGACTTTTTGCTTTAAGGAGTACAAGGCAGTATGTTGAAGACCTTGAAAGATATCAGATTGTTTTGCAGGATTTAGATAAAAATGATTCTTTATTGGCAAAATCTAGAAAGCAAGTAGAAGATGTAATATGGTTTTTTAATGATAAGGAATTATCTACACGTTCTTTAGAAAAGCAGGATACTGAAGTATATTCTCAATGGTTCTCAAGAGCTAAGACTGAATGGGAAAATTTTGCAGCCAATAAAGGAATGGTTTTTAAGGCACCAGATCAGCCAAGGAATACAGTTTTAAAAAAGACATTTAAAAGCCAGGAGCCCTCACCAAATTATTTCAGTTATATTTTTACTTTCTTACCAATACTTTTGGTAATAGTGGTTCTATGGTTCTTCTTTTCCAAGCAAATGAAGGGCGTCGGCTCTTCTGCAATGAATTTCGGGAAATCTCCAGCAAGACTTCTTTCAAAAGAACAGAATAAATTTACATTTAGAGATGTAGCAGGTGCTGAGGAAGCAAAAGAAGAATTAGAAGAAATAGTTGATTTTTTAAAAGACCCTCAAAAATTTACATCTTTAGGAGCTAGAATCCCAAAAGGAGTGTTGCTTGTAGGCCCTCCGGGAACAGGTAAAACTTTAGTGGCAAAAGCAGTAGCAGGAGAAGCTGACAGGCCATTTTTCTCAATATCAGGATCTGATTTTGTTGAGATGTTTGTTGGAGTCGGTGCAAGTAGGATAAGGGATCTTTTTGATCAGGCAAAGAAAAATGCGCCATGCATAATTTTTATGGATGAGATAGATGCAGTTGGAAGACATAGGGGAGCAGGAATAGGCGGCGGTCACGATGAACGAGAACAGACACTTAACCAGTTATTAGTTGAAATGGACGGATTTGATACTAAAGAGGGTGTTATTCTCATGGCCGCAACAAATAGACCGGACATATTGGATAAAGCTCTTTTAAGACCTGGCCGTTTTGATAGAAGGGTTATGTTAGATTTGCCTGATATCAAAGGCAGATATGAAATATTAAAAGTTCATGCAAGAAGAATTAAAATCGATCCTTCTGTTGATTTGATGGATATAGCCAGAAATACTCCGGGGGCTTCAGGTGCTGATCTAGAGAATATATTAAATGAATCAGCTCTATTAGCAGCAAGAAGGGGGCGGTCAGCTGTAACAGCCCAAGAAACAATAGATGCAAGGGACAAGGTAGTTTTAGGAAAAGAAAGACGCAGTCTTGAAATGGATGAAGTAGAGAAAAAACAAACTGCATATCATGAATCAGGCCATACAATTGTAGGGCTTTCAGTTAAATATGCTGATCCTGTAGAAAAAGTAACAATTATTCCTAGGGGATTTTCTTTGGGGGCAACTCATTTTATGCCTAAGAAAAATAGATTAAGCTATTGGAAAAGAGAAGCTCTTGATCAACTAGCTATTCTTATGGGAGGAAGAGCTGCTGAAGAAATATTTTTAGATGATATGTCATCTGGTGCACAGCAAGATATTAATCAGGCTACAAAATTAGCAAGGGCAATGATATGCGAATGGGGTATGAGTGAAGATTTAGGCCTCATTACATATGATGAAAGATCTGATTCAGGACAATATTTAGGGCTTGGGTCTCATCATGAGAAATCCTATTCAGAAGAGACAGCAAAGAAAATTGATAATGAAGTATTTAAGTTGATGGATCAAGCTCATAAAAAAGCTTCTGAAATTATTACAAATAACAAAGAGAAAGTTCAGTTAATGGCTGATATGCTAATGGAATTTGAAACATTAGATTCTAAAGATATTAATGAAATATTAAATAATACCTGGGATATTGAGAAGAAAAGAGAAAGGTTAAAAACAGCCGATAAACTACAAAAAAAATTACCTCCACCAATTCCTGGAAAGGATGAAAAAAAGAAACCATTGCCTCCTGCAGATTTTACTCCGCAGCAGACATAATGGTTTTTTTAATTATTGATTTCTTAAGTTAGGCGTTATTGCTTTCTTGAGGTAGACGTTTTTTGTGGCTAACCCTTATTTGTCCGCGGTCATTTATTTCAGTAACCTCTACTTCTAATAAATCACCTTCTTTAAATAAGTCGTTTAGATCTTTAATTCTTGCTCTAGATACTTCTGAAATGTGGCAAAACCCTTCTTTTCCGCCGGTAAGTTTTACGAAAAGACCAAAAGGCTTAATAGTTGTTATTTTGCCTTTAAATACTTGTCCAATTTCAACTTCATCAGTTAAATCGTGTATTATTTCCTGAGCTCTTTTCATTGAGTCTGGGTTATTTGAAGTGATAGATATAATACCTTCATCGGAGATATCCATATCTACGCCAGTTTCTTCAATAATGGCTCTTATTTGTTTGCCTCCCGGCCCAATAACAGTTCCAATTTTACTTGGATTTATTTTCATTCTATCTATGCGAGGTGCGTAAACAGACATTTTATCGCTAGATTTTGGGCAGGCTGAAAGCATTTTATCAAGAATGAAAGCTCTTCCCCTTTTTGCTTGAACTAGCGCTGCATGCATAATTTCTTTTGTTATGCCTTCAACTTTTATGTCCATTTGAAAAGCGGTAATACCTTCATGGTCACCTGTCAATTTAAAGTCCATATCTCCTAATGCATCTTCAGTTCCAATTATGTCGGATAGGATCTTATATTCATTTCCTTCTAATATTAATCCCATTGCAATGCCTGAAACAGGGCGAGATATAGGCACCCCTGCATTCATAAGGGCAATGCATCCTCCGCATACTGATGCCATAGATGAAGAACCATTGGATTCAGTGATATTGGATTCCAATCTTATTACATATGGAAAGTCTTCCTGTTTTGGTAAGCTTTGAATTAATGCTCTTTCCGCTAATTTACCGTGACCAACTTCTCTTCTTCCTGGATATCCTGTTCTTCCAACTTCACCAACTGAAAATGGAGGGAAAAAATATTGTAAATAAAACCTATGAAGTCCTTCTCCATGAAGGTCTTCATAACGCTGTGCCATTGTTTCTCCGCCGAGAGTACATACAGCAATAGACTGAGTTTCTCCACGTGTAAACAAACAGCTTCCATGAGTTCTTTTTAAGAATCCTGAATCAATAGTGATTTTTCGTATTTCATCGAATTTTCTTCCATCAATACGTTTATTTTCCTTAATGATCATTTCCCGCATTAATTTTGATGATAGATTTTTAAATGCCATCATCACATCTCTTTTTTCATGTTTAGATTCTTCAGAATTTAAAAGAGCTTCAATTAATTTTTCTTTTATTGAATCAAATTCAATTTCTCTTTCTTTTTTATTAGCTATGCCAAGGGCATTTAATATTAAAGATTTTGAGAAATTTTCAACTTCCTGTTCAGTATCTTTAGATATAATGTGTAATGTAGATCTGTCTTTTGGTTTTCCTATTTCTTTTTGCCATGAAGAAAGGGCGGAGCATATTTTTTTTATGTATGTATGGCCAAATTCAATCGCATCTATTATTTGCTGTTCAGTAAAAAAATCACAATATCCTTCAATCATTATTATAGCATCTTCAGTTCCTGCTAATATTAAATCTAATCTTGATTGTTTTAATTCCTCTACTGAAGGGTTAATAACGAATTGATCCCCTACAAAGCCTACTCTTACGCCGGCTAACGGCTTAATAAAAGGTATGTGAGATAATAATAAGGCTGCGGATGCAGCGCAGATACTTAAAACATCAGGAGAGTTTTTTCCATCGAAAGAAAAAACATATGACAATACCTGAATATCATGATAATAACCATCTTCAAAAAGAGGGCGTAGAGATCTGTCTATTAATCGTGATGTTAATATTTGATGATTTGTTGGTTTTCCTTCTCTTTTAATGAATCCGCCAAGAGTCTTTCCTGCGGAAGAGAATTTTTCCATGTAGTCTACCTTTAATGGCAAAAAATCTACATCTTCAAGAGGTGATTTTGAGGCACATGCAGTTGATAATATTGTGGTGTCTCCGCAGTGTAATAACACGCTTCCGTGAGCCTGTCTTGCTATCTGCCCTGTTTCAAAAATTAATTGTTTATTATTGCCTAAATCAATAGTGATATGTTTTTTATCCATTCAGAATGTCTCCGTATAAAGAAATTTTTTGGAATGAAAGATAGAATATCAGAAAAAAAATTTCAAATAATTTTTTGAATTCTTTTTTCTGCCTTCTATCTAAAATTCCGTGTGTTTTAAATGTAAAATAAAATATTTACTTTCTTAAATTTAAGCGTGTAATAAGTGTTTGATAACGCTTAGTATCAGTTGAATTTAAATAGTCTAATAATTTACGTCTTTGTCCAACTAGCTTTAAAAGAGCAAGGCGAGAACTATGATCTTTGGGTGCAGTTTTTAAATGCTCAGTTAACTCTGTTATTCTCTCAGTTAAAATTGCAATTTGAACATCAGCAGAACCAGTATCTTTCTCATGTAATTGAAATTTTTTTGTGATTTCTTCTTTTGTACCTTTATCTAATGACATTTGTCGAAATCTCCCTTAAGGATTTATGTATCCATTACTTATTTTAATTAACAATTATTATATAATAACTTGATTATCCAATCAACTAGAAATGATTTTTTAATCTCAAGAAATTCCATGATACAAAATTTTTTTTGTGCTTAATTTTTTAAAATTATAGTTTTGCTTGCTGTTAGGAGCAACAATTGATAATCTAAAAACATAAAAAAAATAAGAAATTATTATGAGCTTATCTATAGGAAATTTTTTAAATCTGTCTCAGGAAGAAATAGATATTTTCTTCATGAAAGAAGCAATAAAAGAAGCCAAAAAAGCATTTGAATGTGATGAAGTTCCCGTTGGTGCAGTAATTGTTTTAAATAATAAAATTATAGCTAGAGGATATAATCAAACTGAAAAGTTGAAAGATGCAACAGCACATGCTGAAATGCTTTGTATTACTTCTGCTGAAGCATATTATAATGATTGGCGTTTGGAGGATGCAACATTATATAGTACTTTAGAGCCTTGTTTAATGTGCGCAGGTGCAATGCTTCAATGCAGGATAAAAAGACTTGTCTGGGCGGCAGAAGACACTAGAATAGGTGCAAACGGAAGCTGGATAAATGTTTTTGATTCACATCCAATTCATAAAATAGAAATAAAAAAACATGTAATGAAAGATATTTCATCAAATTTAATGAAAACTTTTTTTCAAAAAAAACGATAAGATCATTTGTTTTTTATAAAAATTAATGAATATAAAAAACCTGTCGCTATGGATACAATGCTTGCAGAAAGACTTACAAAATCATAATGAGATAAATCTATTAATAAATTTAATGATATTAAGCCTATTATTATCCAGTTTGCTTTTAGAGGTATGGAATGAAGTATATGAAATTGTGCATGAGGATTTAATTTCATCCAAGCAGTTAGTATTGAAAAAAGCACTATAAAGTTAGCGCTAAAGAAGTAATATGGATGTAATAGGTACATCACAAAAAGTGCAGCTAAGCTCGATAATATTCCACTAATAAAATATAAAGACACAAATTTTTTAACAGATTGGCGTTCAATAAATGAAGTTCCAAATATCCATAAAATATATAGGTTAAAGATTAAATGTATTAAAAAATTAATATTTACGGAAACGCCGTCAATCATAAAAAAGTTGGTTATTAACTGCCAAAAAAAACCTTTTTGTATGCCAATAAGTGAAAGTGAAAATAGTGAAAAAAGATTTAAATGATGAGTTAAAGGAGAAAATATTGCAGATATTACACTAACTATTGCGCTTATTGAAATTAGAGCCTTAATTATTGTAGGAGTATTGCTTGGTCCAATTTTATATGCTCTTGTCATAGTTTTTCTCCACATTTTTTACATATTGTAAGAAATTATTAATCTAGTATCAAGCTTTCTGAATCTTTTTTTATAAAATTAAAAAAATTTTTTAATTTTTGCGTTGATTAAAAAAAATTATTTGATTAGATTCTCAACTGATTTTTTTTTAATGTAACTTTTGCAAGAGGTGAAAAACTATGGTAAAAATAAGAGAATTTGTAGAAAAGCATGCCCCAGCAACAAACTATATGATTTCTTTAAAAGAGGAAATGCATCTTTCTCCTTTAGATAGAAAAAATGATGGTTGGTTAAAAACTGCAGGTAAGGTAGCAGGGCTTGCGCTTCATTTAGTAATAACAGTAGTAGCAGCCATTATAACAGTCCCTACCGATATCGCTATAAATATTGGCAGAGGATGCAAGGCATTATTTAATAGGGTAAGCCCAGTAAATATTGGCAGAGGATGCAAGGCATTATTTAATAGGGTAAGCCCAGTAGAAGATGATGTAAAAGTATTACTTCCGGAAGAGCTTCTTGGTATAAATGCTTCACAAGATGGAGTAGTATGTGTAGATATTATGGATCCAGCATGTCCTTTCTCCTTGACATCTGGAAAATTATCTGCTGATAAGACACGAGAAGATATTATAGCTACAATGCAAACGCGTTCTGAGAAAACACCAAAGAGAAGAAGTGTTTTAAATATATTTAGAAGAAGACAAAAAGAAGCAACAAAAGATGAGGCTCCTAAAGAGAGAGTGCCTTGTATGCTTGATGCATTAAAAGCATATACTAAAAACGAGTTGGGAAATACAAGTATTGAGATAATAATAAAAACATTTAAAAAATATGTTGAAGGCGATCATATGATGGGATATTTAAAAAGGCTTATAAGGGAAGATGGTACAATAGCCGGATTATATTTCTATGGTGGCTCAAATGATGAAGAAAGGCATATTGCCGAACTTATGACTAGAGAAATTAATA
The DNA here is from genome assembly GCA_964411685.1 of uncultured bacterium. Classification (GTDB taxonomy): domain Bacteria; phylum Chlamydiota; class Chlamydiia; order Chlamydiales; family SM23-39; genus CAYPMA01. The sequence goes on from CAYPMA010000006.1 coordinate 7,590, forward strand.
ATGAATTGCCAGCAATACTTGGAATTCTGAATTCTAAAGTATTTGAAGATATTGATGATGGTAAACTTGAAGAAATCAAAGAAAAGCAAGCGAAAAATCCTTATGGTTTTGATATTCCACCATTAATGTCAAGAACATCATTAGTACAAGTTGCTGATGTAAGACCTCTTTCTCCTGTACCATCAGATAGTGGCACTGATTCTGGGTCAGAAACTGGGTCAGAAACTGGAGCAGGTATGCTTCAAGCAGTTCCAGGCGCTTAAATTATATAAAATATTTTTTACAAGCCCCCTTTAATATAAAAATATTATATAAAGGGGTTTTTTTATTAGGATAATCTTGATTTTATCATGTGAGAAAATGTATGATAGTGGCTAGTAAAATGATTTTTTTGGAGTTATCAATGAAAAAGAACACACATCCTCCTTATCAGGAAGTACTTTTTGTAGATTCATCAAACAATTATAAATTTGTATGTGGAAGCACTTTGCAAACTGATGAAAGAGAAACTTTTGAGGGAAAAGAATATCCTGTTTGCAGGCTTTCTATATCTTCAGCTTCTCATCCATTTTTTACCGGTGGAAAACAATTTATAGATACTGAAGGAAGAGTTGACAAGTTTACAAAACGTTATCAAGTAAAGCAGGCTCAAGCGAAAGAGGAAAAAGAAAAGCAGGAAGAAAAGAAAAAGCAGCCTCCAAAGAAAAAAAGAGCAGCAAAGAAAAAATAACTTAATTTTATATCCATATCATGGAAAACAAAATAAAAAAACTTCTTTCACGATTGGAAGAAGTCGAAATTCTATTAGGTGAAGCTGATACTTTTTCAGATAAAAAAAAGTATAAAGAGCTTACTCAAGAACATTCAAGATTGTCTGAATTAAAAAATAATTGGGATTATTTAACTAATATTGAAAAACAGTTGGTTGAAAATAAAATTTTATTAACAACCGAGAAAGATCCTGAAATGATTCAGGTTATAAAAGAGGAAATTCAGAATCTAGAAAATGAAAGCGTTATAACAAAAGCAAGAATTGAGAATATTTTAGTTCCGCCAGATCTTAGGGACAATAGAGATATTATTTTAGAGCTTAGAGCGGGCACAGGTGGCGAGGAAGCTGCTCTTTTTGTTGGTGATTGTGTGCGCATGTATAATAACTATGCAAATCATAAAGGATGGAAAGTTGAAGCTCTTTCTACAACAGAATCTGATATAGGCGGTTATAAAGAATATATTATGAGCGTATCAGGAAAAGATGTGTTCCGATTAATGCAATATGAAGCTGGAACACATAGAGTTCAAAGAGTTCCTGCAACAGAGACGCAGGGAAGGGTTCATACATCTGCTATAACAGTTGCTGTATTGATCGAGCCTGAAGAAAAGGAATTTAATATTGATCCCAAGGATTTAAGCATTGATACTTATAGGGCGTCTGGAGCAGGAGGACAGCACGTCAATGTTACTGATTCTGCTGTTAGGATAACGCACATACCAACTAATACAGTTGTCTGCTGTCAGGATGAGAGATCCCAGCATAAAAATAAAGAAAAGGCAATGAGGCTTTTAAAAGCAAAAATTGCTGAAGAAGTTATGTCAAAACAAGAAAAAGAAATGTCGCAATTAAGATCTACTCAAGTAGGTTCCGGTGATAGGTCAGAAAGAATAAGAACGTATAATTTTGCTCAGAACAGAGTTACCGATCATAGAATCAACTTAACTTTATATAAGTTGGATGCAGTTATGAATGGAGATCTAGATGAAATAACTACTGCATTGGTTAAATATTTTTATGAAAAGAAACTATCATCCTAACATGAATTTGCTTAAATCTTTGAAAGATTCAGAAAACTTTTTAAATAAGAAGAAAGTTTTAGATCCTAAAAGATCTTCTGAAACAATTTTTTCAAAAGTATTAAAATATAAGATAAGTGATTTGTATTTACATTATGATGAAAAGATTAATGATGAAAAATTGAAAATTATTAATGAAGCTTTAGAAAAAAGGGCAAATAACGAGCCTATTGAGTATATTTTTTCGGAAGCTCAATTTTACGGATGTGATCTATTCATATCAAAAGACGTGTTGATACCAAGACAGGAAACAGAAATACTTGTAGACTTGATTGTTAAGAAATTAGAAAAAGAAGATTTGGGAAATAAGATTTTGTGGGATATCTGTACTGGTTCGGGATGTATTGCTATAGCAATTAAAAATAAGTTCCCAAAATTAAATGTGCATATGTCCGATATTTCAAAGAAAGCAATAGACATAGCAATGTTTAATGCAAAAAAAAACAATGTAACAATAAATGCGAAAGTTGGAGATTTATTTTTTCCTTTTAAAAATGAAAAAACAGATTTTCTAATTGTTAATCCACCATATGTTTCTGAAAAAGAGTTTATAGAATTAGATAAAGATGTGAAAAATTATGAGCCAAAACATGCTTTAACAGCAAAAAATGACGGCTTGGAATTTTATGAAAAAATTGCTGATGATCTCTCATTTTATATTAAGCCGGGTGGTAAGATTTTTTTTGAAATTGGTAAAGATCAGGGGAAAAAAGTTCAAAATATTTTTTTACAGAAATTATCTATATTAGGAGAAATAATTCATGATTATTCAGGTCATGACCGTTTCTTTTTCCTTGATATAGAATGATTTTCTTTAGTAATATATTTGTATCTTTTAAGGAATTATTATGTTTGAAGGAATAACTGAAAAGTTTAAAGGCTTATTTTCTAGGCTTGCTAAAGAGAAGAAATTTACTGAAAAAAACATCTCTGAAGCAGCCCAAGAAGTTAGAAAAGCTTTGCTTGAAGCTGACGTAAACTACTCTGTTGCAACCGATTTTGTAAAAAGGGTAGAGGAAAAAGCTTTAGGTGAGCAGCTAATCAAGTCAGTATCTCCCACTCAGCAGTTTATAAAAATTGTTTATGATGAACTAGTCGTTTTAATGGGTGAGAAAGAATACGACTTTCAGTTAAAAGGTCATCTTTCAGTTATAATGATGTGCGGACTTCAGGGATCAGGAAAGACTACTCATTGCGTAAAGCTTGCAAACCACTTCAAAAATAATAAAAGAAAAATTTTAATTGCTGCCTGCGACCTTCAGAGGCCGGCAGCTATAGATCAGTTGAAACAGTTGGCATCAACTATTGAAATAGAAGTATTTTCTATAGAAGGTGAAAAGAGGCCTCAAATAGTTGCTAAAAAAGCTTTGGAAAAGGCAAAAACAGATCTTTATGATTTATTGATAGTTGATACAGCGGGAAGACTGCACATTGATGATGAGCTAATGGATGAGCTCAAAGAGATAAAAGATATATTAAGTCCTCAGGAAGTGATTTTTGTTGCTAATTCTACTACTGGTCAGGATGCTGTTAACACTGCTTCAGACTTTAATTCTAAAATAGGTATCACGGGATCTATATTGACAATGCTGGATGGTGATGCCAGAGCCGGTGCCGCACTTTCTATCAGAGAAGTTACAAACAAACCTTTAATGTTTGAAGGTATCGGAGAAAAGATTGAAGATCTTCAGGTATTTAATCCAGAATCTATGGCTGACCGCATACTTGGAAGAGGAGATATTATAAATCTTGTTAAGAAAGCAAAGCAGCATATTGATGATAAGGAAAGTGAAAAATTAGAGAAAAAATTAAAAAAAGCTACTTTTAATTACGATGACTATTTGAAACAGATGAAAACAATCAAGAGAATGGGATCTGTTAAAAGCTTGTTAAAGATGGTTCCAGGCTTTTCAGCTATTTCAGATGTAAATATGTCTGACGATGGATTAAAGCAAATGGAGTCAATAATACTTTCAATGACGTTTGATGAAAGGTTTGAACAGGTTGACATAACTCATGCGAGAAGAAGAAGAATTTCTAGTGGTAGCGGAAATAAGTTAGAAACGGTTAATCGTTTGATAAAAAGTTTTAAAAGAATGAAACAATTAATTAAAAAAATGCCGAAAGGGGGAATGATGCCCGATATGCAAAAGATGAAAGACCAAATGGGGAGGATGCAATGGCCTTAATAATAAGACTAAGACAACAAGGTAAAAAAAACCGTCATTCTTTTCGTTTAGTATTAACAGATGAGAGATATCCAAGAGATGGTAAATATATTGAATCACTTGGATGGTACGATCCTCATATGGAAAATGAAAAGAATTTTAATATTAAAGTTGATAGAGTAAAACATTGGCTTGAGTCTGGTTCAATGATATCTGAAAGAGCTTGCTCGTTAGTAAAAAGAGCCTCTCCAGAGCTTATTAAAGAATTTAAAAATAAGAGCAACCAAAAGAAAACAACAACAAAGAAAAAATAACGGAGAATTCAGTGGAAATAGATATTTTATCACTATTCCCAGAATATTTTAAAAGTCCTTTTGATGTTAGCATTTTAAAACGTGCTATTGAAAAAGGATTATTAAATATTAGAAATGTTAATATTCGTGATTTTTCAGAAGATGAGAAACACAAACAAGTTGATGATAGACCTTTTGGTGGAGGTCCTGGAATGGTAATTCAGCCTCAGCCTCTAGTGAAAGCTATTAGAAATGTGAAAAAAGAACATTCTCATGTTATATATCTTTCTCCTCAGGGTAAAAGATTAAATGCTAAAAGATGTGAAAGATTAGCAAGATATCCTCATTTGGTGTTAATATGCGGCCATTATGAAGGGATTGATGAGAGAGTTATTCAGAAAGAAGTTAATGAAGAAATAAGCATTGGAGATTATGTGCTTACAAGCGGGTGTTTGCCGGCAATAGTTCTTATTGATGCTCTTAGCCGATTTATTCCCGGTGTTTTAGGGAATCCTGATGCAGCAAAAGAAGACACTTTTCAAAATGGTGTATTTGATGGGCCTCAATATACAAGGCCTGAAGTTTTTGAAGGCATGAGTGTGCCTGAAGTTCTTTTAAGCGGAAATCATGAAGAGATCAAGCATTGGCGCTTAAGAGAAGGTCTTAAAAAAATGAAAATCGTAAGACCTGATTTATATACTAAATATTTGCTTGATAGAGTAGTAAAAAAACCTAAATTGGAAAAAAATTTAGCTAGTACAAATAAGGAGAAATAGTTGTGAGTCGCAATCAGATTTTAGAACAAATGGAAGTAGAATTCTTAATAAAAAGACCTAATTTCAGAATAGGAGACACTGTACGTGTCCACACACGTATTATTGAGGGAAAAAGGGAAAGGACCCAGGTTTTTTCCGGTGTGGTTATAGCAAAAAAAGGCACAGGAATTTCTGAGACATTTACAATATACAGACAAGCTTATGGCTGTAAAATGAAAAGAGTTTTTCTTATAAATAGTCCTCGTATTAGTAAAATAGAGATTGAAAGGTCTGGAAAGGTAAGAAGAGCAAAACTTAATTACTTAATAAAGGCTACAGGTAAAAAATCTAGAGTTCAGCAAAAAATTATTAAGAATAATAATAAAAAAGAAGAAGTAATTGAAGAAGTGCAAACTGAAACAGCTGAAATTAATATACCTGAAGAAAAAGAAGTTAAAATAGAAAAGCCAAAAAAGGAATCTAAAAAGACTGAAAAGAAAAAAGAAGAATAATTCAGACTTATTTCTTTTTTATATAATCATTAATAGCTGCTCTTAGAGCCTGATCTCCTAGAACTGAGCAATGAACTTTGTTTTTTGGAAGTCCTTCCAGTTCTTTTACAATATCTTCAGGCTTTATGTTCAAGGCTTCTTCAATAGTTAGGCCCTTTACCATTTCAGATAGAATAGAGGTGCTTGCAATAGCACTAGCACAGCCAAAAGTCTTCCATTTGCAGTCAGTAATAATATTTGTTTTTTTATCAACTTTTATTAGCATAAGCATTTGATCACCACATTTTATATTACCGATAATCCCCCTGCCATCTGCCTCGAAGTCCTCTTCATTATCTATCATATTTTTCGGATTTATAAAATGTTCTTTAACTATCTCTGAATATGCCCAATTGACCATGTTACACCTCGCTATATACAGTTGACATTTTTCTTAATTTTTTGATCACATTAATAAGATGCACTACTACATAATCAATATCTTCTTTTGTTGTATTTATACCTATACTGAATCTTATTGATCCATGTGCAAGGCCATGGCTTAATCCAATTGCTTTTAGCACATGAGAAATATCTAAAGACCTTGAAGAGCAGGCAGATCCGGTTGAGACATAAATATTTTCATGGTCCAGATAGAGAAGGGTTGATTCTCCCTCAACGCCTTCAAACGATACATTTAAGGTGTTTGGCAAAGAATTTTCAATATCTGCATTGAAATGTACATCCTTAATGTTTTTTATTATTTTTTGTTTTAATAACTTTTTTAAATTCAAATAATAATAGTAATTTTCTCTAATACTGTTTGTTGCAATTTCACAGGCTTTTGCAAAACCTATGATTCCTAAAATGTTTTCTGTTCCGGCCCGTCTGTTTTCTTCCTGGTGTCCCCCTGTTATAAGAGGTATAAAAGGACTTGATTTCTTAACATAAATAGCAGCTATTCCTTTTGGACCGTATATTTTATGGGATGAAATTGTTAGATAATCTACGTTTAACTCTTTTACATCTACGGGTATTTTTCCAAAAGATTGTACTGCATCTGTATGAACATAAGCTCCATATTGGTGAGCAATGTGAGCAATTTTTTTTATGTCCTGTATTGTGCCTATTTCATTATTTGCCATCATTATTGATACTAGGGATATTTTGTTGCTTTTAAGTGATTTTTCTAATTCATAAAAATCTATCTGCCCATTCTTGTCGACAGGACAAAAAAAGCAGTTGTCAGTTTTTTTATTATATTTATTTAGGGTGTCAAAGATGCTTGGGTGCTCAATTGTAGAGGTTATTATCTTTTCATTTTTTGATGTGAATATATTTAGTATTGTATTATTTGCCTCAGAACCGTTAGATGCAAAGATTATCTCTTCAGGTAAGGCATTTAATGATTTGGATATTATTTCTCTTGATGACTCAATATATGATCTAGACTTTCTTCCCATATAATGAAGACTTGAAGGATTGCCAAAAACATCCATTGCTTTTGACATTTCCTTTTTTACTTCATCGTGTAAAAAAGTAGTGGCGTTGTTATCTAAATAAACATATCTTTTGGGTATCATGTGATATCCTATAAAAATTTTGAAAGACCATAATATCAAATTTTAATAGAAAAAACAATTTCCTTATTTGCTTTTTAATATTAACATTAAAGGTTTTTTATAAAAAAATTATTTGCATCTTATCTTATAAGAAGTATAAGTAAATATTTTACTTACACGCTTATGAGAGAAAGATGCTGGATCATGAAGAACTTGAAAGACTGAAGAAGATGAGTTTATTTGAAGAAAGGCTGAAAAAAAGGGGATATTTCTCAATTGCAGGTGTTGATGAGGCTGGAAGAGGGCCTTTGGCAGGGCCTGTTGTGGCTTGTGCCTGTATTTTACCTGAGGGGGCTTTAATCGAGCATGTAAACGACAGCAAAAAGCTTACCAAGTCAAAAAGAGAGGTGCTTTTTAATAAATTAACTACAAATAAAGATGTTTATTATGGCATTGGAATAGTAGATCAAAAAAGGATAGATGAAATAAACATTTTTCAAGCATCACTAGAGGCTATGCTAATTGCAATTAATAATTTGCCCAAAAAAGCTGATTTTCTTTTATTTGATGGAAAGTTTTCTCCTACTGTTTCAATTCCTAGTCAAGCTATTGTTAAAGGCGATTCCTTATCTATATCTATTGCTTCTGCTTCAATTATTGCAAAGTATACAAGGGATGCAATAATGGAAGAATATCATACGAAATATCCAGAATATGGATTTTCATCTCATAAGGGATATGGGACCAAGAAACATCTTGAGGCTATTGAAAAACATGGCCCATGCGAAATACATAGAAAAACATTTGATCCTATAAAGTCTATGTTGGAAAAAATCATAAAATTATAAAAAAGTTATAGAGAAATATTTTTTGTTGTTGTATCGACTAATAATTAGGGGAAGAAGATATGACAAGCCTGTCCAGTTATCGAAAAAAAAGAAATTTTTCTAAGACACCGGAGCCAAAAGGTGTCAAGTCAAAGAAGAGAAAAAAAACTATCTTCGTTATTCAGAAGCATTTTTCTTCAAGGCTTCATTATGATTTTCGAATAGAAATAAATGGAGCTCTAAGGTCATGGGCAGTTCCTAAAGGACCATCAAAATCTACAAAAGATAAACGATTAGCTGTTCTAACGGAAGATCATCCCATGGAATATGCAAAATTTAAGGGAACTATTCCAAAAGGGGAATATGGAGCGGGAAAAGTTGTAATATGGGACAAGGGATATTATGAGAATATTAAAGAAGATAAAAATAATGAAATAATTCCAATTGAAAAGTGTTTTAAAAAGGGAAGAATTGAGATTGAGCTCTTTGGTAAAAAGTTAAAAGGTCCTTATGCATTGATTAAATTTAAAGATAAAAACTGGCTTTTAATAAAAATGAGAAAAAAATGAAGAAGTGTGCATTTTCATATCCTATGTTGGCTACTTTGAAAAAAAAGCCATTTTCAGATGCTAATTATCTTTTTGAAAGAAAACTTGACGGCATTCGCTGCATAGTTGTGAAAAATGATAAGTCGGTTGTCTTATATTCGAGAGGCAAAAAGAAGTTAAATATTACATATGAAGAAATTGCAGAAGCTTTTAAGAGGCAGAAAAATAATTTTGCCATCGATGGTGAAATAGTTGCTTTTGAAGGAAAAAGAACCAGTTTTGAAAAAATTCAAAAAAGGATAAACATTCAGAATCCAAAACAGGTTAATAAAAAAATAAAAGTCTATTTTTATGCTTTTGATATTCTCTGTTTTAATGGAAAAAATTTAAAATCAGAGCCTTTGATTGAAAGAAAAAAGTTTTTGAAAAAAGCAATTTCTTACTCAACTTTAATTAGATATACATCCCACATAAAAAAAGAGGGGATAAATTATCTAAAAAAAGCCTGTAAAAAAGGATGGGAAGGAATAATAGGCAAAAAAACAGAATCCAAATATCTTTCAAGAAGGAGTTCTGACTGGGTTAAATTTAAATGTTCCAATAGGCAAGAATTTGTGATTATTGGATATACAGAACCTCAGGGATCAAGAAAGGGATTTGGAGCTTTGTTAATAGGATTTTATAAGAATTCTCAGCTGAAATATGCAGGCAAAGTTGGAACGGGATATAATGAGGATTTATTAAAAAAGTTATCCAAAAGATTAAAGTCTATTGAAATTTCTAAACCTAAAATTAAAGAAAAGATAAAAGAGAAAAACATTCATTGGGTGTCACCAAAGCTTGTTGCTGAAATAGAATTTACAGAGTGGACGAAAGATAATAAGCTTCGCCATCCTGCATTTTTGGGAATAAGAAGTGATAAAAAAGCAAAAGAGGTGAAAAAAGAAGGATGAAGGGATCTAAAAAAGAAGTGTTGAAAGTAAGTGGTAAAAATCTTGAAATATCAAATCCTGATAAAGTTCTTTTTCCAAAATCAAAAATTACTAAGAAGGATTTGATAATTTATTATCAGAAAATTGCAAAATACATGATACCTCTAATGAAAGATCGCCCAATAAGTATGAAAAGGTATCCAAATGGAATAAATCAAGAAGGATTTTTCCAAAAAAATGTTTCAGATTTTTTTCCTAAATGGATAAAGACTGTATCAGTTAAAAGAGAAGGAAAAGAAAAGATTAAAATGATGATATGCAATGATGCAATATCATTATGCTATTTGGCAAATTTGGCATGTATAACTCCCCATCTATGGCTCTCAAAGAAAAGCAGTTTAAATTCTCCTGATAGGATGATATTTGATTTGGATCCTAATAAAAAAGATTTTTCATCAGTAAAAGAGGCTGCTTTTTTATTAAAAGAGATCTTGGACAAAAGAAGAATGAAGTCACATGTTATGACAACAGGATCCAAAGGTCTTCATATTATAGTCTTTTTAAGATCAAAAACAACGTTTGAGAAAACACGAGCAAAAGCAAAAGAAATTGCGAAAGAACTGGTTGAAAAAGATCCTAAGAAATTTACGATTGAATCCAGGAAAAGCAAAAGAAGAAACAAGGTTTACATAGATTATTTAAGAAATGGATATGCTCAAACGGCTGTAGCTCCATATTCTGTAAGGGCAAAAGAGAATGCTCCTGTTGCAGTTCCAATTTCATGGAAGGAATTAAAGTCTAAAGGTATTGATGCTCAGTCCTATAATATTAAAAATGTATTTAATCTTTTAAAGAAAAGAAAAAATCCATGGTAATCATATTTTGTCGTGAATCCTATCAAGGATTACATGGAAAAAATCGGCTATGAAAAATCCTGAAAATAAGTAAATTATTTCTTCTTTATGCACTTTCATTAATGATGTGAAATTTATTTTTTGTAAAAAGGTTATATTAAATAAATAGGAAATTACTAAAAAAAATAAGAATAACCATAATAATCTTGTTATTGTTCCAAAAAAAAGTGAATGAGACAGTCCTCTATGTCTAAAAACATATGAGTAGGTTCTAAAAGGAAAAGATAAAAAACCTCTTATTGAGAATAATTTAATTTTATTTGTTAAGTCCAAATCTGGGTTCATAAATAGTGTGGCATATACAAAACTTAAAGAAAAAATGAGTATATTATTTTTTGCAGCAGTTAAGTAATAAATTAATATTATTAATGCTACGGGCAATGCTAAAAAAATATTGAATTTTGCGTGTGTTTTATATTGAGGCATATAATTTTTATTTTTAATGTTATCATTATTAGTAATTTTATAAAAAAATAATTTTATTTTATAGAAATGCCTTGATTTCCATAGTTGTTATATCTAATATTATTATCTAAATAATTATGATAGAACGTTATGCCAAAAAGTATGACAGGTTATGGTAGAAATGATGTCTCTACCAAAGCTGGTAAATTACAAATAGAAGTACAATCTATTAACAGAAGATTTTTAGAGGTTTATACTTATTTACCAAAAGAGATGCAGAATTTCGATGGTTCTATAAGGAAAGAAGTCTCTAATAAAATTTCAAGGGGATTAGTTTCTGTTAGAATAAATTTTATTTTAGATGAAAAAAACGTAAATATTTTTTCTCCTGACATAAATGTATTAAAGCAAATGAAAAGAGACTATGAGAAAATTGCTTCTGATTTGAATTATGATAAAAATATAATTGATTTTGAGTTTTTAATCGAACAGTACAAGAATTTTAATTCAGGTGCTTTAAAAGAAATAATTAATGAAAAAGAGTTTTTTGGTTGTCTAAACGGAGCTTTGAACAAGTTGAATGAAATGAGAGAAAAAGAAGGAAAACTGCTCTTGTCAGACGTAAAAAAAAGGCTTACAAATATAAAAAAGATATTGTCTGAAATCAAAAAGATTTCTCCTTCAGCTCTTGAACATTATAAGAATAAGATAAAAGAGAAATGTAAGAACTTATGTGTTGATATTGAAGTTAAAGAAGATAGAATGCTACAGGAAATAGTCATTTTTTCAGAAAAGGTAGATATTACTGAAGAATTGATTAGACTCGATAGTCACATAAAACAGTTTTTAGATTTATTAAAGGAAAAACACTCAGTTGGAAGAAAGATGGATTTTTTATCCCAAGAAATGCAGAGAGAAATAAATACTATTGCTTCAAAAGCATGTGACTCTTCTATTTCTAAACATGTTATAGATATTAAAAGTGAAATAGAAAAAATTAGAGAACAAGCACAAAACATTGAGTAAATTATGGTTAAGTTGTTAGGCAATAAAGATAAAGGGCTTTTTTTTGTTGTTAGCGCCCCCTCTGGTACTGGTAAAAACACTTTAACAGACAAGCTGTTTTCTGAGTTCGATTGTGTTGTAGAGAGCATATCATATACTACTAGACAGCCAAGAAAAGGCGAGGTTAACGGAAAAGATTATTATTTTGTTTCAGAAGATGAATTTAAAAAAATGATGAATGAAGGCGATTTTTTAGAGTATGCTGAAGTATTCGGACATCATTATGGCACTTCTAAATCATTAGTAGAAAAATTAAGAAATGAAAAGAAACATGTTGTTATGGTTATCGATACACAGGGAGCAATGAAGTTAAAAGATAAAATTTCAGCTACATATATTTTTATAAAGCCTCCTTCAATGGAAGAGTTGAAAAAAAGACTGGAGAATAGGAAAACGGATTCTGAGGAAAATATTTTAAAAAGATTAAGTAAAGCAAATAAAGAATTAGAGAAAGCGTCTCAGTATGATTATATTATTATTAATGATGATATTAATATAGCATATGAAGTTTTGAGATCTATTTTTATTGCTGAAGAGAGACGTAATAAGTAATTGGAGAAATAATATGAAAAATTTTGACTCATATACTAATGAGGAATTACAAAAAAAATGCAAAAATAACTTTGACTTAGCCAATGCAGCTATAAAATTAGCTAAAAATAATATTGCTCTTGGAAGAGAAAACACATTAAAAGGTATTATTGATCAGCTTCTTGAATTTGATATTATTGATGTAACACAAATTCAGGAAATTGAGAAAAAACCAGAAGAAGAAGATAATTATTAATGAAAAAAAGAATATTAGTTACAGCTGCTTTGCCATATGCAAACGGACCTTTACATTTTGGGCATATAGCAGGGGCATATTTGCCTGCTGACTGTTATTCAAGATTTCAAAGGCTTTTAGGAAATGATGTTTTGTACATCTGCGGGTCAGATGAATACGGCATTGCAATAAGCTTATCCGCTGAAATGGCTAATAGGACTCCAAAAGAACATATTGATATTTTTCATAATATAAATAAGGAATTTTTCAAGAAATTAAACATGTCTTTTGATCACTATTCAAGAACAACATGCCCTCAGCATATTCCAATAGTTCAAAAATTTTTCTTGGATTTGTATGAAAATGGTTATATAGAAGAAAAAGAAGAAGAGCATCTTTTTTCTGAAGAAGAAAACAAGTTTTTAGCTGACAGATATGTCGTTGGGACCTGTCCTAAATGCAGTTTTGAAAATGCAAGAGGGGATGAGTGTCAGAAATGCGGCGGAAGTTATGAGGCCACAGATCTTCTTTCTCCAAGATCAAAATTGACCAATTCCAAATTGATTTTAAAACGTAGCAGGCATTGGTATTTAAGGTTCGATAAATTTAAAAAAAAATTAAATGAATGGCTTTCTGCAAAGGAATGGAAGCCTAATGTAATGCATTTTACCAAACAGTTTCTAAAAGACTTAAAAGAAAGGGCAATTACAAGAGATTCTTCCTGGGGCGTTCCCGTTCCTTTGGAAGATGCAAAAGGAAAAGTGTTATATGTCTGGTTTGATGCTCCTATAGGATATATATCAGCTACTATGGAATGGGCTGAAAAAATAAATGATAAAGACAAATGGAAAGATTACTGGCTTGATAAAAATACAAAACTTATTAATTTTATAGGAAAAGATAATATCCCTTTTCACACGATTTTTTTCCCTGCTATGATAATGGGACAAAATGAAGGCTATATATTAGCCCACGATGTTCCTGCAAATGAATTCTTGATGTTGGAAAACCGGCAATTTTCCAAATCCGACAACTGGTATATTGATTTAGATGATTTTTTCAAAAAATATACAGCTGATCAGATAAGGTATTATTTGGCAGCTATTGCTCCTGAGACATCAGATTCTGATTTCTCATGGAAAGATTTTCAAAATAGATGCAATTCAGAGCTTTTAGCAAAGCTGGGCAATTTTGTTCATAGAACATTGGTATTTGCAAAAAATAACTGTTCACAGAAAGTGCCAAAACCAAATCTTGAAGAAGAAGATAATCATTTTCTATTAAAGATTAAGGAGCTTTCATTATCAGCAATAGAAGCTTACTATAATTATCATTTAAGACTAGCAAGCCAGATAATAATGGAACTCGCACATCTTGGTAATTGTTACTTTGATCAGAAAAAGCCATGGAAACTTGCAAAGGACCCCGCCACACATGAGCAAATGGATACTACTATTTTTTGCTGCTTGGAATGCATAAAGGCAATTGCAATGACATCTAGCCCAATAATTCCTGACAGTTCTCAGAAAATATGGGAAATGCTTGGATATACGTCAAAACTTGAAGATGAGAAATGGGATGATGTATTATCTAAAAGTATTAATGAAAATCAAGGCTTAAAAGATCCTGTAGTTCTTTTCAGGAAGATTGAAGATGAAGAAATAGAAAAAGAGTTAGAAAAACTAAAAAATATAAGCAAAGTTTAAATGCCAAAATTTTACATTGCAACAACTCTATCAAAATATAAAGATCACAACTTTTTAAGGGACATTCTTATTAGTCAGGGACATGAAATAACATACGATTGGACATTGCATGAGAGTCTAGGAAACGATAAGTATGTCTTTGATAAAAATGATGCTGAAGATATTGCCCTTCAGGAAATAAACGGTGTTTTAAGTGCAGACATATTAATACTTCTTCTTCCCGGTAAAAAAGGTTCTCATATTGAATTGGGAGCTGCCTTGGCAAGCAACAAGCCTATTATTATGCACAGCGAAAATGAAAATGATTTTTTGTTGGATTTTTCAAGGTGTATTTTTTATTTTCATCATTTGATTTCTAGAGTTGTTTGTCCTTTAAGTAAGCCGGAAAACCTTCTTAATAAAATAAATGAAAAGATGTCATCTTTTGTTTAATTCTTTTAAAAAGTATTCAAGACCTGTATATCTATTTTGAACTTCTTTATTTTTTATTGCTATAGCCATTGCCTGTTTTGTTCCTACTAGAACTACATGCTTTTTGCCTCTCGTCACACCGGTATATAATAAGTTTTTATATAGCAGTTTAAAATGACTTGTATGAATGGGCATGACAATGCATTGGCATTCGCTTCCCTGATATTTATGTATTGATACTGCATAAGCAACAGTTATTTCATCCAATTCTGAAAAGTCGTATTCAACAAGCCTGTCATCAAAAAATATGTTCATTTTTTGATCCAGAAGGTCAATTGTTGATATTTTGCCTATATCACCATTGAATACTTTCTTGGTGTAGTTATTTTTAATCTGCATCACCTTATCTCCCATATGAAAGCGCGACCCTCCCTTATAAAAAGGTTTTGATGATGGATTTAGAGCTTCCTGAAGTATAAAGTTAAGGTTTTCTATTCCTATTTTTCCTTTTCGCATTGGAGCTAAGACCTGAATATCATCTATGGGATGAAAACCTTTTTCTTTAGGGAGCTTTTCTTTTACAAGTTCTACGATTGTATTTTGAATAACTTCAGGATCTTTTATCTCAATAAAATGAAAATCACTTTTATTATTTGTTATATCGGGGAATTTGCCTTCATTAATTCTATGGGCATTGTATATTATCTTTGAATCCTTTGACTGTCTGTAAATGTATTTTAATCTTGTTATGCTAATAGTTTCAGAATCAATTATATCTTTAAGCACATATCCAGGACCTACACTTGGAAGCTGATCAATATCACCAATTAATAATATGCGTGTTGAATCAGGTATTGCAGATAAAAGATGATACATTAGCATACTGTCTATCATGCTTGCCTCATCTATGATTATAAATGAGCATTCCAATGGGTTGTATCTATTCTTTTTAAATCCCTTTTTGGCAAAATCAAATTCTAAAAGGCTATGGATTGTAAAAGCTTTTTTTCTTGTTATATAAGACAATCTTTTGGCAGCTCTTCCTGTCGGGGCGGCTAAAAGGATATCTTTTGTTAATTTTTTTGTTATTTCAATTATTGCTCTGCAGATTGTGCTTTTCCCGGTTCCAGGTCCTCCTGTTGTGATGTGTACTTTTTCAGAGACCCCCTTTTCAATTGCTTCTTTTTGTTCTTTTGCAAATTTAATATTAAGTAATTCTTCCGCCCATTCTATTGCTTTTTTTATGTCTACATTTCTTATTACACACTGTGAATTTTTCAGCCTTAAAAGTTCTTCAGCTATTTGGCTTTCATAAAAGAACAATGCTTTTAACCAAATAAACTCTCTTTCATTGAATACGGTTTTAGAAAGTTCTTTTTTGTTTATTAGATTGCATATAACGCCATGTATTAAACTTTCGTCAACATCCAGTATCTTTTTAGCTATAGGGATAAATTCATCGATTGGAAAGCAGGTATGGCCGTTATTCGACAATTCCTGCAGCACATATTCAATTCCGGATTCAATTCTAAATTCAGAATCGTTTTCATGCCCAAGTTTTTTTGCAATGGAATCTGCAATTTTAAATCCTATTCCAAATATGTCTTTTGATAATTGATATGGATTATTTTGTATTTTTGCTATGCTTTCATTTCCATAGGTTTTGAATATTTTCTGAGCAATTCCCGGAGTTACGCCATGCGATCTTAAAAAGATCATTACCTGTCTTATTGATTTCTGCTCGTCCCAGCATTTTTTAATTTGCTCAACTCTTTTTTTTCCAATTCCCGAAATCTCCAAAAGCCTCATGGGAACATTGTCAATAATATCTAGAGTATCTGCACCGAACTTTTTTACTATTTTCTTTGCATATACAGGACCTATTCCATTAATAAGGCCTGATTCCAAATATTTCTGTATCCCAAAAACATCAGAAGGTGCTTTTACGATATATGACTTTACTTCAAACTGCTTTCCATAGGTATTGTGATGTATCCATTCACCTTCGCATTGAACAGTTTCTCCCGGCTGTATGGAAGGCATAGAGCCAACAATACAGGTTGATGAGGTCTTATTCTGCTCTTTTAATTTAGCAACTGTAAAACTGCCATCAGGGGAAATAAAGGTGATGCTGTCAATAAATCCTGTTATTTGGTCCATATAAAAAAATATTTAGATTATAGTGACAAAACTAACAGGTTTTAGATAAAGACTCATCAAATATTTAGTAAAAAATATTTTTAACATTAAAATCGTTGAAGATAAAAGACATATTTTTTAATATCATATGAAAATTTTATTCCGGATTAGCTCAGTGGTAGAGCAGTTGACTGTTAATCAATTGGTCGCTGGTT
>CAYPMA010000007.1:0-22995 GCA_964411685.1 uncultured bacterium
CCAACTAGACGAAAAGGAACAGAATTTCCAAGAAGACAATACAACCCAACAAGAAATGATTACTCAGCTGAATCATGAATTGAGCGTTAAATAATCTCTATTAGATAGGATATTTGGTTAAGATCTCATGCCCATTTTCTGTGATTAAAATTGTATGTTCCCATTGTGCGCTTGGCTTTGAATCTTTTGTTTTTGCAGTCCATTCATCATCCATCATAACAGCTTCTCTTGAACCGGCATTGATCATTGGCTCTATAGTAAATGTCATTCCTGGAACTAAAGGTATTTTCATGTTATTTTTGTTATGAGGTATTTGAGGAGGTTCATGGAAGCCTACTCCTACACCATGCCCTACAAATTGATATACTACAGAACATTTATGTGATGCAGCTATATCTTCTATTACATCGCCAATTTGATAAATAAATATGCCCGGTTTGCAGGTCTCAATGGCTTTCATCATGCATTCATATGAAGTCTCTACAACCTTTTTTTTCTCAGGTGTTGTCTTTCCTATAATGACCATTCTGCTGCAATCGCCGTAATATCCGTCTAATATGCATGTGACATCAATATTTATTATATCCCCGTCTTTTAATTTAGTATTGTCAGGTATTCCATGACATATTACTTCATTTATTGATGTGCATATGCTTTTGGGAAAAGGAGGGGAGCCATATCCTAATGGGGCAGGTATTGCATTAGCTTCTTTATGAAGCTGCATGGAATATTCATCTAATTCTAGAGTAGTTATTCCTTTCTTTGCCTTTTTACAAAGCTTATCTAGTATTTGAGCCGCTAAAGTGCAAGATTTTTTTATTCCTTTTATTTGCCTTTCATTTTTTAAAATTATGCCGTATTTATTTAGGTATTCAAAAGCATGTTTGTCAGTTACCTGTGGTAATTTTTCAGGATAATGGCATTTTTTCCATTTTTTATTGCTTCCACACCAACATAGATCATTACGTGATATCATTTATTTCCTTTATTTATGATAAATGTTTAAAGGAAGAGTTTCTATGAATTCAGCAATTCCTGTCAAAAACATTTCTACTGCTAATAAAACTAATATTAATCCCATCAGTCTTTGACAAGCTATAATCCCTCTTATACCTAATTTCTTTGCAAGGTATGGAGCTAGTGCAAGAATAATTAATGAAGGAATCCATGCTAAAACAATTGCTGTAATCATAACTAAATTGCTTACCTGTGTTGTAAATAACATAACAGAAGTTAATACTGCAGGTCCTGCAACTAAAGGAACTGCTAAGGGAACAATAAATGGTTCTTGAATTTCATCTATATCAGTTGGGGAAGATTTTGGAATTGGAAAAATCATTTTTATAGCAATTAAAAATAAGATCACGCCTCCTGCAACCTGTACTGTATCCCTGCTTACATGTAAGAATTTCAATGTTGCTTCACCAACGAAGTTAAAAAAGATAATAATAAGAAGGGCAAATATCAGTTCTCTTATTACTATTCTAACTTGTTTCTTAGGCGGAATTTCTTTTAGAAGAGCAATATATAAAGGTATGTTGCCTATTGAATCCATTAATAGAAATAATGTAAAGGCAATCCATAATATCTTAGCCATTTAAATACCTAGCTTTGTTTATCATAAGGCTAGACTAAATTAATTATTTGTTCAAGATTTAGAATTAATCTCAATAGCTTTTATTAATTTGTTCATAAACTTTTTTTGATTATAATTTAAGTTATGTAAAATTATAAAACAGTCTTTATTTTGAGAAAAAGCTGACTTTGTCCAATTAGTTGAACCGCATACTAATTTTTTATTATCAATATACATAAACTTGTGATGCAATAGCTTTTGTGTTGAATTCATTTTAACTATTATTCCAGCATTTTTTAATTTCTCAATTGCTTTTGCACTTGCTCCAATAGCTGAATGAAAATCAATTATGCAGCTTACTTTTACTCCTCTTTTTTTTGCTTTTATTATTTCATCTACTAATAAGGGGTGAGTTAATGTGAACATAGCAATAGTTACATTATGTTTTGCTGAATGAAATAACTCTTTAATGGATAGAAGAGCCCTATTCTGATGGTCAGGAAGAAGCCATAATTCAACATCCTGTCCTCCAACCATGCAATGTAAATATCCAGATGAAAAAGGGGTTTTTCCAATTAAGAAATTAGCCATTTCAGGACTGTAGAATCCTATCATAAGATTATCGTGCATTGACAATGAAGCCTGCGTCATGTTGGCAGATCCTAAAAAAACGATTTTTTTATCTATAACGATAATTTTTTGATGTAGAAGTCCTTTTGTCTGCACACTGAAAGCTTTTTGATCAGGAAGAAAAAAACCAGGGGATGATCTGAAATCGTAATATAAATTAATCGGTATTTTTTCTTTTGATTTGTTTTTTAATGTTTTAATAATTGTAGGATCGCTAAGACCAAACATAATCATATGAATTGATTTTTTAGCGTTATTTAGTGCTTTAACTGTTGTTATTTTTAAATCATGACTGCATTGATTTGAATATAATACAGGTTTGTCACCGGGTTTTGGAAGATTTGGTATAAAGTAAGATAAGTATTGGAAAATAAATGCAAATATAAATATGCAAAAAGAAAATATTAATAATGATCTGATTTTTTTGATCACTAATAATCCTTAAAAAAAATTTATACTTTTTTGCCTTCTTTGCGCATTATATGAACTACATGTGCTAGTCCATTTTTATCAATAGACCTTAATGCAGCGGCGGATAGTTTTAGAGTAATGAACCTATTCTCTTCAGCAAACCATAATTTTTTCTTGAATAAATTTGGTAAAAATCTTCTTTTTGACTTTCCGGTAATATTTAAGCCGATTCCCTTTTTCTTTTTAGCTATTCCTCTTTGAGTATATGTTCTGCCTTTTCTTGGCTTTCTTCCTGTAACACTACAAGTTTTTGTCATTTGAGTCTCCTGTCGTCATAATATTGCACAAAATAATAGCAATTTTATCTTTATACTACAAGAAAAGCTATTATTTTTTATTAAAATTATTTGTTATGTATGAAAATAAATATATTGAAATATAGCTTAAAATAAAACTTGGTATTATAGGAGGGAAATCAGCATTAAAAATTTTATTTACTGCAGGCCAGACAGCTGATAGGGTAGCGCCTATTATAATTCCTGCAATTGCTCCATACTTGTTAATTTTTTTTGAGTGTAAAGATGATAAGACCAATGGGCCAAATGCTGCACCTATACCTGACCATGAGTATCTGACAAGATCATAAATTGTAGTGTGCATAAAAAAGGCTATAAAGTATCCAACTATAGCTACAACAACAACAAAAAACCTTGATAATTTCAATACACGGCCATGTGAGGCCTTAGTGTTTATAAATCTTTTATATATATCTTCAGATAAGCTTGAAGCTAAGACTAATATCTGGGCTGCCATCACATTTGTTGTGGCAGCTAAAATAGCACATAGCACAAGGCCGGCAAAAAACGGTGAAAGTGATTTTTTTACTATTTCCAGTGTTATAAGCTCATTATTTGCTAATCCATCAGGAAAAAGGTATATCCCAATAAGACCTAGTAGTGTTGCCCCTATCATAGCAAGTGACTGCCATGATATGCCTACATACTTTGCTTTCGACATGTCAGATACTTTTTTTATGCCCATGAATTTTGTTACTATTTGAGGCTGTCCGAAATATCCAAGGCCCCAACCGCTTGCTATAATTAGTATTTCCAGTGCTGATTTAGGGGTAATTTTTGGAAACAATGTATAAGAAAGGTTTTGTTCCTTAGCTGCGTTTATCAATATGTCGATTCCCCCAAATTGATGTATGAGAATTAAAGGTACTAACAAAATAACAACTAATAAAAACAGTCCCTGAATAAGGTCTATCCAAGCTACAGTTTTGTATCCTCCCAAGAAAACATAAAAAACCACTATAAAAAGGCCTAAGGTGATACCGGTAATATAATGAAGACCAAAAAGCGATTCTACCAAGAGTCCAAGACCTATAAGTCCTGCCCCTATGTAGCTTATGAAAAATATTAAAGTTACTAAAGCTGATAGAGTTCTTAGAATTCCTGATTTGTCATTAAAGCGTGACTCAAAAAAAGCATTTAATGTTAAGTTGTTTTTTTCTCCAGTAATTTTTCTAAGTTTAGGGGCTACTATCTGCCAGTTAATAAACATATAAATTACAAGTCCTACAGATATCCATGCATTGAATATTCCTGTTGTAAATATTATAGCGGGATAAGCTAAGAAAAGCCATCCGCTCATTTCGCTTGCATGTGCTGAAAGGGCTGTTAAATAAAAATTTAAAGACCTGTTCCCAATAACAAAATCTGTGTCTGATTTTTGTTTATGTGTAGTTAAAAGTGTAATTGCAATAATTGCAAAAAAATATATTACAAATGTTGATATTTCTAAAAGGTGCATAATTCAATTTTCATTATTATGCTAAGTATTATTGATCAAAGCTTTAAATTCAATATTAGCATGAATTTTTTAATAGTACAAAAAATACCCATTATTATTTTTTTTAGAATTCTCTTCATTTAAATCATATTGTTTATAAAATGAAGATGTGAAGTAAAATATAGTGTGATTTTATGAAGCTGGTATTATTATTCTTATTATTTGCATTTTCACTTTTTTCTGACACAACAAAAGTATCAATATTTACATTTCATTATAAAGATGATCCGGAATATTTATCAAATATTTGGGATGTTCTAGATAAGCAGAAAAATGACAATCATAATAATATTACAATCAATACAGGAGACATTCTTTCTCCTCATTGGTTATCGGGATTAGATAAGGGTAAACATGTAATAGAAATATTAAATGAAATGAAGATTGATTATTCCTGTGTTGGTAATCATGATTTTGATTTTGGAGCATCCATACTTAAACAAAGGATGGAAGAATCAAAATTTTCATGGCTTTCAACAAATGTGTTAAGTGAAGATAATCCTTTTATAAAGAATAATGCTGTCATAGTTGAGAAGGATAAAATAAAAATTGGCATATTTGGCCTTTTAACAGATGATTCCATAAAATTATCAAATACAAAAGGCTCTTATTTTTTACCTTATTTAGATGTTGCAAAAGAAACTTGTGATAGCTTGAAAAAAGCTGGAGCAAATGTAATAATTGCTGTTTCACATTTAAATTCTTATCAAACAAATAAGTTAGCTGAAGAAGTATCAAACATAGATGTAATATTGGCAGATCATAGTAATGAGAAATTTTCATTTTATAAAAATGATGTTTACGTTTTTAGTTTTGATGAAAAATTAAATGCTTTGGGACGTATTGATTTAATAATTGAAAGACAAGAGAATCCTAATTCAAGAGTGTGTATATATACAATTGGAACAGTAATTAAAAATGATAATAGAGATGTAAATAATGAAAAGTTAAAGGTTTTAAAAAAGTTCTTTTTAGAAGAAGAACAATGGCAGCTGATTGGTCTTGTAAAAGAAAAAATGGACAATACTGATAGTATTAAGAGAGTTAATGAGTCTATAGTTGGAAATTCAATAGCTGATATCATGAAAACTCATTTTAATACTGATGCAGCAATAATAAATAATGGCTGTATGAGATCTGATAAGATATATGAACAAAATTCAGTAATTTCAAAAATTGATGTTTATAAAGAGCTGCCGTTTGGCAATGATGTTATTGTATTGAAAATGACAGGGCTAGGTTTATTGAGTGCTTTTCAGGATATGGTAAAAAATAATGAGACTTTTCAAGTGTCTGGAATAAATTTATCAATAGATAAAAATAACACTGTGAAAAAAGTATTAATTAATGGTGAAGAAGTTAAAGAAGATAAAACATATAAAATTACAATAATTGATTATCTTTTTGATTGTTATGATTCATTTTCACAATCTGAAATCCTAGTTTCTAAGGATAAACAAGTTAAGCTAACAGATCTTGTTATAGGGTTTATAAAAGATAAAAAAGTGCTGTCTCCCGTTAATGAAAAAAGAATTGAAAGACTTAATTAGAAGGTTGTGGACAAGCTCTTTTTAATACCTGTTCGAAATTATCTAACAATTTAGGTAAATAATTGATTTCTTCAAGCAGTGATTTAGTTTTAAAAAAATATTTCCATGCATTCTGATAATCCATTCTCTCATATGAAATCAATGCAAGATAATAGTTTACAATAATATCGTTCGGATCAACTTTCTCATATTTTAATAATATATTTTTTGCTTCTTTCAATCTTCCAAGCTGTAAATAAGTTCCGGCAAGATAAAAAATTCCTGAGCGAAATTGAGGATGATTCTTTATTGTTTTTAATAGAACCTTCTGTTTTTCTTTTATAGATTTTCTTGTCTCGTCAACTGGAATAAAGATTGTTTTTATTCCTTCAATATCTATTCTTCTTAGTAGAAAATCTTCAAGCATTGCATCTTTTCCAATTAAATAGGATGGATGATTTTTTTGGGATTTCTTTAATAGTACTTTTCCTTTTTTCATATCTCCTGAGAATACATAATTATATCCTAAGAATTTCTGAAGAAGATAATAGTCCGGTAAAAATAAAGCTGCTTTCTCATATAGTTCAATAGCTTTTTTATAATTATTTTCTTTTTCCCAATGCAAAGCAGCTATGTTCATAAAAGAAAGACCTATAACTTCTTTGATATTATTTGTCTCAAGCCCTTTTATCTGCATGCTCATATACTCTTCTGAGTCAATATGTATTCCTCTTGCTGTCGTTTCGATATTGATATATTCACCGTCATTTTTTTTATATCTGCAGTAAATGTGTCCAGGTGGAGTTACTGCCTCAAGTTTAAGGTCTAATCTTTGGGCTAAGCATAAGTATAATATAGAAACTCCCAAGCAGACACCTCTTCTTGAGTCCATAACACTTGGAAGGAAAGTATAAGTATCTATTTGCTTAGAATAAATTGAATGAGGAGGGAAGCGGAATCTCATTTGATAAAATATAAAATCATTTATTGCATGTATTTTATCAATATCGGTAGCATTTTTTGGAAGATGGGCAAGTATCTGAAGAGCCATTAAATCTAAAGACGCTTCATATTCATCAACTTTATCTATTTCATCAGGCATGCTTGCAATAAAAAGTCCTCTAGCGAGGTCAATTTCCTCAGGAGGGGCTTCTAAAAAGTCTTTAATATCTGTTTTGCCGAATGTTTTTAATTTTCTATTAGACAAGTTTTTAGATATTTTTTGTATAAATGATAATTGTGATTCAGTTAATTTGGTTTTTGAATTATCTGTCGGCTGTTTATTTACAAAATGAATGATTGAATATACATCAAACGATGGGAACTTAAAATCTTCCTCAACATTTGTGCTTACATTTAATAGCTCCCATGCCCTCGATAGTGCTTTTTTACCTAATTCTGTATCAGGATAGAGTTCATAATATGCAAAGTGCTGTGCTATGGAATTTGGGTCTAAACTTTTATAAATACCTTCGTAAGATACGTCTGAGAAGCAATTAACACAAATAATTAAAAAAAATATAATGCTACGTTTCATATACTTGAATATAGTTCATTCTTGATTTTTTTATATATCAATAATTAGCATTTAATATTAGCTAATTATTTCTTTTATTTCCTTAGCAAGTACTTTATTTGAAATTATCGATTCTAAATCATGCTTTAATCTATATGTCCAGTTTGTAGTAAGTGTAAATCCAGGTACGTTTATCCTCTCATCTTTTGGATCATCATATATAAGGTCTTTAAAAAGTGCTAAATACTCCTGCAATGGATTGATATGGAAAAGACTTGCTGAATGATGAGAATCTATTAATATGCTTTTTCTCTGTTCAAATGCTAATTCACTAGAGTAGGTCCAGTTTTTCTCTTTTGCATATCTAATTGCTTCCTTTGGATTGTTCTGCCACCATAACTGCAGCGTTTCGCTATCATGTGTTCCAGTTGTAGTTATGCTTATAGGTTCATAATTTTCTACTTTAATGTAATGGTTTTCCTCTGTTTCAAATCTCATTAATTTTGTGGAAAGGATTCCGAGTTTTTTTAATATTACATATACCTGCTTTGGAATAAGGCCTAAATCTTCCGCCATAGGAAACATCGGCGAGGAATTTATCATCATTAATAATTTTTCTTTTCCCTCTGGAAACCATTTTTCAGGATCTTTTGGTAAGAATTTTCCCTGCAGGGGAGTGTCATTAGGCAATATGGCCCATATTCTGAAAAATCCTACCGTGTGATCAATCCTGTATATATGGTAGCAGCTAGTAGCTATGTTTAGTCTTTTTCTCCACCATGTGTAATCATCATTTTTCAGAGCATCCCAGTTAAATAATGGAAAGCCCCAATTTTGCCCATGGAAATTAAAGCTGTCAGGTGGAGCTCCTGCTGTATGTGTCATATCGAATATTTTTTTATAAAACCATACATCCACACTGTCTGGACTTATTAATATTGGTATGTCTCCTACAAGAAGAATCCTTTTCTGTGTCGCGTAATCTTTAACTTTTATCATTTGAGAAAAGCACAGATATTGAACAAAATAGTAATAGTCTAATTTATCTTTGTAGTCTTCTAAAATAGATGATAAATTTTCTTCTGTGATGTTTTGTAATTTTTCAGGCCATTCAGACCATTTTGCTCCGTTATATTCTTCTTTTATTGCTCTAAAAAGTGCGTATTCTTTTAGCCATTGATTTTGTTTTAAAAAAGTTTTATAGAGTTTGTGATTTTTTAAATCCTTAAAAACATGATCAAAATATTTTCTTAGCCATTTGTGTTTGAATTCTTTTAGTTCTTTATAAGGAACTCTTTTTTCAATATTTAGATGTTTAACCTTTTCAATCATCTCTAATAATTCTGGATAATCATCAACAGACGGAAGCATATGAAGTGAAAGATATATTGGATCAAGAGCATATGCAGACAATGCATTATAAGGGCTTGGATCTTTCCCAGTTTCATTTAAAGGAAGTAATTGTATTGTGTCCATATTAAGTGATTTGCACCAGTCTATAAGAGGAATTAGATCAAGATATTCTCCAATGCCATAACTATTTTTTGTATGAATAGAAAAAAGAGGAATACAAAAACCATGGTGATGAAAAATCCCTACTCTTTCCCAATGTTCTTTAGTTGGGCAGTTTTTTATATAATCTTTTATATCCTGCATTAATCTATCCTTTTAATTTGGGGAAAATTATTGCATGTTCTAATTCTTTTTTAAATTCCTGTGGAGGTACTTGCCCTAACTGAACTGCATTATTCCAGAGTATTGCCACTTCAATGAACTGAGCTAAGTGAGACATAATAATATCTATATGCAAATAGTCAATATGAAGATACTGAAATAGAGTTAATTCATTATTTTTATCATTATATGCAAAGGTTGGATAATCAAATGAAAAATTATTTGCTTTTAGAGTTTCGAATAAAACATTTTCTCTAAATTTTCCTGGATTAACAGAAGATATAAAACTTGCAAATAATAAAGATTCTTTTTTTTCATCCAATTCAATCTGAATATTTAATTTTTCATCTACTAATAAAGAACAGGTATTTTCAATATCCACATGCAAAGGCATGTCAATTTGTTTTCCAATTGCATTAATAATGTCTTCAAATTGTATCATTCTTCTTCTTCTTCTTCAATTTTTTCTAATGCTTCAATTATTGATAATAATATTTCTTCTTTGTGTTTTTGTGATTTATATAATTTTGGAGCTACATTTCTAATAGCGTCCCTAAATTGCATAAATATTATTTCCTGGGCCATGGGATCATTTGAAATCTGAAAATTGGATGCAAGCCTTAATATTTTATCAGGCGATACAAAACGCTCATTGATAAGGTTCATAAAGTTTTTTGATAGTGTTTCAAATGTAACCATTGGCGGGAGCATTAATGAATTGGATTCAAAATACGATAGGATTAGAGGAATTCTGGACATAAAAAACCTATATACACCAAGTATGGCCTGCAGTGTTTTTGTATCATCTACTAATTGAACAAGCTCAGCTTTTTGTATTGAAGGACCTTTTGAATTTAAATCAGATCCTAAGGCATGCAGAAGAAATAAAATTACATACTTCATCTGATCATAATTGAATTTTCTGGTTAGTTCTGTGAATAGGTCATGAGGTGATCTTCTTTTTCCTGTAACATCTCTATAGATATCTCTTAATTCTGTAGGGGAGCCAATGCCAACAGCTGAATATTCATTTGCCTGTACATATATATTCTTGCCGGCAATTATCTGCCTTTTATAGCGGCGCAAGAATTCCTCTTTCGCCTGCTGCATTTTTATTAGACGGTCGCCCTTTGAAGTCTCTAAAAGATAGTCTAATGCATCAAATGCAAGAGTATGGTCGGGGAAAAGTTCCTGTAATTTTCTTAATATTTCATCAATTGTATCATCATCTTTAATGCTGCTTGCAAGTTCTAATAAACTGTCTTTTAAAAGTTCCGGGTTTCTTTGTGTAAATTCATTTGCTGCTTCTTCTGATTTACCAGTAACTCTATGAGCTTTTTCAGAGGCGTGTTTTTCACGCATTGCCTTATCTTTTTCCTGGAATTCATCAAGTGTTTTGAATTTTCTTGAAACGTTGTCAAAATAGCCTTTTGAACACCATTCCCTAAAAGCACCTTTAGATATTGTTTGTCTTAATTGTCTTTGATTTAATTTATCAAGCTTTTGTTTTTGCTGAGCCCTTGCAATCGCTCTTAATCCAGCTCCTGGTCGTGGTCCTTCAATATGTGACATTTATACCTATGATAGTTGAATTCTTCCTAATGGTTGTATCCTTACTTCTGGAACTATCTCCTGATATGAAACAACAGGAAGATCTGGAAAATCTCCTTCAATAAGCTTTCTGACAAATCTTCTGACATCAATAGCTGTAAGAAGAACTGGAGGCTGCGCTCCTGCAGGAGATTTTACAATAACATTTTTCATTGCTTGTATTATTACATGTACTGAGTCGGGATCTAAAGCAAGATAAGATCCTGCAGAGGTCTGTTTAATGGCCCCTCTTACCATATCTTCAATCTCAGGATCTAACAAATATACTGATAATACTGTCTGACCATGGGAGTATTTATAACTGATATATCTTTTTAATGAGGAACGGATATATTCTGTTAGCAGAACTGTATCTTTTTCAGTTTGAGCCCACTCACTTAATGATTCCATGACAGTTCTTAAGTCTTTTATTGATATCTGTTCCTGTACAAGCCTTTTGAAAATATCAGTTAACTTTTGCAAAGGAACAAGACGTGTTACCTCTTTTACTAGGTCCGGGAAGGATTTTTCCATGAATTCTAATATGGCCCTTATTTCCTGTATTCCAATAAAATCTGCTGAATTTTGTCTGTAAAACTTTGATAAGTGCAGTATAATTACTTCTAGGGTGTTCCAGTATTTTATTTGAGCTTTTTCCAGTATCTCGGCATATTTTTCATCAACCCATAATGAAGGGGATGATAAAGATGTTTTGGATACATTAAAAGGTATATTGTATCTTCTTAAATCTTCTTCTGAGGCATTTGTAAGGATATGATTTAAAATAATTTTTCCCTTTGTCGTTGGCACTTCAAATAAATAAATCATATATTCATCATTATCAAGAGAAGGGGAATCTGTCCTGACATGAACACTTGGGAAACGAATACCTAAATCCTGATAAAGGGCGTGTCTCATTCGTGGTATCATTGAATTTATGAATCCAACCCCTTGTTTATCTTTTTTTACGATATCAGATAATCCAAGTCCTAATTCTAAAACAACCGGTAATGTTAACGCATAATCTTCTGCAGCTCCTCCTAAAATTGCATGTCCCTCTATTTCTGTGTCCATAGAAGAAATGCCGGCGACTGCCTTTGCTGTTTTTTTTCTGGAAGAATACCATAGAACAAATCCTGTTGTTCCAACTCCTAGTGCTAATAATAAGAATACAATGGTAGGAAAGCCTGGGACTGATGCCATTAAGAACAACACACCAGAGGCAATTATTAAAGCTTTTGGGTGGCTTAATAACTGATCGGAAATATCTTTACCCAAGTTAGCGTCTTTTTTATCGCTGGATACTCTTGTAATCACCATACCGGCACTTATGGCTATCATAAGGGCTGGAATTTGTGTTACCAAGCCATCACCGATGGATAATAATGAGTAAGTTTTTGCAGATTCAAGTGCTGACATATTATGTTGAGCAATACCAATTATAAGACCGCCGATAATGTTTATTACTGTGATAACAATACCTGCTATTGCATCACCTTTTACGAATTTCATCGCTCCGTCCATAGCTCCGTATAAATGGCTTTCCTTGCTTAAAGACAGCCTCATTTGTCTTGCCTGGTTAGTATCTATTATCCCTGCTCTTAAGTCAGCATCGATACTCATCTGTTTTCCTGGCATGGCGTCCAATGTAAAACGAGCAGCAACTTCAGCTACCCTTTCAGCACCTTTAGTAACAACAATGAACTGAACGATAGTAATAATTAAAAATATTACACCGCCGACAACGAAATTTCCTCCAACAACAAAGTGACCGAACTGGTAGATGATTTTACCCGCGTATGCATGTAATAATATCTGCCTGGTGGAACATATGTTAACAGATAACCTATATAGCGTAGTGATAAGCAATAAAGAAGGGAATACGGTTATGTTAACGGCTTTTTGTATATATAATGCTACAAATAAAATAGTAATGGAAACAGTAATGTTTATTGAAATCATAACATCGATTACATGAGGAGATACGGGAAATATAAGCATCATAATTATGCAAATAATGAAAAATGCTAAAATTATGTCGCTTGAGCGTGATATTGTTCCGAGAGCTTTTTCTCCGCCTAAAAAACTTACTATATTATTAAATGTCTTTCTCATCTAAGCACCGATATTATTTCCTCTTCTTCTTCTAGAGAAGATATCCATTTCAAAACTTCTGCAACAGCTCTGTAAGTGCTTTCGGGTATATAGTCAGAAATCCTGCCTTTTTCAAAAAGTTCTTGTGCCAGCTGTACATTTCTCATTATAGGTATATGTTCTTCTAATGCAATACTTATAATTTTTTCTGCTATTACGCCTTTTCCCATAGTTAATATTATTGGAACTGTCTCATCGCCGCCTAAAGCTACAGCAATATGTGTTGGGTTTGTTACTATTGCTCTTGCTCTTCTAGCTGAGGAAGGACCTGGCTGATATGCTATTTCTCTAAATAACTCTTTTCTTCTTCCTTTAACGTGCGGATCTCCTTCAGTGTCTTTAAATTCTTGTCTAATTTCAAATTTTTCCATCATCATTTCTTTGGCAAAGGTTCTTTTTTGAAAAAATAAGTCAAAAAGTGCAACAGCTAAGAAAAAGATACCTACCTGGATTGTTACAGTTTTTAAAAAGTCACTTAAAATAATTGCAGTTCCAACAACAGGTACTGATGCTGTCTGTATTACCGTTGGAATCATTTTCCATATAACAAGATAAATTATTATTGCTGCACCAATAATTTTTGCAATTGATTTAAGAAGTTCTACTAATACCTTTAATTTAAATTTTTGCTTAATTCCTTCAATAGGATTTAGCCGTTTCAAGTTTATTTTTAAAGCTTCCATAGAAAAAAGAGGGCCTATTATCAAGAAATTAATAATTACACCAACAAATGATACTATTACAACAATAGGAAAGCTTGTTTTCATTATTATTTCAATGGCGTGCATGAGATATGCTCCAGCACGATGTTCAAGGTCAATATCTCCCTGAACCATATTAAAAGTGGTTACGATATAACCTGCTAGATTTTTAAATAAATATGTTGAAAATCCTAAAGTTCCCAAAATAGCTGTAACAAAAGTAAAAGCAGAAGGAAAGTCCTGAGATTTTGCAACCTGGCCTTTTTTCCTCGCATCGCGCAGCTTTTTCGGCGTGGCCTTTTCGGTTTTTTCTGCCATTTACTAACTTCTTTTTTTAAAATTAATTATGGAAGAACAATATTACATCGCCGTCTTGTACAAGGTAGTTTTTACCTTCAAATCTTGCTTTACCGGCTTCTCTTGCTCCTACTCTTCCTTTATAAAATATCATGTCATTATAGGAAACTACTTCTGCTTTAATAAACCCTTTTTCTATGTCAGTATGTATTTTACCGGCAGCTGATGAAGCATTTGTTCCTTTTTTTATTGTCCACGCTTTTGTTTCCATTTCACCGGTTGTTAAGAATGTAATCAATCCTAAGGAGTCAAATGCAACAGAAATAAGCCTGTCCAAGCCTGATTTGTCAAGTCCTAAAGTGTTTAAATATTCTAGAGCTTCATTATCGGAAAGTTGAGATAATTCTCCTTCAATTTTTGCACAAATTGGAAGGACAATATTGTTTTCATTTTTTGCATAATCTTTGACTTGCAGAACATACTTATTATCTGATAACAAATCTTCTTCATTAACATTCGCTACATATATAACTTTTTTATTTGTTAAGAAAGGAAGATTAGAAATTGATTCTTTTTCTTCTTCTGTTAGTTCAAGGGTTCTTACCATAAGACCTTTATCTAAGTGATTTTTTACTTTTTCAAGAGTTGACATCGCTTCTTTAGAAGAAGGCTGTTTTTTCATTTTTTGAAATGCGTTTTCAGCAAGTTGAAGATCTGCAAGTGATAATTCAAGATTAATTGTTTCAATGTCTCTAATGGGGTCTATTTTGCCTTCAACATGGATTACATCATCATCTTCAAAACATCTTACAACATGTACTATAGCATCTGTTTCTCTAATATTTGATAAAAATTTATTTCCAAGCCCTTCACCTTGAGAAGCGCCTTTTACAAGGCCTGCAATATCAACAAAAGAAACAGAAGCATATACAATTTTTTTACTTTTGGATAATTCTGCAAGGTTGTTTAGTCTTATATCTTTTAATTCAACTACACCAATATTAGGATCTATTGTACAGAAGGGATAATTTTCAGCAGGGACCTGTCTTTTTGTTAAAGCTCTGAAGATTGTTGATTTGCCTACATTAGGCAGTCCTATTATTCCACATGAAAGATTACTCATAATTTTTTCTCATAATTTATTGAAATATTAATTTTACAGGAAAGTTTTTATCTAATTCATCATCCTCAATAAAGATTCTTTTCCTTTCGGCATTTATTTTAATGTATTTGGAATATTTTTTCTTCTTTTGTTCTATAATTATTTTATATTTTCCAGAAGGAGGTAAAAAATATTTTTCAATACGTTCTTTTAAAGAGTTCATGCTAATGAGATAAGGCTTTCCTAACATTTTTTTTGCTAAGTCAAAATCTTTATTAAGTATCTGTTTTTTTATTTCTGATGAGGATATAGGCTCATTTTTATAAATAAGTTTATTAATATATTCACAAGAAAAGCTCAATTCATCAGATGTTTTAATGATTTTTTCTTCTGTTCCTTCTTTGTTTTTGCCAAACACAGATCCTTTGCCGAGTATGAGATAGGTAAATCCGGTTGATAGTTTTGCTTTTTCTAAAAAATCTTTATATGGTGTATTTAATAAATCATGTGTGAATTCAAGAAGTATAACAGTATCTATTCCAATAAAATTAAAAAAATCTAATTTTTCATCTATTGTTAACAAGTTGTTATTTTTCTTATGTGAATTTGAAAATGTAATGACACAGCTAAGTGAATTCTTTGCTTTTTCTTTTAAGTATCTTAATAAAAATTGATGGCCCAAATGAATGCCATCAAATATGCCAATTGTTAAAAAACAATCCTTATTATTTAAATTTATACTTTCTGTAAGAGAAGTAATTATTTTCATGATTTAAAAAATAAATTAATATTTTCAGAAAATAAGCTTTCTTGATCTATGCAATCTTCTAATTTGAAATCACCGGATCTTGTCCTGCACAATTCATTTAAGTAAGCACCACATTCAAGATATTTTCCTATATCATTTGCCAAAGATCTAATATATGTTCCTTTTGAGCATTTAATATATATTTCAAGATAAGGATATTCATATTTTATCAAAGTAATATTAAGGGTTACTGTTATTTCAGGCCTATTAATAATTTTTCCTTCTCTTGCCAATTCGTATAACTTTTTTCCATTAATTTTTTTTGCAGAATACATTGGTGGAGTTTGTTTAATTTCTCTTGAAAAATGATGAATACAATCATTTATTTCATCTGATGAGGGGATTTTATCAGACACAAATATTTTTTCTTTTTCACTGTCATAAGATTCTGTTTCATATCCTAGATGTAATGAAGCTTTGTATTCTTTGTTATTATTCAAAAAATTGTCTGACATTTTTGTATATTCTTTACCAATAAGCATTACCATTACACCAGTTGCAAATGGGTCTAGCGTTCCTGCATGTCCAATTCTTTTTACTTTAGTAATTTTTCTTAACATTGATACAAGGCTGAAAGAGGTTTTGCCTTTGGATTTATTGACTAATAGAATTCCTTTAGGCTCATTATTCATCATTATTTGACTTATTGTGTATGTCATTAATAATCTTTTCAATTCTAAGCTGCTTTTCTAATGAATCATCTAATATAAAGGTTAATTTTGGGAAATATTTCAATACTACTTTTTTAGAAGCAATATGAAATATGTAATTTGATTCTTTCTGTAATAATTCGATAATATGATTCTTTTTTTCATCAGTTCCAATAAGGCTGATATATACTTTTGCAGTCTTTAAATCTGGGGCAACATCAACATAAGTTACTGATAATTTAGGTATTTCAGGATTATTAATATCAAAATTTATTACTTCAGATATTACTTCTCTTAATAATGAATTTATTCTGTCTGTTCGTTTTTTTTTCATAGTCTATTAAAGAGTTTGATCTAAATAGGTTATTTCAAAAGCTTGTAATTTGTCGCCTTCCACTATTTCTGTGAAATTTTCTATTAAAATACCGCACTCTTGTCCTTTTTGAACTTCTTTTACATCTTCTTTTTGTCTTTTCAATGATGCAATTTTTCCTTTGAATATTATTTCATCATTTCTAATTACTTTAATATTATTGTTTCTTTTTATTATTCCATCAATCACATGGCATCCTGCAATTTTACCAAGATGAGATGATTTAAAAATGGTTTTTACCTCAGCTGCACCAACATCATTTTCCTGTTCAATTTTATCTAATTGCTCAAGCATTAAATTTTTCACATCATCAATAGCATGATAAATAATATCATGGAGCTTAACAGTAACTTTTAGACGTTTTATTAAATTTTCTGCGTGTGTTTCAATATGTGTATGAAATCCAACTATTGTTGCGTTTGCAGCAGCAGCTAATTCAATATCTGATTCGGAAATTTCTCCTACTTCCTCATTAATAATATCAAGTTTAACTTTTTTAGAAGGTATCTTTAATAGAGCAGTTTTCAATGCTTCTATGGATCCTTGAACATCGGCTCTTAAAATTATTGGTAGAATTTTTTGAATCTTCTGCTCTTCCAAGAAAGATTCCATTGATTTTTTCTTGCTTAAAAGGAGATTTTTCTTTTTAATCCCTTCTTTTCTATCTTCTGCTAGTTTTTTAGCTTCTTTTTCATTCGAAACAACTATGAATTCATTACCAGCATCAACAAGGCCAGAGAGTCCTGTAACTTTTACAGGAGTAGAAGGCAGGGCTTTTAGCAATGACTTATTATTATAATCATGCATTGTTTTTATTCTTCCCCATTGATCAGAAAAAACAATCGAATCTCCAATTCTTAAAGTTCCATTTTGCACCAATACTGTCGCTGTAGCACCTAAACCTTTGTGCATTTCAGCTTCTAAAATAGTTCCTCTTGCTCGTGCTTCTGGATTAGCTTTCAGTTCTAATACTTCGGATTGTAAAGCAAGCATTTCTAATAAATTATCTATTCCTTCTTTTGTAGTTGCAGAAGTATTAACAGTTATAGTTGTTCCACCCCAAACTTCAGGAAGAAGTTCATGGTCGGTAAGTTGTCTATATACTTTCTCAGGGTCATAACCAGCTTTATCAGATTTGTTGATTGCAACTACTATTGTTACTTTTGCTTTTTTTGCCTGATTTAGCGCCTCAATAGTCTGATCTCTCATTCCTTCATCGCCGGCAACAACAAGAACAACAATATCGGTAACCTCAGCGCCTCTTGATCTGATTTCAGTAAATGCTTCGTGACCTGGAGTATCTAAAATAGTAATTTCGCCAAGTGATGTCTGTGCTGTGAATGCTCCAATATGCTGTGTAATTGCCCCAGCTTCTTGAGCCGCAATATTTGATTTTCTGATAACATCTATTAAGCTTGTCTTTCCATGGTCAACATGGCCCATGAAAGTTATTATAGGGGGTCTTGATTTTAATTTTTCTAAAGGAGTTTCTTTAATTTCTTCCTGTATTGATTTATCTGTGATCCTTAAGCGCTCTTCCTCTGAAGTATCAATTATAATATCACAACCGAATTCATGTCCCAATAGCTGTATAGTTGTCTCATCATCTAAAAGATCGTTCAGAGTAAAAGTTATTCCCTGTAAAAACAATTTTCCAATTAGTTCTGAGGCTTTTAATTTCATTTCTGAAGCTAAAACTTTAATAGTAATAGGTAATTTAATTTTTAAAGTTTTAGGACGTATTATTTCTTCTTCTTTAGTAACTTTTTTATGTCTCTTATGAGCTTTTCTTTTTCGCCATCTTTCTTCTTCTTCTTCAGATCGTAGTCCCATCCTGTCGCGTGAGTCAAATCTCTTTGGAAGCTCAAGTTTTTTAACTTTGGGTTTGAGATCTTTTTGGCCTTTTTTCTTTGATAATTCTTCTTCTATTTCTTTTTCATCTTTAACTTCTTTTGGAAGCTTTTCTTCTTCTGCAGCTTCTTTTTTTTCTATTACTTCTTCGATAGCAGGTTTCTTTCCATCTATTATCTCAGTTTTAGCGGCTTCTTTTATTTCTAGTTCTTTTTCTTCTTTTGAGAGTTCTTTAGATACTTCTTTCTTTACAGTAGAAGCTTTTTTCTTTGCAGCTGCTTTTCCCTTTTCTTCCGGCTCTTTTGGTTTTTCTTTTTCTATTGGAGGGAGAATGCGTGCTTTTCTTTTTTTTGTAGTTGTGTCAGCAGATGCTTCTGTTTCTTTAGTTTTTAATGACTTTTTTTTAGTGGTTTTTTTCTCTTTTTTTAAAGATAAAGAATCACCTTTTAAGTTTTTTAAAGCTTCTGCTATTTGAGCGTTTTTGATGTTTAATTTTAATTGCTTTGCCAATTAGGTTAACCTTTTATTTTATCGAAAATTTTATCTGCTAAATCTAAATAATTTATTCCTGGGACTTTTGACATGAGATCTAAAGGCTTAGCCTGTAAAATTTTCCTTAATGTGTCATATCCGGAATTTATAAGTTCTTCAAATATTAATGAACTAAGTCCTTCAATTTTATTTATTTTGTTGTCCAACTCAGGATTGTCTGATTCTCCAAGTTCTGCCATTTGTATGCTAACCAGTTTCTGATATTCAGTCAATTTTTGTATTTTTATTTCAATTCCAATTAGCTTAGCTAGAAGTCTGGCATTCATTCCCTTTTTGCCAATAATAGAAGGATAATCTTCATCGCTAACTATTACAAGCATGTGATCTTCCAAATTTTTCATTCTCTTTATTTCAATAGGGGATACGGCGTTAATTAATAATTGGATTGGATCCTTTGAGTAGGGGATAACATCAATTTTTTCGTTATTTATTTCTCTAATTACATTTTTAATTCTAGTTCCGCGTACTCCAACACAAGTTCCAATAGGATCAACTTTTGGATCATGGGAATCTACTACAATTTTTGTTCTATATCCTGGCTCTCTTACAATTTTTTCAATTATAACAGTTTCGTCTTCCAGTTCAGGAACTTCCTGCTTAAATAATTCGGCAACAAATTCAGGATGACTTCTTGATAATATTACTTCAGCTCCGCCGCTATCTGTGTCTCTTACTTCATATAATAATGCTTGTACTCTTTCGCCAATGTTGAACCTTTCAATTTTTGGATAATATCTATCAGGTAGTATTGCCTCGACCTTACCAAGGTCAACTATCATTGTCCTGCCGCGTAAGAAACGCTTAACAGTTCCAGAAATTATTTCATGGACCCTGTGTCTGTATTCCTCATAAATAACATCCTTTTCAGCGTATTTTAATTTCTGGGTTATTACCTGTCTTGCTGTTTGTGCTGCAATTCTTCCAAAGTCTTGAGGGGTAACCGATATTTCTAATCTTTGGTTAAGTTCACACTCAGGAGCTAATATGCGAGCGTCTTCTAAAGAAATTTCTTCATCATGATTTTCTACTTTTTCAACAATTCTTTTTTGTACAAGAACATCAATTTCTCCGGTTTTTGAATCAACATGAACAGTCGGATTACCTAGTCCGATATGAACGCTTTTTTTTGCGGCTATTAAAAGAGATTCTTCTATAGCCTTTATAACTATTTCTCTTTTAATTCCTTTTTCTCGTTCAAGATATTCAAAAATTGCTATTAAATCTTTGTTCATAAAGCTTTTTTGCCTTTTGTTGAAAAATTATATTAGAAAAAAACTACTTTTCGGTTTCTTCTTCTTTTTTCTTCTTAGAAGATTTTTTCTCTTTTTTTGTTCCAACTATTATTTCGTCACGATTACATTTGTTTCTATCAATTAAATAGTCCTTGATAGATAGAGATATTTTTTTATTAGCCGGATCAACTTTTATTACTTTTGCAGTTATCTCACCACCAATTTTTACTACCTCTTCAACTTTTCCAAAAGGCTGGTCTGATAATTCAGTGACGTGTATTAATGCCTCAATACCGTTATCGAGCAGAACAAATATTCCAAAAGCGGTTATGTTTGTTACAACTCCTTTTACTAAAGAACCAACCGGAATAGTATTTTCAATGGATTCCCATGGGTTTGAAAATAACTGTTTAATCCCCAAAGTAATTTTTTTACTTTCTTTGTCTACTGATAAAATAACCGCATCAACTTTATCGCCCTTTTTTAGTTCTTCTGATGGGTGTGATACCTTTTTTATCCAGCTTAAATCAGATATATGAATTAGTCCGTCAACACCCGGCTCAAGCTCTACAAAGGCTCCGTAGTTTGTTAGATTGCGTATCTCAGCATGAACTGTGCTTCCAACTGGGTATTTTTCTTCAATATTTTCCCATGGATTATGTTCTGTCTGTTTTATGCCAAGAGATATTTTACCTTCTTCTTTTTGTATTGATAATACTACAGCTTCTACTTCATTTCCGATATTTACAACTTCATTTGGATCTGTAATAGTTTTTGTCCATGACATTTCTGATACATGGATAAGCCCTTCAATTCCAGGCTCTAATTCAATGAATGCACCGTAATTTACCAGATTTACAATTTTTCCTTTAACACGGGTTCCTGGTGGATATTTTTTCTCGATTTCTTCCCAAGGATTTGTCTCTTTTTGTTTTAATCCTAAGGCAACTCTTCCTTTATCCTTATCAATACTCAATATCATTACTTCTAATTCATCGCCCATTTTTACCATTTCTGATGGGTGACGAATCCTTTTCCATGTCATGTCAGTAATGTGTAATAGTCCATCTATTCCGTCCAAATCTAGGAATACACCGAAATCTGTTATATTTTTTATTACACCTTTTCTTAAATCACCGACTTGAATGTTTTCTAGGACTTCATTTTTGCGTGAAGCTCTTTCCTCTTCTAAAATTTCTCTTCGTGAAATGACGATATTTTTTCTTTCAATATTAATTTTTAATATTTTAAAGTCGTAAGTCTTTCCTAGTAAGTCGTCTAGGTTTTTAATGCGTTTATTGTCAATTTGAGATCCGGGTAGGAATGCTTCCATCCCGATATCGACCATCAAGCCGCCTTTTACCTTTCTAATGACTTTTCCTGATACTATAGAACCTTCTTTACAATTTTTTATTATGTATTCCCATTTTCTGAATTTTAATGCCTTCTCTCTTGATAATACTATTTGCCCATCAGAGTCTTCAGTTTTTTCTAATAAAACTTCTATAGGAGTATTTAATTGCAAGTCATCTTTGTCTGAGAATTCTTCTATAGGTACTAAGCCTTCCGATTTTAATCCTACATCAACTACTACAAAATCTTTTGTTATTTCAACAATTTTCCCTGTTAGGATTTCTCCTACCTGCATTTGTATTGTAGAACTTTTTTCTTCAATATTTTCTTTGTGGCTTAATAATGATTTAAATAACTTTGCATCTTCCTCTTTATATTCTACATCATCGAGGATGTTGCTTGCATTCCAGTCATTCAAAGTTTGGTTTGTCATTTAAGGGTTGCTCCTGTTACTTGTTAAAGCTAAAAGTTTAACAGAGAAATTAAAATATCTGCAACGTAAAAACGTAATTAGACGAATTATAAATATTTTTTTTCTAAAAAAACTTATTCATATATTAACTAAATATCGATTTTTGTGATATTTATTATTAAAAAAAAGATCTTAATATTAGTGGTTTTAGTAATTAAAAAAATTATTTAAATTTTTAGAGATAATAAATATGGAAACACTTATTATGAAATTCGGCGGCTCTAGCGTTAGTAAGCCAAGTAATTTTTCAAAAATTACAAAAATAATTATAGAACGAAAAAAAGTATTTAAAAAAATTGTTGTTGTTGTAAGTGCAATGGGAAATGCAACAGATAATTTGATTAAGTTGGCAAAAAAAGTGAATGATAATCCGCCAAGTCGCGAATTGGATATGCTCATATCTGTAGGAGAAAGGATAAGTATTTCTTTACTGGCCATGGCTCTTAGTAAAAAAAATCAAAAGGCAGTAAGTTTTACTGGTAGTCAGTCTGGTATAATTACATGCGACAATCATTTTAATGCTAAGATAGTTGATGTGAAACCGGAAAGGATAGTATCTTCTTTAAATGATGAAAGCATTGTAATTGTAGCGGGTTTTCAGGGGGTAAGCAAAAAAAAGGATATTACTACTCTTGGAAGGGGAGGCAGTGATACAAGTGCAGTAGCTCTT
>CAYPMA010000008.1:0-21824 GCA_964411685.1 uncultured bacterium
AAAAATTATGTCGTTTTAAGTAAGGAATTTGCTTATGAAAAAATGTTGTGTCATGTGCAGCCATGGAATAGGTGATGGCCTAATATTTTTACTTATTTCTCATAATTTAAAGAAAAACGGGTATGAGGTTGATACTTATCATGATTCTTTAGGGGAATTAAAACCTTGGATTAATGATTTAAATGTTTTTTCTTATCCTAAAGAGGAAGAGATACCGTCCGTTATTGAAAAGTATGATCTAATAATCATCAATGCTGATCACTTACCGAAAAATGTTTTGGCAGCAAAACATGCCAAAAAGATCAATCCAGAAAATACTTATATATTGATGCCAACATCCCGGAAGAGAAAATATTTTTTAGGGGATTTTTCTTTTAATAGAAATATTACGATGGTCAATAACCTGTACAACTTTTGTAAGACGGATTTAAAGCTGGAGATAGTTGAAAAGAAAAATGGGTTTTTGCCAAAGCCAAATCTTATATATAGAAAAGAGCTCAAGAGAGTAATAATTCATCCTGCAAGTAAATCTGGGAAAAAGAATTGGCCAAAGAAAAACTTTGTGAAAATAGCCTTATGGCTTAAGAAAAAAAACTATGAGCCGGTTTTTATTATGACTGAAAAAGAAAAAACTGAATGGAACTTTTTAAAAGATTTTGGTCTTACTGTTTCATGTACAAATACTTTGGATGAATTAGCCGAACTAATATATGAGTCGGCATTTTTTATTGGTAATGACTCAGGGATAGGGCATCTGGCATCAAGTTTAAAAATTCCATTATTATCAATAATTCAGTCAAAGAGAAAAAAAGATTTGTGGAAGCCTGATTTTTCAAAAGGTAAAACAATAACCCCATGGCCTATTTTACCTCATATAAAAGGATTTAGGATGAGAGAAAAATACTGGATGCATTTTATTGAGCCATGGAGAGTGAAAAGAAAATTTAAGCAATTAGTTAAAGAATATGAATAATAAAAAAGCAGCCATATTTTCATGTAAAGGATTAGGAGATGGCCTTATCTCTTTAACGCTGGCCAACAACCTTCATATAAATGGATTCTTAGTAGATACCTATCATCCTGATAAATTATTCCAGCTGCAAAGCTGGTTTTCAGATCTTAATATCTTATCATTCCCGGAAGAAGATACAATTGATAAGCTG
The DNA here is from genome assembly GCA_964411685.1 of uncultured bacterium. GTDB lineage: Bacteria > Chlamydiota > Chlamydiia > Chlamydiales > SM23-39 > CAYPMA01. Next base: position 1,164 of record CAYPMA010000008.1, read on the forward strand.
ATAAGTTCTTACGACATTATTTTTGTAAGCTATGATGATTCTTCTTTTATAAGCAAGTTGATTGATAAGGGAAAAAAAGATAACAAGCTTATAGTTTTGAATCCTTCTCCTTCAAAAAAGATAGGGTCTCAGCCTTATTATAAGGATGCATATTTTGATCCAACAATAAATATGGCAGAGAATATAAAAAGGTTTTGTAAAGCGGTTTTACATCTTGATAAATCTGTAAATATCAATAATATACACCCTCCAAAAGATCTTGTTTACAGAAAAAATGATAATAGAATTATCATTCACCCAACCAGTGCAAAAGAAGGAAAGAACTGGCCAAAGAAAAAATTTATAGAGCTTGCAAAGCTTTTAAAAAGAAATAATAAAAATCCTGTTTTTGTAATGTCAAAGAAAGAAAAAAAAGCTTGGGCTAATGTAGAAAATCTTGGCTTTACAATTATGGGTTTTGATGATTTATCAGATCTTTCATCATATATATATGAGTCTTATGCAATGATAGGAAATGATTCAGGGATAGGACATTTAGCTTCCAGCTTAAAGATTCCAACCGTTAGCATTTTCCGCAATTATAGATCTTCTCAATTATGGAGGCCGGGATTCTATAAGAATATTGCTGTTTATCCTTCACGATATATTCCTAATATATCTTCTTTTAGAATAAGGGATAAACACTGGAAGAAGTTTATTTCCTGTAAAAAGATTATCAAAGCCTATCAAAAAATCATTGATTAAGTTTTTTTAGGGCCTGTTGCAGGTTTATTTTTTGGCCATAATATTTTTCTTGCCCAATAGTTTGCGCTCCAAGTGTCATCTTTTGTTAATTTGCCTTCTTTATTTCTAATGCCTGCACTTCTTGTAAGATAATTCTTTTTTGCTTTTGCAGAGTAATTATGACCATATCCTACAGCTCCAAAATGTATAAGCTTTACTTTTCTTTCACCTTTGACAGTCTTTGTTGCAAGGACCATCATTTTTTTGCCTTTAGCAGTTGATTTTTGAGGCTTATTTAGAGAAAACAATTTTCCTCTATATAGATATTTAGATCCTACCTTTTTTAGTTTTGATAAACTTATGCCTAAAGACATTTTCTCTCTCCCTGTTTACCTAAATTTCATTATGTCTATTCGGCTATTCTTTAAAAGTTTTTTTTACTCAAACAGAGGTAAGTTTAGCATATTTTGCAACTAGGGATTTAATGGATCTACTTTTTTCAAAATAAACATCATATGTTTCTCCCATGGAAGTAACATATGCTTTTTTAATTGTTCCTCTTCCGAAAACTCTATGTAAAACCTTATTACCTATTGAGAATGTATATGATTTATCATCTTCATTCTCATTTTTTAGAGGTTTTTTAGTTATTGAAATCTCTTCTTTATGTTCATTATTAATGAATTTCTTTGGTATTTCATTAAGGAACCTGGAAGGTTTCATGAAATGAGGCGATCCCCATAGAAAGTGATATTTACTTGCAGTTAGGAACAGAAGTTTTTTGGCTCTTGTCATCCCCACATAAAAAAGTCTTCTTTCTTCTTCAATATCCGGATCTGTATTCATGCTGTTAATATGAGGAAGAAGGTTTTCTTCCATCCCAACGATGAACACAAGAGTAAACTCCAATCCTTTACCGTTATGAAGGCTCATTAATTTTAATGATGAATTAATACTTGTTTGATCTGAAGTTGTCGTTAGGGTAATATTTTCCAGAAAATCTTTTATTGATGAATTTTCTTTTTCAATTTCCCATTGAGCTGCTTTTGCAATCAATTCCTGCAAGTTTTCTTTTTTATCATCTTCAGTTTCCGGATCATTTTTCAAAAAGGCTAAATAATTTGACAAGCTAATAATTTCAGAGATTACTTCATGAATAGGGGGCTGAAGATTTCTAATTGTTCTAATAAGACGTAAATAATCATCGAATGCTTTTTTTTGATTGGTAGAAAAAGAAAGGTCTGGGATTTCATTATTAACTATTTTGTATAATAAGCTTAAAATTGGCAGGTTATATTCTTTTGCTTTTTCTATTAATTTTTGAATGGAAACTTTTCCAATACCTCTTTTAGGTAAATTAATGGTTCTTTCAAAAGAAATTATGTCAGTATCTGAAACAATAAGTCTCATAAAGGCTAAAATATCTTTGATTTCTTTACGCTGATAAAAGGAAATTCCTCCATAAATTACGTAAGGTATTTTCTTTTCCAATAAAATATCTTCCAATATACGGGACTGAAAATTTGTCCTGTAAAAAATTACTGTGTCATTTAGAGGGATCTTATACTGTGTTTGATATTTAATAATCTTGTTAACTACATATTGAGCTTCATATTTTTCATTTTCCAATATTTGAAGTGTAATTTTTTCACCATCTTCAATTGAAGACCAAAGATTTTTTTCATATCTTTCAGAATTATTTTGTATCAGTGCATTTGAAGCATTCAATATTGTTTTTGTGCTTCTATAATTTTGCTCAAGATTAATTGTTTTAGCATTTGGAAAGTCTTTATCAAAATTTAAGATGTTTTGATAACAGGCTCCACGCCATGAATAAATAGATTGATCGGGATCTCCAACAGCAAAAATGTTTTGATGATTGCTTACTAAAATCTTTGATAATGTATATTGTGCATAATTTGTATCCTGATATTCATCAATTAAAACAAAAGACCACCTATTTTGATAAAATTCTCTCATCTCTTTGTTGTCTAATATAAGTTTTACAGGTAAATAAAGAAGATCGTCAAAGTCAACGGCATTATATTCTTTTAATTTTTCCTGATATAATGGGAAAATGTTTGCAAATATTTTTTCATTATCGGAAGAAAAAGATGAAGAGGATACCTGATCTTCTGATAATATGTTGTTTTTAGCATTTGATATTTGATGTTGTATGCTTTTCGACAAGCCTTTTTCATCTTTATATCCTAATGTGGCTATGCAGTGTTTTATGAGCTTTAAACTGTCATCAGAATCATAAATGGTAAAGGTTGATTTAAAGCCTAAAAAATGAATGGACTCGCGTAAAATAAAAGCTCCCAATTTATGAAATGTGCAAGTTAATACGCTTGTCTTAGTCATTGCATGCACGCGCTTTTTCATTTCTTCTGCTGCTTTATTAGTGAATGTCAAAGCTAATATATCAGAAGGAGGTATGCCTTTTTCTATTAAATTTGAGATCCTATAGGTGACAACACGTGTTTTACCTGATCCTGCACCGGCTAATACCAATAGTGGCCCTTCAATATGGTTTACCGCTTCTTCCTGTTCTTTATTAAGTTCCATTAAGCTTTCCTTTATTCACATTTTGAATAAACATCATAAGGCAATAAAGAATTTTTCTAAAGACCTGAAAGCTAATAAAAGTGTATTTTTTATATTATTTGTTTTCGAAGCTCACCTTCTCTAATACCAAGGTTGCCGTTCCTATGATAATCATAGCTTATTGTTACTTCTCTTAGATAATGAAGTAATTCACAGCGTCCGTTTGCAAGCACACAAGAGTCAATGATATAACAGCCGCTAACAGATGCTTTTTTATGATAATGGCCTGGTGTTTTTTCAAGCAATCTAAGACGTTTTATTTTTCCTTCTTCAATTTTTTGAAGTAATGAAGCTTCATCTTCATAAATAATTTTTAAGGGGAAATTCTCAGGAAGCCAGTTCACTTCATTGACATCTAAGCTCACAATTACATTATGATTACATGTTAGTGCTGCTGCAAAAACTCTTAATGTATCAAGAAAAGGACTGTTTTTTGTTAGTCTGAAGGTAATATTGTCGCGAGGCACATAACCAAAAAGATTATCCTGACCAATAATTTTTGTTGGGTCTCTTCTATGTTTCATGCGTTTCCACCAATAAGCATAATTAGCTATAGAAGCATACCAAAGGCCTAGCTGTTCTGCAGAAAGATCATATTTCTCTAAAAGGGGGGATAATTGATTTACATAAGTATTTACTGCTTCTTTTCCTTTTGGAATAGATGTTTGTTGTGGGATCATGCATCCTTTTAGAAAATTAGGGCCGCCTTCTTTGAAACTATGGCCATAACTGCTTTCTTTGCATCCCCCAAAAGGCTCACGTCTAATTATTGCATTTGTCATTGATCGGTTTATGTAGTAATTTCCTACAGTTACATTTTCTAACCAGTGAAAATGTTCTCTCTCATCAAGACTGTGAAGCCCTGCAGACAAACCAAAAGGCAATGAGTTAGCAATTTCTAAAGCATTTTGAAAATTTTCTGCTCTTACTATCGATAATAATGGCCCATAAAATGGAGTTTGAAATGAAAAACTATTTTTTGTTACTCCAATTTTAATTCCCGGGGAAAAAAGATTTGGATTTTCTTTATCCTGTTTTGGTTCTAATAGCCATGATTCATTTTTTTCTAATTCTGTCAGGCCTTTTAATAAATTTTCACTTGGAGACTGAATTAATGGTATTATTGTGTTGTTAAATGACCACTGTGAGCCGCTCAACAAGCTTTGTGCTGCGTCCTTTAATTTGAGCATAAAGTTTTTATCATCGTAAACATCAGCTTCTAATATTGCTATTGATGCAGAGCCGTATTTTTGTCCTGAGTAATTGAATGCTGAATTTATCAGATCAACAATAGCCTGCTCTCTATCAGACATTGCCGTTATTATCATTGTATTTTTTCCATTGGTAATTGCAGTAAGGTCAAGTCCCGGATGAAGATGCATGAAGTTTTTTGCCGTTTGACTTTTACCTGTTATAATTACTGAAGATATTCTGGTGTCAGAGATTAAAGCATGATCAGCAACATCATCTGTACAGTTAATAAACTGCAGAGCTTCTTTTGGTATGCCTGCTTTCCACATTGCATTTACAATATACCATCCCGGCAAAATAGCATCAGGAGCAGGTTTAAATATTACGCAATTGCCGGTGATGAGGGCTGCAATTATTCCTGTTGCAGAGGCAGAACAGGGGAAATTCCTTGATGATATTACAACAAAGGTACCCTTTGGGGACCATTCAAGATCGGCTTTTGAAAGAAGTTTTTTGATTCGTATTTTATAATATTCCAAATTATCAATAGTGGAGGATATTTCGCTGTCTGCTTCAGATATTGTTTTTCCGACATCGCTCATTATTGCGGCTATAAGGACTTTTCTGTTTTCTCTAAATTCATGAGCTATCATGGACATTAGATCTCTTATTTTTTCAACATCGATATTTTTCCAAAAACTTTCAAATTTTTTTGCAGTTTCAACAGCAAGTTGAATATTTTTTTTTGTTGCAAGACAGTAATTATATAAAACCCGATCGGGCTTTGAAGGGTCGTGTCCTATTCCGTCTTTATTATCTAATATTTCTTTTCCTCCAATGACAAGAGGAATTGGATCGTGCTGAAAATTATGATTTTTTTTAATTAATTCGTTTGCCCATTCCCTGTTTTGTTTTAAAGAAAAATCAGTAATTGGCTCATTATCAAAAACAGAAATAATATTTTTTGCTTTTGAATCGTCATTTCTGTCTTGGGTCCTTCTTGATTCTTCAGGAAGAGAAGAAATTTCATTTAAAGACTCAGTAAATAGCGAAGCTTGTTCTAAAAATTTTTCAGATTCCGGTTTTAAATTATAAATATGAGATAAAAAGTTATCGGCCAATGTTTTTTCATCTATTCTTCTACATAAAAATGAAATGGCATTTTTATATTCATTTTTTTGAACCACAGGACAGTAAACCAATATGTTTTTATTTAATTTCCTTATTGATCTTCTTATGTTTGTGATCGTGCCTTCAAACAACTCAAAAGTAATATTTGAAAATATTTCTTTTTCATGCTGAAGAATAAGAGCAAAAGAAATATCAAAAATATTGTGGGTTGCTATTCCCAAGGATACGGCCTTTATATTATCTTCATTTATGCCGAACAAAACCATTTTTTTAAAATTGGCGTCAGTTTGTGATTTATTAAGAAAGGGGGCCTGAGGCCAGTTCTTTTTTGATGCTTCAATTTGTTCGTTTGAAAGATAGGCTCCTTTTACTATGGTAATTTTTATTGGGGCGTTACCATTATTAACTCTATTTAAGGCCCATTTTGTAATAGTTTTTTGTGCATCATAAGCATTGGGGAAATATGCTTGCAGAGTTATTCCTGCAGATAAACATAAGAACTCAGGATCGTTTAGCACTTTTTTAAAAACTTCAATATTTAAATCAAAAGTAGAATATGTTTCAGCGTCAAATATTATCATTTTATAAGACACTGAACCGTCTTCATGTTTTATTGGATTGTTTTTTATCTCTGAAAAAAGTGTTGTTAAGATATTGGTTAGGTAAAAAATGTTGTTTTCGTTGTTTTCGGGTAAAATAAAAGGTAATAGAGCGGTAATCTTTATTGAAATAGTGTTAATTTTTGTGTCAGATATTAATTTGATGTATGATTGAAGGTTGTTTTTTGCATCAATATTTCCTGTTGTTTTTTCTCCGATCGAATAAACATTTAATTTAATTTTTTCCTGGGTGCTTTTCTCTATATGGGTTTTTAATAAGCTTTCTAAAATAATATTGTTTTCGAAAGCCTTCATAATATTTTTTATTACAAATGGTATAAATAGTTTTGGGAAAAAGGCCCCGCAGAATTTAAATGTTAATAATTCAATTTTATTAATTGTTGAAAGAGCTTCAGGAATATCAAATTTAAAAATAAGGTATTGCAGCTGGTCGGCTATGCGTTTTGTTGAAGAAGATCTAAAACAAATATCTAAAAGGTTGCTGATAAAAGCTTTGCTTTTTATTGAATTAACTAATTTCGAATAAATAAAATATTCTTTTTTTTCATTTGATGTAATGTTTGAATTTGCGTCAGATAATATTAATGAACAAAGTTCAATGGTTAAAGACTTTCTTTCTTCAAATGATAAATCCTTTCCTTTTACACTTTTTAAAAGTGATAAGGCTTTTTGTATGTAGGAAGATGATGTAGAAGGTATTGTCATAATTCTCTTTTATTTTGCCTTGAGAATCTATATCATAAAATGATTCTTTACACAAAAACTTTTTACAAGAATATTTATATTTAATTTTTTTAAAAGCCGGGACCGTTTTATATGAGATATTTTATTTTGTGTTTTTTTTGTTTTTCTGTTTTTTCTGAGCCCGTTGTAAATGGTATCGATATTTTTTTTGAAGACGGCCATGTAAATACAATAAAAAATAAAAAAATTGCTCTTTTAACAAACCATACTGGAGTTGATAAAAATCTTAATACAACAGTTGAAAGGTTTCACAAAGAGGCGAAAGATTTTTCTCTTGTCGCAATTTTCTCTCCGGAGCATGGAATAAATGGTAATCAATACGGAAATGAAAAAATTGAAAATACAAAATACAATGATATAAAAATTTACAGTCTTTATGGAGAAACAAGAAGGCCGACAAAGGAAATGCTAAAAAATATTGATATAATATTTTTTGATATGCAGGACATAGGAACCAGGGCCTATTCATATGTAAATACTCTTTTTTATGTGATGGAGGAAGCGGCAAAAAATAATGTTTCGGTATATGTCCTGGACAGGCCGAATCCCATGGGTGGCAATATTGTTGACGGGCCCATGCTTGAAGAAAAATACAGATCTTTTATGGGATATATAAATGTTCCTTATTGCCATGGAATGACAGCAGGGGAATTGGCAAAGTATTTTAATGAAGAATACAACATTAAATGTGATTTAACGGTTATTCCCATGAAGGGATGGAAGAGGAAGATGAATTTTAAACAAACTAAATTATCATGGGTTCCTCCCAGTCCAAATATACCTGAAGCTACTACAGCATATTATTATCCTGTGACGGGGATATTGGGAGAATTAAAAATTGCAAATATTGGAATAGGATATACTCTTCCATTTAAAATTTTTGGAGCCCCCTGGATAAATGCTGAAAAATTCGCACAGAAACTAAATGAACAGAAATTAAAAGGCGTAAAATTCTTGCCATTTCATTTTAAACCTTTCTATGGAAGATATAAAAATGAGAATTGCCAAGGGGTAATAATTGTTATTACAAGTGAGGAAACATTTCAGCCCCTTTCCGTACAATATTTGCTTATAGGCATATTAAAGAGCATGTATCCAAAAGAGTTTATGTCAAGGCTTGAAGATTCAAATGATAAAATAGAAATGTTTTGTAAGGCAAATGGAACAGATCAGATTTATAAAATATTAAAAACAAAGAAATATCCAGCCTGGGAACTAATAGGTTATGATAAGGAAAAAAGGAAAGAATTTTTACAAAAAAGAAAAAAATATTTAATTTATGAATAAAAAAATCAGGTTTTGCAAAAAAATAAAGAAAACATACTATGTTTTATTAAAATTTTAGTTGTAAGAGAAAGGAAAATATCATGGCAAAATTAATGCAGTTTAATGAGAAGGCAATAGCTTCGTTATTAAAAGGGATAAACACATTATCAAAAGCAGTTAAGGTGACGCTTGGCCCAAAAGGTAGGAATGTGGTTATTCAAAAGGAAAATTCAAATGCTTATTCTACAAAAGACGGAGTAACTGTAGCTGAAGAAATAACACTTAAAGATAAATTTGAAAATATCGGAGTCCAAATTGTTAAAGAAGCAGCAAAAAAAACTTCGAAAATAGCAGGTGACGGCACCACAACTGCAATAGTATTGGCAGAAGCAATTTTTGCAGAGGGTGTGAAAAATATTGCGGCAGGGGCTAACCCAATGGAAATAAAAAAGGGGATTGAAAAAGGCATTGAGCTTTTGATCAGGGAATTGAACTTTACAGCAAAAAAAATAGAAAAAAAAGAAGAGATTGAGCAGATAGCTGCTATTTCAGCAAATAATGATGAGGAAATGGGAAAAATAATTGCTCAGGCAGTGGAAAAGGTTGGCGTGGACGGCATAATTACTCCTATTGAAGGTAAAACAATAGAAACAAAGTTAGAAATTGTAGAAGGAATGCAGTTTGATCAGGGATATTTATCTCCATACTTTATTACTAATCCGGAAAAGATGACAGCTGAGCTTGATGATGTGAAAATATTAATTGTTGATAAGAAGTTATCAAATGTAAATGAGATAGTGCCGATATTACAAAAGATTATAGATAATAATATTTCACAGCTTTTGATTATTGCAGAAGAAATTGAATCAGCTGCATTGTCAACATTAGTAATAAATAAAATTAAATCAAATCTTCCTGTATGTGCTGTAAAAGCTCCGGGGTTTGGTGATAGAAAAAAAGAAATGTTAAAAGACATTGCAATTTTGACAAAAGCAACGATTATTTCCGATGAAGTGGGTCTGTCTTTAGATGAAGCAGATATAAATGTTTTGGGTGAGGCAAAGAAAGTTATTATTTCAAAGGATAATACAACAATAATTGATGGGAAGGGAAATAAAGAAGAAATTCAAAATAGAATAAATCAGATAAAGAATGAAATAGAAAATTCATCTTCAGATTATGATATTAAAAAATTCAAAGAAAGGCTTGCTAAATTATCCGGAGGCATTGCTCTTCTTCATGTAGGGGCGTCGACAGAAGCTGAAATGAAAGAGAAAAAGGACAGGTTTGATGATGCAATATGTGCAACACAGGCAGCTCTCTTGGAAGGAATTGTTCCCGGAGGGGGCGTGGCATTAATTAGAGCTATAAAAGCATTGGACGAACTAGAGGATTGCGCAGCAAAAGAAATATTAAAAAATGCTCTTATGCAGCCGGCAATTGTTATAGCAAATAATTGCGGAAGACAAGGCAACCATGTCGCTGAGAAGATTTTAGAGAAGAAAAATAATATTGGATATAACGGCATAACAGATAAATTTGAAGATTTGATGCAGGCAGGGGTAATTGATCCTGTATTGGTAACGAAAACTGTATTGCTGCAGGCAGGATCTATTGCCTCTATGCTTCTTTCAGTGAACACTGTTGTAACAGATAAGCCTAGTAAAAACAAAACACCTCCTCCAATGAATCCAATGGGCCCGATGGGAATGATGTAAAAACTTATCTTTGCAGTGAATTGAATCTAGTGTTAAGATTCATTTCAGGAGAATCTTTTATATTTGCAGGAGAGAAAGATGAAAAAATTAACATTTATTGCGATTGTTTCTTTATTAGCTGTTACAGGTCTTTTTGCTGAAACAACTTTTGAGCAAAGATCTAAAGAAATTAAATCTATTGTTACAAATTCAAAATTATCTCAGTTGTTAACAAAAGGTGAATTAATACAGCAAGTTACAAAAACAAATAAAGGATATATAATACAGACTCAAAATTATAAGTTGAATGTTGACATTGTATATGGTCCTTCATCACGTATTGGCAGAAGTGAATTTAGTATATTTTTTCACGAGCCTGAAAGAAAATAATTAATAACGTGTTTTCTTCCAGAAGCCGGGAATTAATAAAAGAAGGATTGCAAAGTATTCTAATCTTCCTAAGAGCATCCATATTGCCGATATAATCTTTGCTATATTTGGGAAAAGGGCAAAGGAATACATAGGCCCTGTTGCTCTGAAAGCAAAGCCAACGTTATTAATAACGCTTATGATGCTTCCTAAAGCCGTTTCCGGGTCTATCCCGCTTAAAACAATAATTACAACTCCAAGTATAATAAAGAACATAGATATGCTGAAAAAAGCTAAAATAGTGGAAGCAACTTCTTTTGCTATTTCTCTTTCACCAATTTTTATTTTATGAATTACTTCAGGCCTGAATATTGATATGATTTTGGCTATAACAGTTTTAAAAAGAATATATATTCTGGAGGATTTTATTCCTCCTGCGGTTGATCCTGACATGCCTCCGATTAGCATTAGTATTAACATAAACATTTGTGAGGGGAAAGGCCAAAGGTCATAGTTTGACGTTGCAAAGCCGGTTGAGGAAAGGGCAGAAATAGCCTGGAAAAAACCATATCTTATTGATGTTGCAAGAGAATATATTCCAGATGTTGTTCCGTTTAAAAATGTCATTGCACTTCCTATTAATGGCACAGAAACAATAACAGCACCAATTAGTACAACAAGCAGAAAGAAAATAAAATCCGGATCGGATAATTTATTGAATTTCTTTTTTAACATGAAAAAGTACAATGAAAAATTCAAGCTGCCCAATATCATAAAAATAATAATAACCCAATCTGTTAATGCATTATTGTATGCTCCTATGCTTTCATTTCTTACGGTATATCCGCCCGTTGAAAGGTTTGAAAAAGTTATACAAAAGGCATCAAAGATTGGCATTTGGTGATTTGTTACAAGCAATAAATATATTTCAGCTACAGTAAGTCCCAGATAAAATTTCCATAATAGAGAGGACGTTTCCTTAATCCTAGGGGCAAGGGTATCTTTAGTTGGACCGGGGACTTCCATTTGAAAAAGAAATTTCCCCCCAACATTTAATGCGGGCAGTATTGCTAAGAATAATACAACTATTCCCATGCCGCCCAGCCATTGGATAAAGCTCCTCCAAAATAATATTCCCTTATTTACAGCTTCTGTCCCTGAAAATAATATTTTATCTGTGGTTGGATCTCTAACAGGTCTTATTGTTCCATAGTATTCATAATTTTTTGTGGGCACATGAACATTTACTTCCTGTATTGTGATTTCTTTTAATGTTCCAGTCTCATAATTTTTTGCACAAAAAGTAGTTGCCCCTGTTGTCGTAAATCCTGACATTGATTCAAAAAATGCATCAACAGGATTGTTTAGCGTTTTGCTAAAGTAAAAAGGCATTGCACCAATAGCTGCTGAAATAAGCCATATGCATGCAACTAAGAACATGCTTTCTCTTCTATATAGAATGCCTGTAGCGTTTCTTCCAAAAAATATAAAAATAAATGAAAGAGCAAAAGATATGACCATTGTTATTCCAAATGATAACAATGCTTGAGGTTGAGGATGAACCGCAGGTGCAACAATGTATTCATAATAAATGCAAACAAAAATGGGGATAATTAAAAGCAAAGAGAAATAGAACAGGTATTTTCCTAAAATTCTAGAAATCTCTTTATATAACACTGTTTTTCATCTCCTTAAAACAAATCTTTAAGCTCATGTAAGTGTTCTGGGCTTGTTATCAAAATAATAGTATCGCCGGGAGATAATATCCTTGTTCCTTTTCCTATCATCACATGACCTCTATTTTCTATGGCGGCGATCAATAATTTTTTTGGAAGCTTGTTAGACAATTCTGATATTGGTATTCCAATTAGATCTGAGTCTTCGGACACTTTCATCTCTAGTACTCTTGCCTGATTATCACATAATGATGCGATTGAAATAATTGATTCTTCATGAATAATTGACAAGATCCTATTTGTAAAAGTAACTCTTTCAGATATTGAAAAATGAATGTTCAAGTTTCGTAATACAGGGGCTAATTCAATATCTGAAATAACGGAGTGGACCTGTTTGCAGCCGGCCTGTTTTGCTAACAATGAAAGCAATAGGTTTGTTGAATCATTAGATGTGCAGGAAACAAAAGCACCTTCATTCTGTATTTGTTCTTCAAGCAAGAAGTTTAAATTTAGAGCATCTCTATTTATTACTACTGTATGCTTAAATAAGTCAGCTATTTCATCAGCTTTCTTTTCATCTTTTTCAATTATTGTTACATGAACATGCATTTTTTCTAATATGTGGGCTAAGTGCAAGGCAACAGAAGTTCCACCGACTAATATTACGGATTTAACAAATTTTTCAGGTGTCTTAAAAATAAAATGCAGCTGATTCATGCAGCTGTTTTCTCCAATAATAGTAACTTCATCATTAACCTGAATTAGATCATTGCCATGAGGGAAAATAATTTTATCTTTTTTATTTTTATCTTCTTCTACTGTTCTTCTAATTAAGCTTACGATCATTTCCTTTGGGAGATTTAATTTGCTAATGGGAACGTCTGTTTTGTCCCATTCTTTAGTGATTGTTATTGTCCTCATTTGAATTGCGCCGTGAGCAAAATTCTCAAGAGCCAAATCGCTTGGGTTAACAATGGTTTTTAAAATGTTGTAAGCTGTTAAAACTTCAGCGGCAATAAAATGATCAATAAAAAATAATTTGCTGAAATTTAATCGTGAACGCGTAAGGAATTCTAATTCTTTTACTCTGGCTATTGTTATTGGATATCCCAAGTTTTTTGCAATTGTGCATGCAACAAGATTTGTTTCATCGTTTCCTGTAAGTGCAATGAAATGTGAGGGGTTATTATCTAAAAGAGATTCTAATGTCTTTATTGTTGCTCCATAGCCATAGAAAGTAGCTACATCAACATCCTGTTCAATTTTTTGTAAAGACGCCTGGTCCTTATCAACTATTGTAACATTATGTTCTTCTTTTGACAGAATATGTGACAGGTATTTTCCAATTTTACCTGCTCCTAAAATAACGATATTCATTTTTTCTCACTTTTTTTAATCATAACTTTTTTTCCATTCTTTGCTAGTAAGAGTTTTACCATAAGTCTGTAAATTTAGTAATGCAGATTCATGAAGTGCTTCACTATAACTTGTAACACAGTCCGTAAGGGTAATTATATTGTAATTTCTTCCTGTTGCTTCTCTTGCTAGAGTTTCAACGGATCCATTTGTAGTAAATCCACAGAGGATTAATTCTTTTGCATCAAGAGCAATTAAATACTTATCAAGAGTGGTTTGATAAAAAGAAGATATTCCCCATTTTTGTACTACATAATCAGGCTTTAATAATCCTTCTAATAATTCATGGCCCCATGTTTGTGGGCGGCATCCTTCCTTATGTAAAAAGGGCTGAAAAGTATTTATTACACCAAGTCCTATAGGTTTATTTTCAGGGTCAACTAATACTGTAAACTGAAGCGAAATAATGGGAATTTTTCTTTTTTTACAATATTCCATAACTTCAATTATTGAAGGCTCGATCTTTGCAATGTTATTAGAGAAAAGACCATGTTTTGCAAAAACTCCATCTGGATGGCAAATATCATTTTGCATATCAACAATAATAAAAACTGATGGATACGGCATTATTCCCCCACCTTTTCTTATTTTTTTTTAGCTTTAATTTCTTTTTTTGTCGATAATGATATGCTATTAAAGGGTAATACTTTGAAAAATAATCATTCTATTGCAACTATTATTAATTATTGTTCTAACGACATTAATTTTATTTTCCATTGTATAGAACAGGCAAAAAAGTTTTCAAAAAAGATAATAATTCCAATATGCGACCATTTTTTTGATGGGACAAAAGAAAGAAAAAAAGATTTAGAAAAAGTATTTTCCAATGTGTCTGATTGTCATTTCCTAGTATATCCATATGTTCCATCTCTTATCCCTAAAAAGATCATTAATTCAGTTGGAAACAATAATTTCTGGCATTCCTTTTCAAGATATTTGGGTTATTTACACACTGATGAGTCTATTGAATATATATTATTTTTGGATGCAGATGAGATTGTCGATGCTAATAGTTTTAATCTATGGCTAGATCAGAGAGATTATGAAAAATATGATGTATTGAAACTTTCTAATTACTGGTATTTTAGAGAGACTAATAATCAGGCGCTTCAATGGGAAGATTCTATCGTTCTTGCAAAAAGAGGAATATTAACAAAGGATATTTTGCTGCAAAAAGAAGAAAGAAATGCAATTTATGACATGCACAAAAAAAATAAAAAGAGAAATGTTTTGGGATTGGATAACAAACCGATGATACATCATTACAGCTGGGTAAGATCAAAAGAAGAAATGCTAAAAAAAGTAAGATCTTGGGGGCATAAGGATGACAAGAATTGGCAGGAGCTGGTTGAAAAAGAATTTGAAAATGAGCCTTCTGAAAAAGATTTTATTCATGGGTATGAATACGTAAAGAAAAATTCTTTTATTGATGTTGAAAAATATAAAAACATTCAAACAAAAGATATAAATTCCAATGTTAAGAAAATATTTGAAGAAGAGATAAAGCTATCTCTTAAAGAAAGATCTTTACTTAATGAATTTCTTGGGAAGGTCCTCTTTAGAAAAAGGCCAAGGAACATTGTCTGAGCCTTCAATTGTTATCCATTCATCACAAATAGTATCTTCTGATTTTTTTTCTTTACTTACTCCCCATGGTGTTTTAGCGACAATAATTTTGTTCGGGTTTTTATTTAAATATGCTGCCCACCATGAAAATGTAGAGTTTGTTGTTATCATGTGTTTGCAAAGAGTCAATAAATATAAGTCCAAATAAGTTTTTTGATGAACAAAAACAAAATCTCTTTTTATATGCTTTAAATTTTCTTTACACCATTGAATATGGTCAGAACATACCACAAATAATGAGTCTTCAGGAAATAAAGATATTGCTTTTTCAATGTACTTTATGTCAGGTGCAGGAAAATGATTATAAAATGTGTCGGGGCTTGTTGCCCAATCTTTATAAAATGTTCTTATATGCAAAGCAACTGAGTTAGGATGATTGATAATTTTTTTATATTTTGTATGAAGTAGGCTAAGTATTCTTTTAGAAGGTGAATAAAGATCAATTATTTTATCTTTATGGCTTTGAAAGAACTTTTCAGATTCAAAATATCCATTCAGTTTTAAATTGGGAATGTTTGGAATTTTTTCATAATTATATGGATATTGTTGGAAATATACTGTTTCAAATTTATTTGCTGGTTTATTTCTTGGTATTCGCCAAAGATAATTTTTCAAATGCTTTTTTTTGACTTCTTTTTGTCTTATGTACAAATTACAGTTATTATCTAAGGCATAAGCTACTGCTGCAGCAGTTTGAAAAAGGCAGTTACCTGTTTGTCCTAAATAATCTAAAGTCACAAATGAATCACTTTTGCAGTTCAGTGTGACTTCGGATAGCAGGTGCTTTTTTTTATCTTTCTGATAAGTAAATAAACAAGCTACTCCGATTAGTATAAAAACTGATATAAGCCATTTGTTCATTAAGTCCTCATTGAAAAGATATAGTATTTTTTTATTATTTTTTTTAAAAGAAAAACCTTGATTTTTAGATAGATACTGTCAGATTATAAATAAATAATATTTTGCACCGGTAGCTTAATTGGATAGAGCACCCGGCTACGGACCGGGAGGTTAGAGGTTCGAGTCCTCTCCGGTGCGAGGATTTTTTATGTTTATTAAAGTTTTTATTTGCGGTCCGATAGAAAATAACGTAATTGTTGTAGGTTGTGAAAAAACCAAAAAAGCTGCAGTTATTGATCCAGCAATAGGCTCATTTTCAAAAATAAAAAAATTTTTAGACAATTCTGAATATGTTTTAGAAAAAATTCTAATTACCCATAGCCACTGGGACCACATAGCAGAAGTTTATAAATTCAAAAAAGAATATTCAGCAAAGGTGTATGTACATAAACTTGATGCTCCTTTTATAGAAAACCCTGAAAGTAATTTTTTCAGTTCCCATGAGATTAAACAAGTAAAAGCTGATGTATATTTAGAAAATAACGATACAGTTAAAGTAGGGGATATAGAGTTTTTAGTAATACACACTCCAGGGCACACGCCTGGCGGAGTATGCTATTATAATAAGGAAAATAATATCCTATTTTCAGGAGATACTCTTTTTAAAGGGACTTTTGGAAGGGTGGATTTTCCATATGCAGATGCAGAAAAAATGCTTTCGTCTTTGAAAAGATTAATTCAGCTTCCTTTAGATACTAGAGTAATACCTGGTCATGGTGATGAAACGACGATCAAAGATGAATTGTGGATAAAAAATATCAAGAATATCAGGTCTTAAAAATTCTTATTTACATTAAAAAAAAGGAGTAATAACAATTACTTGTTGTTATTAAAATAATTATTATTATGGAATTAAATGCCTCTAGCTTGCTCTTTCTGGGCAGCCTCAAAAGGTGATGTTGCTATTCCTGTTAAACGCAATGCTTCTTGAGCTCTTTCAAAAGGTGAGCCTTCAAAGTCTAATTCATGGAATCTAGCTAAATCAATTGTAGGGTTATAATGTGTAGGAAATTTGCTGAGATCTGTTTTTGCAAGAATAGGAGATTCAAATCGTGTTTTTAAAACTTTTTGGGCCAATTCAAAACGAGATGTAGTAATTCCTGGTTTTCTCGTAACAAGATCTTCAACGTATTCAGATGGGCTGCTGCAAACTTGTGGTCTAGGATGAAGCAGAGTTACATGCCGGCCATTTAACTGGCCATATATTCCCCCTTGATACATTGGTCTTTCATCAGGAAAACAGAATGGACCTGGGGCTCTAAAATTTGAATCTGCAGTTTTTTTTGTTCCTGGCATATTGATACCTCATCATAAAAAGAAAAAATAACATACATGATTGTAATATTTAATGCAATTAATGTTAGTTAAATAAATCGTTGTTAAAATAGTTATTATTAAGAAGTTAAATAATCAAAAAGATCCTTTTCATCAAAAAGCATTATACAGTTATGATTATTACATATAAGAGTTGTTTTTTGAATAATTTCAAGGCTCCCAACGCCGGGAAGGCCTATAGCTTCAAGATTATTAACGTTTTTTAGATGATCTAAACCGAGGATATAGTCTTTTGTTCCAAAACCTTCATCTTCAACTCTAAAAAATATAACTTTTTTATTATAGAAAAGTGACTTAATGGCAAAAAAGATGCCAAAACTTTGTTCTGTTGGGCTTCCTAGTTTATCATATAGTTCTTCAATAGAATTTATATCATAGGGGGTGTGAAATCTTCCGGTTTCAGCTTCTCCGAATATTGCAATAGAACTCTGCATAAATATGCTTCCCCCTAATTATTATTATCGAATAATTAGGGGTTTATTATCAACTCATAATAAAACGACATTATTATAAAAAAGTTAATTGCTGATAATTAGGTGGCTGCAAAATCACAATTATCTTTTAATTCATCTTCAATCTCTAAAAGTCTGTTATATTTTACAAGTCTTTCAGATCTTGATAGAGACCCTGTTTTTATCTGACCTGCATTGCATGCAACAGCTAGGTCTGCAATAAATGAGTCTTCAGTTTCTGCAGATCTGTGTGACACAACAGTTGTATAGCCATTTTTATGAGCAAGATCAATTGTTTTTAAGGTTTCAGTTAGTGTTCCTATCTGATTTAGTTTGATAAGAATTGAATTTGCTACTTTATTATCTATTGCTTTTTTTAAGAATTTTGGATTTGTAACAAATATATCATCGCCAACAAGCTGAATTTTATCACCTAATTGCTCGGTTAATAATTTCCATCCGTCCCAATCATTCTCATCAAGGCCATCTTCAATAGAATCAATAGGATATTGCTTAATTAGGTTTTCTAAGTGGTTTGCCATTTCTTGAGCTGATAATTCCTTAAAGGATTGATTTTTCAATTTCTTTTTCTTTTCGATATATTTTTTTGAGGCTTTATCATAAAACTCTGAAGCGGCTAAGTCTAAAGCTATTGAAATGTCTTCGCCAGGTTTATATCCTGCTTTTTTTATTGCTGCAACAATTAGATCCAATGCTTCTTCATGTGATGATAAATTAGGAGCAAAGCCTCCTTCATCTCCGACTGAAGTTGAATATCCTTTTTCTTTTAAGAGTGCTTTTAATGAATGAAATGTTTCAGCACCCCAGCGAAGGGCTTCTTTAAAATCGGGAGCTCCTTTTGGTCTTATCATAAATTCCTGATAGTCGAGCATATTATCCCCATGAGCTCCTCCATTTATGATGTTCATCATAGGACAAGGGATAATATAAGTTTCTTGTTGTCTAAGGCATTTATATAGAGGAATTTTCTTTTCCTTGGCTGAAGCCATTGCCATAGCAAGGGATGCTCCTAAAATTGCATTGGCTCCAAATTTTGATTTATTTTCTGTTCCATCAGCTTCGATCATAAGCAAGTCATTTTTTTCCTGATCAAAAATTGACTTTCCTTTTAACAGATCATTTAAAGGACCATCTACATTTGCCTTTGCTTTTAGAACTCCTTTCCCAAAATATCTTGTTTTATCGCCATCTCTTAATTCTAGTGCCTCATGTTCTCCGGTAGATGCTCCCGATGGAATCTTTGCTTTTGCAACTATATTAGAATCAGTAGTTAAAATAACTTCTAAAGTCGGTGTCCCTCTTGAATCTAATATTTCTAAAGCTTTAATAGATTTGATCTGTGCCATAAAAATACCTTTTTGTAAATTTTTTTATAATTAAACACTAAAAAAATACTAATATCAAGGTTCAAATAGCTATAATTTGTTAATTTCATTCATGCAGATGCTTCCTGCAATTGCAACATTTAATGAATCAATATTTTCAGATATCGGGATTGTAATTTGAAAGGGTTTTTTATCTATGGCTAATGAAATCCCATGTGACTCATTACCAAGAACTAATATAAGGGGTTCTTTAAATTTTAAATCATTTATACTTCTGCCTTCTATATCTGCTATATAAACATTGAATTGGCTTTTAGATAATATTTTTATTATGTCATTTTGAGAATAATTAATTATTGGAATGAAAAATGTAGATCCTTTTGCAGCTCTTAGTGCTTTATCATTATATGGGTCAACACTTGATTCAGAAAGAATTATTGCTTCAAAATTAAAAGCTAGAGCGCTTCTTATTAAAGTGCCAAAGTTGCCGGGATCGGATATTTTATCTAATAAAAGTATCCTTTTTTGATTATGTATCTTTTCCTCTTTTGGCATGGGCACAACTGCTGCAAGCCCTTCAAATGTAGGCATTTCATATACTTTTTTCATAATATGATCTGATACTGAAATTATATTTTCACATTTGTAGGTATTGCCTAATTCTTTTTTCGTGGTTATTAACATGGTGGGGATTATTGATTTACAGACATCGTTTACGATTTTATCTCCCAAAATTAAAACCTGGTTTTCCTGTTTTCTAAATTTTTTATTATTTTTTAACTTAACTAAGTATTTGATAATTGGATGTTGTAAACTGATTATATGTTTTGTTATCATAATATATGGGGGCTTAGGTTAGTAAATTATGAAAACTGCAGAAAATAAAAAGGAAGAAGGCTTTTTTGGGGAAAAATTTCCTAAGGGCCTTATTGAATCATTATCTTTTAGAGTTTTCATAATAAGTTTGATTTTAATTATTATTCCTTTGCTAATACACAATATTTTCCTGTATCACCATGATTATGTCCATAGGAAAAAAGATGTTTTTTCAGCCTTTCAATTATTAGGAGAAAGTAGAGTACTTTTAATAGATAAGATTGTTGAACATCAAATGACTTTTTTAAGAGAAGCTGTAATAGGATTTAATTTTGAAAATGAGACAAAAGAGCAGTTTTTTGAAAGAATTAGAGGAAAAGTAGGTCACCTTGAATTAACATATTTTTCTTTGGGGCCTGACGGCACATTGATATGCAGGGCATCAACTGAGACGGATATAATAGGGAAGGATTTTACTCAGCATCATGAATCATTTGTAAGCGCCCTAAAAGTTAAAGAAGATATTTTTGTATATCATTCAATAACAACAGGGGAATATTGGATAAATGTTAGCATAACTCATTATGCAGATGATGGTACAACGCCTGTAGGACTTTGGACGGCCGGCGTTCCCGCTAGATATCTTGTTGAAAGGGTAAAAGGAAAGAAAAATTTTGCTTATCCTTTCAATATGTCAATCATTACAAAAGACTATGAAATTGTTGCGAGTTCTGTTCCTGAAATGA
>CAYPMA010000009.1:0-21383 GCA_964411685.1 uncultured bacterium
CTGGCGAATAGCACAACAAAATGGCCATACTAATATTATGAGAATATTAGAGGACTTTGTCGCTGCAGAGATTTAATGTTTCTTATCTAATATGTTTTAAAAAAGTATCTCCTAAAGGAAATGATTTCTTTTTGTTAGTCCTTTTTGATGCATATATTTCCAATATTTCATTTGCCAGCTTTTTGCCTAATTGTACACCTTCCTGATCAAATGAGTTTATATTCCATATAAAGCCCTCAAAGGCTATTTTATTCTCATAATAAGCCAATATTTTGCCCATTGTGAAGGGATCTAATACTTTTGATAATAAGATCCTGTTAGGCCTATTCCCTGGAAAAAATTTATTTGGGTTTTTATCTTCTTTTCCGACAGCAAGAGCAATTGATTGGGCAAAAAGATTGCTTAATAGTTTTTCCTGTGATGTTGTGTTGTTGATTATAATGTCATCATTATATTGAGAATTTTTAAATCCAATAAATTCAATGCTTATAGGATCTGTCCCCTGGTGTATGCACTGGAAAAATGAGTGCTGACCATTAGTTCCTATCTCACCCCAAATAACCGGAGATGTTTTATAATCAATAAAAGTTGCATTTTTACATATTGATTTCCCGTTTGATTCCATTTCACATTGCTGAAGATGGGCTGTAAACCTAATTAATGCCTGTGAATAAGGAATTACTGCAACTGTAGGTATGTCTAAAAAATTTCTATTCCATATGTTTAAAAGGGAAGAAAACAATGAAAAATTCTTATGCACGTCTTTATTAAGAGCATTTTTATCCATGTGATTTGCTCCTTTTAAAAACTGCATTAAATTATCAAATCCTATTGTAAACCCTAATAGGACAGCGCCTACCATTGAAGTAGAAGAGAACCTTCCTCCAATATAATCCCATATATAAAAGCTTGCTAAGTATCTAGAAGGATCGTCCATTGGACTGTCTTTTCCTGTTACAGCTATAAAATGGTCTTTTGGGTTAAGCCCTGCCTCTTTCAACTTCTTTCTTACTAATTCTTCGTTTGCCAGTGTTTCTAAAGTTGTTCCTGATTTGGATACGCAGATAAAAAGTGTTTTTGATAAGTCAATATTTTCTAAGACTGAAGAAGCATCATCCGGATCAACATTTGAAATAAAGTATGCCTGTCTATCAGGAAGAGAATATGCCTTCAGGGCAAGATAGATTGCCCTTGGTCCCAAGTCTGATCCCCCTATTCCTATCTGCACAATATTTTTAAATTTTTTCTTTTTGTCAATTTCGTGTAATAAAACTTTTAATTTCTCTATTTCATTATAAGATAATTTCCTTGCTTCCTTTGCCTCTGAAGAAGTGTTTTGATCTTCAAAAAAGTCTCTTGTAGCAGTATGAAGCACTTTTCTGCTTTCTGATTCTTCATTTTCTATTTTATTAATTATTTGCCCTGACTGCAAAGCAATCATTTTTTCTAAAGCTTTTGTCTCTTTTGACATTTCAATTAAAGTATTGATAATAAGATCGTCTACTCTTTCCGTAGCATATAAAAGCTTCAAGTGTTCATTCTTTATTAAATATTTATCTATGCGTGAAGGAGTCAAAACATCCTGTTTAGTAAAGTCTATAGGGTTTTTTGCAAGACTTTCAAGTTTTGCATAAGATGGGCATTTATCAAAAAATTTCATTTAATTATCCTTTTATATTAAAAATGTCATAATAAAAAATCTTAGACAAGCATTTTTTTCAATTGATCGAAAGACTTGTTTAATGTAATCTTGTACACAAAATTAATCGGGGTATAGCGCAGCTTGGCTAGCGCGACTGGTTTGGGACCAGTAGGCCGGGGGTTCAAATCCCTCTACCCCGATCAATCTTAAATTCATCTTATGAAAAAACTAAATAGAGAATGGCATTTAAAAAATATGATGCCTAAAAATCCTACACATGACCAAAGAATGAGATGGCATGTTGAACATTCAAAACATTGCAAATGCCATCCTTTATCTGAAAAATTGCAAAATGAAATTGATGAATTTAAAAACAAGAAGTAATGTTCAATTTATTATTTCTTTTTCTAAATAATTAATCGTAGAAAATATCATTTTCTTACCAGACTCAATAGCTAGTCTTTTCCATGCCTTGTCATTTGGGCAAAGAGCATCTTTAATTTTATCCTTTATTACCGGAACAAGTCTTTTATAAGAGCTTCCATGTTTTCTTATCCATAAGTCAAATCTCAATGCGTCCATATCACATGGAGTTACTAAAGATCTTTTTTTCTGCATTGTTCCATATTCAACAACAAATGCAATTTTTAAAAGGTCATTAAACCTTTCTTTCATGAAGTGTATTAAACTTCCAATGGTTGGATACGGGAAAGATTTAATAAGAATGCTTTTTTCATTTTTGAATAAACTAAAAGGAGCTATTGGATAAATCTCAATATTATTCATATATCCCAAGCCTGTATGAATATCCATAAAGGAAATTGAAAACTTTTTAATTTCAAAGTCTTTGAATATTTTATTTAGAGTTATATTCGACCAGGTTTTATGATTTCCTCCAAAGAACAGATTGTCTGGATGTGTATATTGCCCTCTGTAAATTGCTGAAAAATAGTCTTTTTCACTATTTTTTTTATAATTTGAAAGTTCAATATCAGATTTTTTCTTTTCAATTGAAAACCACTTTTGGGGAATCAAGAATTTAGAAAGTTTTGTATATTCATTGTTAACTGGATAAGTCTTATCATGATTTAAAAAGTTCCTGTTTAGATCTATGTTATCTTCATTTTCTCTTTGAATATGTGAAAACCCAAAAGGGTTTATTGCATGAATTAATAAAACTTTCGTGTTTTTAAGAAAAATTTCTTCATTTAAAAAAGCATTTTGTATTGCAGATCCGCAAAAGGCTTCCGCTCCATGAACTCCAGACACAATAATTAATATGTTTTTTGCATTTTTTGACCCAATACATGCTGTATCTGTATATAGGTCTTCTGAAAAAAAGCCTTTCATTGGATGCTTGTAGGAAATAACTATAGCATTTTTTTTATGAGCTCTTAATAAAAATTGTGATCTTGCTTCTATGTAATTTTTAGAGAAAAAATCATTCATTATTTTTTAATGTTTTTAAAATTCATAAAACGAATAGTTTTTCCTTTATCTTTCCACAGGTCATTAAAATATGAAGATCCATACTCAGGAAAATCATTAATGTAATATGGATTTTCAAAAACAGGTTTCCAGCAAGAGGTTTTAAAAACCTCTTCTATAAATCTTTCTGATGAATCTTCATCATCAGTCACTAAGGTGATGTTTCCATTGTGTGTAGTGATTCTTGATATTTCATTTAAGAAATCGCATGTAACAATTCTGTTTTTTGCATGCTTTTTCTTAGGCCATGGGTCTGGGAAATTAACAAAAGATTCTTCAATAACATTGTCTTCTATGTAATTTTTAGTAAAAGTTAGGCCTTCTCCGAAAACAACAAACAGATTGGAAATATTTTGCTTTTTCATTTTAAGCCATATTTTCCTTGCTCTATCGAATCTGAATTCAACAGCTATCCAATTTTTGTCTTTTTCTTTTTGGGCTCTGTCAATAATCCATTGACCGTTGCCGCTACAGTATTCAATGTTTACTGGATTATCATTATTAAATATTTTAGTTTTTTTAAAAAATGAATATCCAGACTCTTTGTGCTTAAAATAATGATCAGGAACGTAGAAGAACCCGTCCAATAAGGTCGGCCTTCTATTTTCCCAAGAACAAGGTATCCATAAATCACTCTTTTTCATGGCGTAATATGATATTAAATCACATTTTTCTAATCTAAGGTTTTTTAGAAATACTTGAACAATTCTCTAATAAGATGCAAAATTCAAATTAGTAGAAACTAAAACGTTAAGGAATATTATGAAAAAATCTATATGGCAAAAAAAATATTTACTTTCTTTTTTTATTTTATCTTCTAGTTCGATATTTTCAAAAGAAATCCATTCGATGCCATCTTTAAATTTAAAGGAAGTTTTTTCAGCCTCCCCTATCATATATTCTATTTTGTTGTTTTTATCTATAAGCTCTGTATGTATATGGCTTTATTCTCTAGCTTCCTTTAGAAGAAATGAAATGGCCCCTAAAAAAATGATAGAGGAACTTAAAACATATCTTTCTTCCAACTATTATGATGAGGCACTGTCATTCTGTGATAAGAAGAAAAATATTTTAAGCAGCATGATATCTTCCGGAATAAATAACAGAAAACATGGTCATCAGCTTATGCTTGACACAATGAAAGCAGAAGGGAAAAGGGCCTCATATACTTACTGGCAGAGAATAAACCTTCTAAACGATATAGTTCTTATTGCACCAATGCTTGGCCTTCTTGGTACAGTTTTAGGTATGTTCTATGCATTTTATGATATTAACCGCTCAGTTGATACAGTAGCTTCTCTATTTGACGGATTAGGTATTGCGGTTGGAACAACAGTAGCAGGACTTATAGTTGCTATTATAGCCATGATTTTCTCAACAACTTTAAAGTACAGATTGATTAAAACGCTAAACGCAGTAGAATCGGAAGCAATTATTTTGAGCAACAATATTGAAAAACAAAACTAATGGTATTTTATGACAATAATCTCTGATGAAAATTTAAAATCTAGTTCTAATTTAACGTTAGCGCCGATGATAGACTTTTTATTTCTAATGCTTGCTATTTTTGCAACCTTAGCGGTTACAAAAGTATCTTTATTTGATACAAAATTAAGCCTTGTTCAGTTAAGAGCTGAACAAAATGCAAGCAAGGTATATCAAAAGAATGATGTTTATCAGATTAATTTAAGCATATCTCATGAAGGTTTATATAAATGGATAACTGAAATTAATCATTATCCAATGGATTCAGCAAAAGAAATCCAAAAAGAGATTGTCCAGCAATATGAGCATGGGTATATACCAAAAGAAAAAGAAAAAACACAGATTTTAATACATATTGATAAAAATGCTCCATGGAGCTCGGTTGCCAAACTTATTTTTTCCATAAGAGAGCTAGGCTTTGAAGCTTATCCGGTATATCAGTCTAAACAGCTTTAAGAATTGTATTTTCTTTTAAGCCTACTTGAATTGTCCAAATAGCCTTTTTTATTTGAAGAAGGGTTTTTTATTATTTTTTCCAATTCTATAAAATTATCCTGAACATTTTGATAAGATTGAATTTCAGTCTTTTCTTTTAGCTTTTCTAGGTTATTTATAATTAAATACATTAATGATAATTTGATTTTAAGGAACATGTCGTCTTCTTTCAGATATACTTTTAAAAAATCATTTATTAAAATATTTTCTATATTGCTGCATATCTCATTTTTTTTAATGACTGTCTCTATATAGTTGTTATTAGTCTTATAGAGTGATTTTTCATTTTGAACTATTGTCTGTATGCATTTTTGAAGACCTTCAAGTTCATTTCTTATTCTTTCTAAAAATAAGTCAGAAGCATAATTGATACTTGTAATGGACAAGAAAATACTGAAAACTAAATAAAATTTCTTCATATTTGCCCCCATTTAATCTCAATAACATCTTATTGTTTTAATTAAAAGAGTGTTTGCTTGACTAAAAGAAAAAAAATTAAGAGAATAGTTAATTATTCAATGCCCAGGTGGTGAAACTGGTAGACACGCTAGACTTAGGATCTAGTGCCGTAAGGTGTGTAGGTTCGACTCCTATCCTGGGCAATCAATCTAGTAATTTTCTATAAAGCAATTATTTTAATGTTAATAGTTGGCGTTTAGGCGCTTATAGTTTTAATAACAAATAGAAAATAAATTCGTTTTTTGATATAATTAACTCTAATAAAACTAAATTAGAGGAAATTATGCCGCCAATAAGTAGATATAACGAAGAATTAACTGACCAGTTAGTTAGAGCTATAGAATCCCATTATTCAACAGAAACACAAATTAGAATTCAGCATTCTTCTTATTGTCGTTTATCTCCTGAATCGGAAATTATGGCAATAAAAAATCTTAGCGAAGATACTTATAATAAGATGATTGGCCTTATATCCCAAGGCGCTGATCCTAGGGTTCTTGATAGGCGCGGCAATTCATTTTTACATATTGCAGCAAAAGTAAATGACATTGATGTTTATAAATTAGATGAAATCATAGTAACTCACAAATTAGGTCTTGATTCTTTAAACGAAAAACAAGAATCTCCTTTAGATATTGCTGTTTTTCATGGAATAACAGGTGTTGCGAGATATTTAGTAGGCGCAGGTGCTACAATATCTGATCGCCTGGTAAGACATGTATCACGCGAAATTGATTTTCCATCTAATCCATGGGTACCAAAAGTTTTAAAAATTTTTGAAAATTCCTTTTATATTAGAAGGGAATATTTACACTACAGATCTTTGAAAAAAATGGATACATTGGCAAGCAGATGTGCTATTGTCATAAGACGCAGGAAAATACAAGTTGAGGAAAACTCTATCCCATATAAGTGCTATGCTTTGATTAATCCATTTAAGTATGCTAGAAGGAAGGTTGTAACTATCTAGGATAAATTTTTCCTTCCTTATAGAGCCAATCCTCTCCTATCTTTTCAAAATAGCTTTTTTCTTTAAAGCTTGCGTCTTTTCCGTGACTTTTTAAATAAGCAACAAATGTTACAGTTGAAATATTATTATCATCAATTTCTTCAAGAATTTCAAGTCCTTTAAAGTCAGTATTTTTGATGAAATGATTTATCTCTTTTTTCCACTCTTTTATGTCTTTTTTAAACGACTTGTTCATTGGATGGGTTGTTTTTATTATATAGTCAGTTTTCCCCAACGCATAAGCGCTATATCTTGACCTCATCAATTTTTCAGCTGTCTCGGGTTTTTTGCCATCGTGATAAGGCTTGCAGCAATTTTCATATGTTTTATCGCTTTTACATGGGCATTTCATTTATAATTACCTTGTTTTTTTTGTTTAAGCAAATGTATATAAATAATTCATAAACATCTATCTCTTTTGCTTTACTTGTTTTAAGGATTGAATCTATATAATTACCGCAATAAAAGCGTGGAGGAGGAGCCACGAAACTTTTTTTTACGGCGAAAGCTCTTTTTCCGGTAAGTAATATTCCTTTCTTCTCTGTCATAAACACCCTTATTTATAATTATTAAATTAAAGTAATTATTATTGCAAAAGAATTATAATTAAATTTTTAAGCCCTAAAACATAATAAGTTAAGGCTTTGGCGGAATGCGTTAGTGCCTTAGCTTAAAAATGTTGCATTTGTTGTTAAACTAAAAATAAATTATTTTTTATTAATTAATTGAAATTAAGTATAATTAAAAATAAGGAGCTAATAATTATGATTGATCCAACCGAAGCCAGTGGACCAAAAGGTCCCTCAGGTAGTTATAATGAAAATTTATTAAATGAAGCTAATAACGATTTTCAGAAATATGAGGATCTTCTAAAAATGGGTCATGAGAAAATTAATAATTTCATGGAGTATTTAGAAGAACTAAAAAAAGCAATGATCAGAGTATGGAAAGATTTAGAAGTAATGAAAGCTCAAAGCAACTTGTCCAAAGAAGATAAAAAATCTTTTGAAAAACTTCAACATGCTTTGATGGACTTTGAATATAAGTTTTCAGGAATAAAAAGTAATATTGGCGATTTAAAAGAGATTCAGAAAGAATTTTCAAAAAGTTTTTTTAAAAGTAAGTAATTTTAAATTATTATCTTTAATTGATATTTAAAACAATCTCCTTCACAATTTGTTTTCTTAAAGAAAATGTGAGGGTTTATATGAGAAAAATAATTTTTTTATTATTTGTTTTATTTAGCATGAGAGCCTTCTCTTGGTGGGATTCCCCTCACATGGTAATAACAAAAATTGCCGAAGAAAAAATATCCCCCTCCACGAAAGAAAAAATCGAAGATATTCTTGACGCAATGAGAGAATATTATCCTCAATATAATGACACGGTCTCTATTTCCATATGGGCAGATGATGTAGCAAAAACAGGGTTTTTCAATGGTTTTCAATGGCATGGATCAAACAAAATATATGACCCGGATAATATTTTATCTAAAGAGAAAAAGGAGCTCATTTCATATTACACAAAACATTATAAGCTCTTAAATGGTATGGAAAGGTGCATTTCAACACTAAAAAATGAAAAATCAACAAAAATGGAAAAAGCAATTATGCTTTCCTATTTATTGCATTTGGTAGGAGATGCTCATACTCCTCTTCATTGTATTGACTATTACAGCAAAGAGTTTCCAAACGGAGATTATGGAGCAACAAAATTTGTTATTAGATCAAATTATAACACTATTCACAGGTTATGGGACTCATGTCTTGGTTATGTGACAGATGAGATAAAACTTCCTTTGAATAAAGAAGATTTAGAATTTCTTGAAAAATTTTCTAATGATGTAAAGGAAACATTTAATAATGAAATATTATTGCAGGACATTAATGACATTAATCCTAAGACATGGGTAAATGAAAGTTATCAAATAGCGGTTGAAAATGCATATGAAGGAATGTCTTATAATTGCACTCCTTCAGATGAATATATAAAGAAAAACAGAAAAATTGCTCTTCAGAGATTATATGTTGCAGGTCACAGGCTTGCTTTATTATTAGAAGATATATTTAATAGCGAAAATTAATTATCTAATTCTTTTTTGATTTTCTCTATAGAGTCATGAATTTCATTTTTGGAAATTATTCCTTTGAATGGATCTATTATAAATTTCATTAAAAATGATGCTACATATGAATTTTCTTTTGCAGGAATATAATGAAAATGAACATGAAAAACTTCCTGACCTACCTCTTTTCCATTTTTTTGTAATATCATATAGCTTCTCATAGAAAATGCTTTTTTGACTGCCCTGTCGGTTCTTTTTATTAAGGAATGTATTTTGACTATCTCGTCTTCTGTCAGTTGATCGTAGCGTAAAACATGCCTTTTAGGAATGATTAAACAGTGACCTTTTGAAAGAGGTTTATGTGTGTATAGGCCAATAACAGAGTCATCTTCATAATATTTCTGATTTTCAATTATTACATTATTACAAAAACAGCACTCATTTTCATTTGTATGTTTAGGCTCAAGTAGTCTGATAAATAAAATTACAAAAATAACAGGTAATAGAAAAACTATATATTTCTTCTTCATGCCTTTTTCTTTTTATTAAATATCAAGTATAGAGCAGGAATTAATACCAATGTTATTAAGGTTGAAAACAACAATCCGCCAATAACAGCCATTCCTAAAGGCTTCCACATTTCGCTACCTTCACCTCTGGAAAAAACTAATGGGACCATACCAAATATTGTTGTTAATGTAGTCATAAGAATAGGTCTTAGCCTTCTTGTTCCCGCCTGTACTATAGCAGTTTTAATTTCAATATTCTGACTTCTTAACCTGTTGGTATAATCGATTAAAACAATAGCGTTATTAACGACTATTCCAATAAGCATAATTATTCCGATGAATCCCATAACACTCATAGGTGTTTTTGTAATGGTAAGCATTAAAAACACACCGGTTAAAGCAAAAGGAACCGAGAACATAACAACAAAAGGATGTAAAAAAGACTCGAATTCTGCTGCCATTACCATATATACCAATATAAGGCCTAATAAAAGCATCATAAGTAATTGAGAGAAAGCTTTCTTCTGTTCTTTTATCATTCCTCCATATGAAATTGATACATTGTTTGGAATGCTAAGCTTTGATATTTCTTTTTTAATATCACTTAAAACTTCACCTTGAGACCTTTTATATGTGTCAAATTCTACTTTTACAATTCTCTGCTGGTTCTTTCTATCAATCGTTGTTGGTCCACGAGACTCTTCAATATGAGCAATGCTGTCTAGTCGAACAGGTTTATTGTTATTAGTAAAAATATTAATATTTAAAAGTTGATCTAATGAATTTTTATCTTTTTCATGAAGCTGCATGAAAATAGAATATTCCTGTTCCTGAGATCTTAATTTGCTAATTTCCCTTCCATAAAAAAGCGTTCTTAAATGTTTTGCTACATCGGTAACTGTAAGCCCAAGGTTGGCAGCTTGTTCTTTATCAACTTTAATAAGCATTTCAGGTTTTCCAATATCTCTCGATATTATTGGATCTTTTGCACCATTTGTAGAATGAACTATATCCTTAATTGTTCTTGCCAGTTTTTGAGTTTCATCAAGATTGTGTCCATATATTTCAACGGAAACAGGCTTTCCTTGTGAGCCCATCATTTTGTTCATTGGATTACCAGCATCTACAGTCAATTTTAAAATTTCAGGAAAAGATGCAATCTTATCGGATATTTTTATTCCTAAATCCTTGGAACTAAAATTCCTTTTATTCTGTTTTACTAGCTTAAAACTTACCTGACCTATATGAGAACCTTCTTTTCCGCTAAAAGCAACTCCCATAGCCTCATCAGTTTCTCCGCATTTCCAAAATGAATGCTCAACGTTTTTTGTGTCTGCAATATTAAGACCGATTTCTTCAATTTGCTCACACAATTCAGAGGTCCTTGCTATTGTAGTTCCGACAGGAAGCTCAAATGTAATTGCCACATTTCCTGTGTCTTCACTAGGCATGAATTCCGCGCCTATAAAAGCATATAGTAAGAGGCTAACAACAAATATTGAAGATGCTATTCCTACTGTTTTCTTCTTATTATCTAGCGCCCATTTCAGAATATTTGTATATTTTGATTCTATATATAAAAAACCAGAGTTAATTTTATTAGACATTTTTGAATAGGAAATGTTCGCTTTTTTCTTTTTTAGGACAAGATGATAGATTAATAATGGGGTCAATATCAAAGCACAAAGCAGTGATGAAACTAAAGTTACAGTTATCATTCCTCCCATTTCCTTGAACATAACTCCAACAAATCCAGAGAGAAATAATAGAGGAAAAAATACAACAATCGTTGTCATAGTACTTGCAAAAATAGCTCTTCCTACTTCATTAGCACCATTTATAGCAGCAAGATCAGCCGGTTCTCCATCCTCTGTTTTTCTCATTATGTTTTCTAAAACTACAATTGCATTGTCAACAACCATTCCTATAGCTAATGCAAGCCCTGCCAAGGTAATAATATTTAAAGACCATCCCATTGCAAACATTAAGATAAAAGACATCATAACAGCTATAGGTATTGTTATAACGACTATGAATGAAGTTATAATTTTTCTTAAAAATGTAAAAGTAATTACTCCAACAAAAAATATTCCCCAAAAGGCTGTTTTTGATAAGTTGTTTACAGATCTATTTATGAATTCACTTGTATCCATAATTACGCTCATTTTGATATCCTGAGGAAGATCTTTTTGTATATTATTAACTTTTTCTATTACATTTTTAGCTATTTCAACTGTATTCTCGCCGGATTGTTTTTGTACTAGCATCATCAATGACTTGTTTTTATCTACTTTTACAAGCCTTTTAATTTCTTTAAATCCCAGTTCAACATCAGCAATATCTTTAAGCCTTACAATATTATGATCTTTTTTTGATAAGATCATGTTTTTCATTTGTTCTACTTTCTCAAATTCTCCAGGTATTCGTATAAGATACTGAGAAGACCCTAAATTAATATTTCCTGCTGGAAGAGAAAAATGATTCTTTCTAAAAGCGAACTCAATTTGGTCTAATGAAATAGAGTGTGAAGAAAGTAAATCCTTATTTAGTTTAACATTGATTTGCGGACGAAGCCCTCCAAAAACCTGAACAGCACCAACGCCAGCTACTCTTTTTACAGGAGCAACTATTTGTTCATCTATTAGATCATAAATCTTTTCCCAGTTTTCCTGAGCTGAGATGCTATACATAACTACAGGAGCCATAGATGTGTTAAATTTGAATATCATTGGATCCTGAACATCAGATGGCATATGCTTTTTTGCATATTCCAAACGCTCTCTTATATCATTACAGGCTTCATTTAAATCTCTTTTCCATCCAAAAGTGCAAGTTACTATAGAAAGACCTTCTTTTGTCTGAGAAGTGAGTGAATCAAGGTTGTTTATAATACTTAGATCATTTTCTATTGTTTTTGAAACTTTTGTCTCAACATCTTCTGGACTGGCTCCAGGCCAAAAAGTAATAACACTAATTACTGGAGGTTCAATTTTAGGCATGAGGTCAACAGGTAATGACAAAAAGCATGAAAATCCAAGTAAAAGAAGCGAGAAGAACAGCACCAGAGAAGCTACAGGCTTTTTTACCCCAAAACGTGAAAAACTCATTTTATTCTCCTGATATTATCTCTTTTACTTCTGATCCATTAGTGATCTTATAGTGCCCATCGATAATTATTTTATCGCCTTCCTTTATACCTTCTAAAATTTCAACAATATTCTCATTTTTTACACCAAGGTTCACTTCTGTCCTTTTTGCTATTCCATCCTGATATAAGAAAACATAATATTTGCCGTCTAAATGGATTAAGGCATTCTTTGGAGCTGTTACTGTTTGGTTGTTTTTCTCAAACTTTAAAACGGCTTTTCCCATCATTCCAGGACGTAATAAATAACTCTTTTTATCATTAATTATTTCGAAAGGATTATTTATTCTTATTTCAATAGTGACCATTCTTGTATTAAGGTCCAGTTTTGGATAAATTTTATGAATTGCAGCAGGAAATAGCTGGTCATTTATTTCTAAAGATACATCAACATTTTCCCTTTCAATATCAGATAATGAGTGAACAGGAACCCCAATCATTAGCTTCATTTCATCCATTGAAATTATACTTGTAATGGGTTTTGCCAAGGAAGCCATGTCGCCTTCCTGAAGATATCTTTGTGCTATTACGCCATCTATAGGAGATGTAATATAAGAGTTATTTAATCTAATTCTATCTAATTCATAACTTGCTTCAGCTTGTTGAAGCTGTGCTTTTGATTGCAGTACTTGAATTTTTGATCTTTCATAATCGTTTTTAGCATTTTCATTTTGTTTTTCTGTTATAGCGCCCTTTTCAAATAAGTTTTCCATTCGTGTTTTATCTTTTGCTTTATCTTCAAAATTTATCTCTGCAATTTCTAAGGCTGCTTTTGCTGAATTTACTATTCCCTCAGATCTCATTACCTGAAGTTTTAACTCATCATTTTCCAAAATGGCAAAAACCTGCCCCTTTTTCACAGGTGTCATTTCATCAGCAATCGTACCATCCTCTAATTCAAATGCTTCTATCCTTCCTGAAATTTTTGGAATTACTGCACAGTCATTAATTGCTTCTAATTCACCTATAACATTAAACGTTTGGGCAATATTGTTTTTTTTGGCGATATCAACACGTATAGGTGTTTTTTGAGAAACAACATCATTCGCCTTGTTATTTTTCTTGTTAACGAAAAATGGCATTGCTAAAAATATTATTACAGCTGCTAATAAAGCAATTTTTTTCATTTGTGTTATTTCGAAGATGCAATATCTTCGCCTCCTGGTTCTAAAATATTAAAAACTCCCATGGAAAGGGATAGATCTAATTTAGCTAAGTTATGTAAAAAAATAGCATTATAATACAGACTTTGACCTCTAGTCATAGATGATATGGCATCCATAACTTCAACTTGAGTCTTCATTCCTTCCTGATACCCTGCTTTTGCTAATTCCAGAGCTTTTTGCGCTCTTGTTAAATCTAATTGTTGTGATTTTACAAATTTATCCGCATCCTTAAGAGAAATATGAGCTCTTTGCACTTCAAACTCTACAGTTTCTTTCATATCTTCATATAATATTTCTTTTTGTACTAATGATGCTTTTTCCTGTTTGACTTTTCCATATCTTCTTAATCCATCAAATAGCGGCCATTCTAGAGCAACTCTAAAATTCCACTGTCTTCCCCAAGTATCAATAGTAGTTGTATGAGGATCCGGTCTTCCCCATTTATGAGAAAACATTGTATTAACATGAGGGAAATATTCCCCTACAGCCATTTTAACAGCCTCATTCTGCATATGTTTTTCAATATCTGAAGCAAATAAATCGGGTCTATTATTAAAAGCCAGCTGAATAGCTGTATCATATTCAATGTCTATAGGAATATATTCAAGCTTGTCACTTAAAATAATATTACTTTGCTGGGAAGCTCCTAAAACCTTTAAAAGGAAAATTATTGCCATATTTGTTGCATTTTCCTGTTTAATCATTTCTGCTTCAAAATTTGTAGCTTCGACTTCTGATCGCAACACATCATATGATGAAGAAAGTCCTTGGTCCAATTTCAATTTTACTTCGTTAAGGTGCGCTTTTGCTGTGTCAACAGCTTGTCTATTAACTTCTAATAAGCTTTGCGCAAAAAGAGCTTGGTAATATGCTTTTGTAGCTAAATATATTGTATTCTGTATTTGCTTTCTTATTTGCTCATCGCTGAATAACACAAATAATTTCGAAGAGTCTATTCCTGCCTTAATCATTCCGCCTTTAAAAATTGCCTGTCTTAAATTCAAATCTACAGCGTAATTATTTTCATGTCCTATTTTTGTTTTAGCGGCCCCTGATCCTAAATATGGAGCTTCATCCAATCGAGTATATGAAGCAGTTCCCAATATATGAGGTAAAGCTAAAGAAAGTGCTTGATAAACCTTTGCCTGGGCTATATTTTTTTGTTGAAAAGTTGCTTTCAAATGTTTGTTATACTGAAGCCCAATTTTTACAGCTTCTTCTAAAGAAATCTTTCCATCAATAAATATTTCGTCTTTACATTCACGATGATAACAAACTTTCCAGTTATCATATGAATTTTTTTGGTCCTGCTTAATTCCTTCATAAAAAGTTTTTTGTGAAGTACAACTAAAGGCTATTAATCCTAATAAAATTATAAAAAGCTTTTTCATGATAAAAACGGGTTTTTTTACATGAAATATATGAAAAAAAATAATTAAATTCATCTTTAAAATAATGTTTTACCATTATTGAATAAAAAATATCTTAGGATATGGAAGAAATTGATCAAATAGATTAAAATAATACATAAAAAATATATATGTCATCTAGATCCAAAGAAATATTGAATAAGACAAGGCTTGCCTTCTTATGGATGAATATTGCCGATGAGCCTTTTATGGCACTTTTCGGCTTATTGCTATTCATTTTACGAAAAGACCTAAATGCATCAGCCCTTCAGATATCAATATTTGCGACTATAAAGCCTGTTATTTCCATTTTCTCTTTTTACTGGAGCTCAAACTTAACAAAAAAAAGACATAATCTTCTTTCTAACATGATATCGGCATGGGTGCTTGCAAGGATCCCTTTTCTGTTAATATTTTTTATGAACAATGTATGGTATATAATTTTCTCTACTGCAGTCTTTCAGCTATTTTATAGGGCGGGAATACCTGCTCAAATGGAGATTGCAAAGAAAAATGTATATAAGGATCAAAGAGAAAAATTATTTTCATATATGTTTGTATTAAGATTTGCAGAAAGCATATTAATGGGAATTTTCTTAGGTAAATTACTGGATATGCATTATTCAATTTGGAAATATGCATTTTTTGGATTTTCACTTCTTTCCATATCATCTTATTATTTTCAAAAAAAGATCCCTATAGACACCCAAGGATATAAAACTGATTTCAGATATAATGAAGACTTAAAATCAAAGATAATTGGCCCCTGGAAAGATTTCTTTAGTTTAATGAAGTCACGTCCCGATTTTTCTCACTTTCAATGGTGTTTTATGATTGGAGGCTTTGGGTTAATGCTTATGGTGCCGGCAACAGCAATTTATTACGCCGAAATATTAACCCTTTCTCATGAAGATATCTCTATTGCCAGATGCATTTGGATGGGAGTAGGTGTAATAGCCTCATCATTTTTTTGGCAAAAAAACATATCAAAACTTCCAATATATAAGCTGACAAGCATTATAATAGCAGGGTTTTCCTTATTCCCATTATTTCTTTTATTTGCATCATTTAACCTTATGTGGCTGAATGTAGCTTTTTTATTTTATGGAATAGCACAGTCTGGAAGTCATTTATTATGGAACCTGTCCGGCACCATGTTTTCAAACAGCAATGAAGACAGCTCAAAGTATACATCTGTAAACGTTCTAACAGTAGGAATAAGAGGTGCTATAGCACCCGTTATGGGAGGTTTTTTATGTACAATTATAAGCCCTATATATGTTCTTGTTTTGGGATGCTCAATATGTTTGTTCGGATCTCTTTTTAGCTTAGGAATAAAAAAATATCTTTCCTATATTAATAGGAAAAAACTTTTTTACACACAAGATTAGCAAAAAAGCTAATCCATAATCCTAAAATAATTGGAAGAAAGATTTCATTATAAGGAATATATTTAAATACTATAAAAGCCAATGCAAATACCCCTGAAATTCCAATTAATGACCTTAAAAGCCATTCCTTAAATGTTTTTGGATAGGGAAGTTCAATTTTTAAAGAATTTAAGAAAAATATGCCCCATCCAATTACAGAAAGAGAAATAGCCAATGTTAGTATAAAATTTGTGTCTATCAGCATATATGCTATTATTGGAACTGCTTGAGATATAACAAGATTTTGAAAATTAGATAATTTTTTAAAATATTTATACATTTTTGGGAAAATTTTATCATCCAGCAAAAATAATATTAGTCCAAGAATCCATCCCCCTATTATATCTGTAAAAAAATGAACTCCTAAATATATTCTCGATAGGCTAATCCAAAAAATATAGTTTATTCCTATTGCCCATGCCCACCATCTTTTCCAATGTCTTATTAACAAGAATGATAACAAAACAGATGTTTGGGCAGCACCGGAAGGAAAGCCTGTTCCTCCCACTTCGATTATACCAACTGTCGGATCAAGATTATAGGGTCTTGGCATATTGAATAGTTTTTTTGCATAAGCATTTACCCAGAGGTTAACAGCTATAAGATAATAAATGTGAATGCCATGTTTTTTATGATATCCAATCCATATTGCTGGTATTAGAAAAAACATAAAGGCCTGGGTGTCAAACAAGTTTAAAAATATGAAAAATTTATCTAAAAAAGGGCCTCTAATAGATTGAATAGCATATGTTATGGATAAATTGGTAAAAATTGACATAATCATTTATTTCTCTTTTTTCATTTTTTCATAAAATTCAGATAGTTCTATCAACTGTTGTTCTAGAGTAAACTTATTAACAAATATCTGATTAGATCTTTTACTCAGTTCTCTTGCTTTTTGGGGATTATTTCTTATCCATTTAAGGTGTTTTTCAATTTGATCAAACATCTCTTTGCCTGTTTTTTCTTGATCTACATATAAAATGCTATCATTAAACTCCCTTACAACAAAGGGATGCTTATCGCTTATTATTACACATCCTGCTGCTGCTGCCTCAAATATTCTGGAAGATGGAGAATCTCCTATAATATGAGAATTTGAGTGTAAGACCAACACTATCCCTGACCTTTTCATATAATCAAAAAAACTTTTACCATCGAACGGAATTTTTTCCTTTAGTGAATGTTTAATATGTTTCCACTGTTTTTTAGAGCCGTACAGATCTAGATATTCATTTTCATCCAATAATTTAAATAATGTTATATAGTCTTTACTTTTTCTTTTATTATCCCAGTTCGATCCGCAATAAAATATTTTTTTATGTTCAATATCTGTATATTCAGAATTACCGCATGTAGGCAGCCATTTTATTCCGTAATATTTCTTGCCAATTGATTCAATGTATTGTTTAAGCTTTATATCATCAGAAAATGAAGGCAGATAGCCATCAAAACCATGTATTCTTCTCATATCATATTTATTGGTTGTCCCGAAGTATTTGTTAGCACCTCCTGAAAGACATAAGTAATGCAAAGCAGAAGAATTTATAGTTTTTGTTCCTTCAAGAGTTACAATAAAATCAGGATTAACTTTTTTAACAACTTTTTCTAATGGGTTACTTAAGAAGACTTTTTCTAATAAATTTAAATGACTAGAACATATATAGCACTGCCATCCTAATTTTTCCGCTGTGTTTTTTATCCTCATGGACCATTCTTTTTCTCCCATTCCTTTGGTCCATACTATTAATACTTTATAGCTATTTCCATTTTTTACTTGACGCATGTCAAAATATTTTTTGCAAACATGCCTTTGAATCATAAAAAAAAATGAAAAAAACAATAAAAACAATAAAAAAATATATTTTTTCATAAAAAAACACTTGTTCTTAATACTAGGATAAAAGATCATTATTCGAAAAGTCTAATGTTTTTATTTAAAAACACAAAAGACTTTTTATTTTAAAATTTTATAAAAGGAAGTATTTTCATGAAAAAAGGAACAGTTAAATGGTATGATCCAAGAAAAAGATACGGGTTCATATTGCCAGAAGGAGAAAACAAAGACATTTTCTTTCATCAAACAAATATTGAAAGTTCCGATCAAGTATTAGAGGAAAACACAATAGTTGAATTTGAAATAACTGAAGGCAAAAACGGAAAATTACAGGCAGTAAACATCCACCCAGTAGAATAATAGTTGCTTTTTCATAATTGCTTCCATAGCTTCTAGAATTATTAGAATTTATTATGAAAGCTGCTCTTATTTCGAAATATACTATTGGTGATGGGCTATTATCCATGATAATAGCTTATCACTTGTTTGAATGTGGATTTGATGTAACAGTCTATAACTCCTTAATCCATCAATTAAAAGATTGGTTTTTTAGTTGCACATATAAGGATATTCCTTCTGATGATTTATTAGAAAAAGAATTACAGGGTTATGATGTTATAATTGTCATAGAACACAAAGCCTCTTATTTTAAAAAACTTAAAAAATTAAGAGAAAATATAACATTTCCAAGAACTTTTTTTATTTATCCGACTTTGAAAAAATCTAAACATATTTTTTTAAATGATAATGATATCGTTTTTGATTCCAAAAAAAGCATGACTACCAACATGTCATATGCAGTTGGAAAAATTCTTCATATTACTGATTCAACAAAAGATAATGGGATAAACCCTCCATGTTATCTTATAAAGAATAAATATGAAAAAAGAGTATTAATACACCCTACAAGTAATACTGAATCTAAGAATTGGAAAAAATCAAAATATATTAAGTTATATAAAATACTTCAAAAAAAGGGATACGATGTAGTTTTAGGAATGTCTTGTCATGAGTATGAAAAATACAAAGACTTTGAAAATGATAAAATTAATATTAAGACATTTTCTGATCTTAATGAACTTGCTTCCTACATATTAGAATCTAAAATAGTTATTGGTAATGACTCAGGATTTGTTCATTTAGCATCAAATTTACAAATACCTTCTATAACTGTTGCAGGAAGCTTTAGGATAATGCATTTATGGAGGGCTGACTGGCTTCCTACAAAATTAATAGTTGCACCAACATTTTTACCTAATTTTAAAGGATTTAGGGTAAAAGATAAGTTTTGGCAAAATTTCGTTACAGTAAAAAAAGTCCTAAAAGCTTTTGAAAGTGTTATATAGATAGGATTCTTTCAATAATGCTTGGAGATAAAAACCATTTTAAGGAACCTGAGGCTTTTTCCAATTTCTCAAAATCTATCATGCAGCATCCACCCATTTCATATTGAATATTTACTTTAGAATCAGATATTAAATATGATACTAATTCGACTAGGGACGGTAAATGGCCTACCAATAATATACTGTTTTTATCTTTATGTTCAGACAATATTGATATTGTTTGCTCTTTTGTCGCTTTAGCTTTTAGAGAATCTGTCTGCAAAATATCATCATTAGAATACCCAACTTTTTCAGCGATGATTCTTGCAGTTTCAATAGATCTTTTTTTAGTGCTGGCTATTATCAAATCAAATGTTACTCCTAATTGACTTAATGCCTGGGCTGTTTTGTTCACGGCATTAATTCCTTCTTCTGATAATCCATGCTCTGGATCAATTTCTTTTGGAATTGCAGGGCCGTGCTGTATTAAAAATAATTGCATTATTTTTCCTCTTTATGCTTTTCAATAAAATCATCAATTATTTGAGATACTTTTTCAGGTTTAATATGTGAAAAAACTTCATCTCCAATCTTTATAACTGGCGCCATGGCACACATTCCAATACATCTTGTTCCTTCTAAAGTAAACATTTTATCTTCTGTTGTCTCACCAAAATCAATTTTTAGTTTTTCTTTAATTTTCACAATAATTGCATTAGCGCCTTTTACATGACATGCCGTTCCAGTGCAGACACTGATCATGTACTTACCTACGGTTTTTAATCTAAAATAATGATAAAAAGATGCTACCCCTGATATCCTTGCTGCAGGTATTTGCATTAAATAGGAAACTGCGTCAAGCTGCTCTTCGGGAAGATATTTAAAATGTTCCTGCACTTTGTGCAATACAGCTATTAAGTATCCGTTTGGGTTTTCTTTTTTCATGCACTCTTCAATAAAAGTACGGATATTTTCTGGCATTTTAGAACATATTTGTTCTACTTTATCGTCCTTCATCTAATACCTCTTGGATATTTTGGTTGATAAGATGTGTGAAGTAATTTATGAGAAACATCACTTCCTGGATTTTTCAGAAGTTCTTTGTATAATCTTTTTATTGTTTGGTTTTCATATGAGACCCTTACTTGTTTATTCCTATCTTCTTTGTAAAGCGCTTCTGCTCTCTTTGCAATCAATTTAGGATCTAAGAATCTATAGCCTGCTGGCGGATATGGTTGGCCACCGCCTCCTATACATCCTCCAGGGCAGGCCATTATCTCAATTACATGAAACTGTTTTTCATTATTAATAACCTTGTTCAAAAGCTCTTTTGCGTTAACTATTCCATTGGCTACACCAACATTTAAGGTCATATCCCCAATTTTTAAACTTTTTTCTATTAATCCTTCAACAGCCCTTACCTCAGTAAATTCAACATTCTCTAATTTTTTACCTGTAATAACTTCAGCTGCTGTTCTTAAGGCTGCTTCCATTACGCCGCCAGTTGTTCCAAATATAACTCCGCTGCCAGTTGATTCTCCTAATGGATCGTCAAAATCTGAGTCCGGCAAGTTTTTAAAATCTATTCCAAAGCAATGAATTAACCAATTTAATTCTCTGGTTGTTAAAACGGCATCGGTTAATTTCATCCCATCAAGATAGTGTTCAGGCCTTTCTATTTCATATTTTTTTGCAACACAGGGCATAATAGCTACTGAATAAATTTTTTTAGGATCAATCTTCGTCTTATTTGCATAATATGTCTTTATAAGTGCCGATAACATGCCCATAGGAGATCTGCATGTTGATGCATATGGAATTAATTCAGGATAAAATTTTTCCATAAAATTTATCCATCCCGGAGAACATGAAGTTATTAAAGGGAGTTTCTCATTGTTTTTTATACGCTGCAATAGCTC
>CAYPMA010000010.1:0-20495 GCA_964411685.1 uncultured bacterium
GGAAGAATATGGCAGAACCAGTAGTTCATGGTGATTTTAATTTAACAGAGCTTGATATTTATCTTTTCAAGGCAGGGCGTCATTATAAGTTATATGATAAAATGGGCGCTCACTTGAAGAACTACAATAATCTGGATGGTGTATATTTTTCTGTGTGGGCTCCAAATGCTGACAGCGTAAGCGTTATTGGGGATTTTAACTATTGGACACCAGGCAGTCATCCTTTAGCAGCAAGATGGGACAGCTCAGGCATATGGGAAGGATTTATACCGGGAGTGAAAAAAGGAGACCTTTATAAATTTCATATTAAAAAAGGAAGCTATGAAGTACATAAAGTTGATCCCTTTGCATTTTTTAGTGAGACTCCTCCGAAGACAGGGTCAATTGTTTGGGATCTTGCATATGAATGGAATGATAAAGTATGGATGGAAAAACAGAAGGAAAAAAATGCTTTTGATTCACCACTTTCAATTTATGAGCTTCATTTAGGTTCATGGAGAAGAAAAGATAACTCTTTTTTATCGTATAGAGAACTTGCACATCAGATAACAGATTATGTTAAAGACATGGGGTTTACGCATGTTGAGCTGATGCCTGTAATGGAACATCCTTTCTATGGATCATGGGGTTATCAGATACTTGGTTTTTTCTCACCGACCAGCAGGTACGGTAATCCTCAGGATTTTATGTATTTTATTGATTATCTTCATCAGCATGACATAGGTATTATTCTTGATTGGGCCCCGGCGCATTTTCCAAATGATGAACATGGCCTTGCATTTTTTGATGGCACTTATTTGTATGAACATGAGGATCCAAGGAAGGGATTTCATCCTGACTGGAACAGCCTTATTTTTAATTATGGCAGAAAAGAAGTGATGAACTTTTTGATAAGCAGCGTTCTTTATTATCTTGATAAATACCATGTTGACGGTATACGTATAGATGCTGTTTCTTCAATGTTATATCTTAATTATTCCAGAAAAGAAAATGAATGGATCCCAAATGTATATGGGGGGCATGAAAACTTAGAGGCAATAGAGTTTTTAAAATGTTTAAATTCTATGGTGCATGAGAAATTTCAAAATGTACTTATGATAGCTGAAGAATCTACGAACTGGCCTATGGTAACAAGGCCAGTTGAAACAGGGGGCTTAGGATTCAATTACAAATGGAACATGGGATGGATGCATGATACTCTTCGTTATATTGAAAGAGATCCTATTTATAGGAAATATCATCATGATGAAATACTTTTCAGCATGATATATGCTTATAATGAAAATTATTTATTAGTTTTTTCCCATGATGAGGTAACGCATGGCAAAGGATCTTTATATCAGAAAATACCAAAGGATGACTGGCAGAAATATGCTACGATACGCCTAATTATGGGGTATAAATATACTCATCCGGGAAAAAAACTTACATTCATGGGAAATGAATTTGGGCAAAGATATGAATGGAACCATGATTCAGGTATGAGGTGGGATTATCCTGAAGATTCATATGAAAATAGAACTAAGTTATTTGTTAAGGATTTAAATTATTTATATAGAGAGCAGCCTTCTTTGTATAAATATGATTTTCATCCTGAAGGGTTTGAATGGATAGACACATCAGACTACACCAAAAGCATATATAGTTACTT
This sequence comes from uncultured bacterium, assembly GCA_964411685.1. Taxonomy (GTDB): domain Bacteria; phylum Chlamydiota; class Chlamydiia; order Chlamydiales; family SM23-39; genus CAYPMA01. Next base: position 1,652 of record CAYPMA010000010.1, read on the forward strand.
AAGAAAAGACGCCTCTTCAGGGAATTATCTTATTATTATTTGTAATTTTACTCCGGAATGTTATACAGACTATAGAATAGGAGTTCCTTTTTTAGGGAAGTGGAAAGAGATAATTAACAGCGATAACATAAAATATAATGGCAGTGGGAAAATCAATGATAAGGAATTTACAGCTGAAGAAATACCTCATCATAATAGACCATATTCGATTTCTGTTATGATATCTCCGCTTGCAATATCTATTATTAGAAAGGAAAGTTAAATGAAAAAAATATGTATTCATGGGCATTTTTATCAGCCGCCGAGAGAAAATCCCTGGCTTGAAGATATTGAATTGCAAGATTCGGCTTATCCTGATCATGATTGGAATGAAAGGATAGCAAAAGAATGTTACTTACCTAATGCTGCTGCCCGTCTTGTAAATGATAAAGGACAGATAATAGATATAATAAACAACTATTCGAAGATGAATTTTAATTTTGGGCCTACACTTTTGAAATGGATGAGAGATAAGAATCAGTATGTTTACAATATGGTAAGGCATGGTGAAAAGTTAAGCCTACATGTTCACAATAATCATTCATCAGCTATAGCTCAAACATATAATCATATGATAATGCCTCTTACTAATGAAAGGGATAAAAAGACTCAGGTAATATGGGGCATAGAGGATTATTCATATCATTTTAAGAAAAAGCCAAAAGGCATGTGGCTCCCGGAGACCGGAGTTGATACAGAATCTTTAGAAGCATTGGCAGGAGAAGGAATACAATTTACTATTTTAGCTGCTTCTCAAGCAAAAAGAATCCGCAAGATAGGGGAAGAAGAGTGGCAGGATCCTTTTGATGGATATTATCTTTATAGTCCGTTTTTATTAAAACTTCCATCAGGTAAGACTATTAATATATTTTTCTATGACGGAGGTATTTCCTTTGAGATATCTTTTGGGCCGCTTTTGCAGAATGGTGAATCATTAGCAAAAAGGTTAATTAGTGTTTTTCATCAGGAAGATGTTCCTCAAATTGTTATGATAGCAACTGATGGAGAAACTTTTGGCCATCATAAGCAATTTGGAGATATGGCATTAGCTTCCTGTTTCAGGTACGCAGAAAAAAATCATATTTCCATTACAAATTTATCCAAATATTTAGATGAAAACCCTCCTCGCTATGAAGCAGAAATACATGAAAAGACAGCATGGAGCTGCGCTCATGGCGTTGGCAGATGGTGCAGGGACTGTTCATGTAATATGGGAAAATATCCTGAAGGCAATCAACAGTGGAGAGAGCATTTAAGGAATGCTTTAGATTTTTTACGTGATGAGATGGCAAGAAGATATGAAGACAAGATGAAACAGCATTTAAAGGATCCATGGAAGGCAAGAGATGATTATATTCATGTAATATTGGACCGTTCTAAGAAAAATATTGAAGAATTTTTTAAAAGAAATGCAAATAAAGAATTGTCTCATGAAGATAAAAAAGAAGTGTTGCGTTATTTAGAAATGCAAAGGCATGCAATGCTTATGTATACAAGCTGTGGATGGTTTTTTGATGATATTTCCGGTATTGAGACTGTTCAAATTTTATCCTATGCAAAAAGGGTTATAGAATTATCGCAAGACAATAAACTGGAAGAAGATTTTTTAAATATTTTAAGACAAGCAAAAAGTAATGAGCCTCAGTTTCAAAATGGAGAGTACATTTACAAGACATTTATTAATCCGATTTCATTGGACCAGGTGAGTGCTCACTATGCTATATCTACACTTTTTTATAATTATCCAAATACCCATCATTTGTTCTGTTTTGAAATTTATAAGTTAGAGTTTGATAAGATTGATCTTGGTCTTTTTAAATTTGCAAATGGAAAAATAAAGATATTTTCAAAAATTACCTGGGAAGAAAAAACTTTAAATTACATATCTGTTAACTTAAAGAATTATCAGATATATGCATTTTTATTTGATGATGAAGAAAAATATAAACATATTTTATCTTCTGCAAAACAAGCTTTTGAAAAGAAGCAGCAAAAGAAAGTTTTACAATTATTGGCAACAGAAAAAGATGCCAAGAAATTTTCTGTTTGGGACTTATTTATTGATGAAAGGAAAAGATTGTTTGATTTTTTCCTATTTAAAACCTCGCAGGACATAAAAGAAAATTTACAAAAAACTATAGAGAAGAACTTTTTAATAATTAAGGAATTAAAAAGTCATAATGTTCATCTTTCTAACTTATTGCAAAGATCATTAGAGTCATTTTTTTCAATTGAAGTTGAACAGAGATTGGAAAAAGAAGATATCGAATCAGAGTCATTTAAAGAATTAGTTAAAAAGATTATAGAATGGAAGATACAAATTTCTACTCCATATTTACAGGGTCTTATGGAAAATTACTTCTTTAAGTTAGTAGAAAAATGGAAAAAAGAGCCTTTTGATATTAATATTTTGAAAAAGATTTTGAATTTTTTAGATCTTATCTGCAAAGGATTAAAAGTCTCTTTCAATTTATGGCATGCGCAAAATGTTTGTTATAATTTTAAAAGAGAGCATTTAAGGCATCTTCAAAAGTTAAGTAAAGAACAGGATATTAAAGCTTTACAATGTGTTGAGGTTTTTACAAAAATAGCTAAACAGCTATATATCGCGTTGTAAATTACTTATTTTTTCTCAGCCTTTATGAGTTTTTCAATTTTTTCTTTTTTAGTTTCATTTTTATAAATTGAAGTTGCTGTTGCAATAATTGATGAAAGGTCAGATAAGTTCGAAGGTATTATCATTGTATTATTTTCTTTGGCAAGATTTCCAAATTGTTTTATGTATTGTTCCGCTATTCTAAGCGAAAGGGCTTCTTGTCCTCCAGGAGATTGAACGGCTTCAGCAACTTTTTTTAGTCCTTCAGCTGTTGCTTGTGATAAAAGTTCAATTTCTGCTGCATGCCCTTCAGCTTCATTGATTTTTTTTAATTTATTTCCTTCTGCAAGATTAATAAGCGCCTGTTTTTCACCTTCTGATTGTGCAATGACAGCACGTTTTTCACGCTCTGCTCTCATTTGTTTTTCCATTGCATCATTTATAGTTTTAGGTGGTTTTATATCTTTTATTTCATATCTGTTAACTTTAACTCCCCATGGCTTTGAGGCTTTTTCTGCTGCTTCAACAATCTGAGCATTTATATTATCTCTTTCTTCAAATGTCTGATCAAGGTCAAGCTTTCCTATAACGCTTCTCATTGTTGTCTGAGATATTTGTGTTGTAGCAAAAAGATAATCTAATATTCCATATGATGCTTTATGAGGGTCTATAATTTGTAAATATAAAACTGCATCTACTTCTACTGCAATATTGTCCTTTGTGATACATATCTGAACAGGAACATCTATAGCTTTTTCTTTGAGTGAGTGCTTGTATGCAATTCTTTCAACTATAGGAGGGATCAAGTTAAACCCTGCATGTATTGTTCTGTGATATTTCCCTAATCTTTCAATAATATAAACATTGCTCTGAGGAATTACATATAAAGATTTTAGTAATATAAATAATAATATAATTGATAATGCGATTGTTAAAAAAAACATAAAACTTCCTTAATCTATTTTTTGTTCAGATATAAGTACTTCAACTTCTTCTATAGCATCTAATAGATCCTGCATATTAGATTTATCTTTATTGTCTTTTAAGTTCATGAAATACCTATCAAATTCCGTCCATACTTTTAATAGTGTTTTTTCTGCCTTATCCTTTTTAAATTTATCTGTGTTTTTGTGTTCCCAGTTAATTTGTTTTGATGCATTAATTAGTTTTTCCATTTCAAATTGCAATAAATCTAAATCATCAGTTTTTTTTATTAGTTTTTTAAATTCAATACAAAGATTTCTAAAATACTTGTGTTGGCTTTCTCCTGGCGGCATAGAAAAGCTTGTTGGAATGTCCATTTTTTTTACTCCATTTTTAAAAACAATAGAAATAAAACTGTAACTGTTTATAATATTTTTTTTAAAACTAAAAGTGTAAAAATAAATGGCTATAAATGCGATAAATACCAGCTTTGCTTTATCAGGACAATTTCTTTTTTATGCTATCAGTAAGCTTAATGTAATATCCGGTATAGCTTTTAAATTTCTTCTTGTTTATTTTTTTTATAATCCGGTTCATTTTTTATGGACATATCCTGTTATAATTATTGCTTGCGTAAGTTTGACTATTTTATTAGGGAAAAAATTATTTAATCCTGATGTTGTTGTTCTTGGATTAAAGATTTATGACAAAATAATAGGGATTCTTCTGGTATTGGGCTGCATATTTGTAATTACATATGCAGGGCAGTATGCTTTAAGTTTGTTTTGCTGAAAACTGATTTAAGATTTTGTAAAAAAAAACTTAATTTTATCAAAAAAACTATGCTTATTTGGCTGGTTTGCTTCAGTTTCTAGTTTTTCAAATTCTTTAAGAATATTCTTTTGTTTTTCAGTAAGCTTAACAGGTGTTTCAACAATTATTCTTACAAATAAATCGCCTTTTCCTGCTCCTTGAACATTGGGGAATCCTTTAGATTTTATTCTGTAAATTTTGCCTGATTGAGTTCCTTCAGCAATTGTAATTTTACATGTTTCTTTTAAAGGTGTTGGTATTTCTTTTTTTGTGCCTAGGCTTGCTTCAGTAAAAGATATTGGTAAATCTATATAAACATCATCATTTTCTCTTGTGAAGGTATCATGAGGATTAACTTTTATAAGAACATATAGGTCTCCAGGTGGTCCTCCATTTTCTCCAGCATCACCGTAGCCTGTCATTTTTAGGCGCATTCCATTGTCAACACCTGGTGGAATATGTATTTTAACTTTTTGTTTTTCTTTAATTTTTCCTGTTCCGTGGCATGTAGAACATGGATTAGTGATTATTTTTCCAGCGCCTTGGCATTGATGACATGTTGATGACATGCTAAAAAAGCCATGTGACTGATAAATTTGTCCTTGACCGTGGCATGTAGGACAGGTTTTTACTCCGTTTGAAGAAGCTGCTCCAGATCCTGAACATGAAGAACATGTAACATTATTAGTTAACAATATTTCTTTATCTACACCGGTTGCTGATTCTTCGAAGGAAATAGTAACATAAGTTTTTTTGCTTGTTCCTTTTCTTTGGTAATTATCAGAAGATCTTGTATCAAAGCCAAAAAAGGAGTCGAATATTGATTCGCCGCCGGATGTTGCTCCTCCAAAGGCGCCCATGAAAGTTCTAAGAGCTTCTTCCATAGAGGAAAATCCGCCAAAACCGCCGGCTCCGTGGCCCATACTTGCCCCATTAAGGCCTTCTTTTCCGTACTGATCGTAGATATGTCTTTTATTGTCATCAGAAAGGACTTCATAAGCTTCTGAAACTTCTTTGAATTTTTGTTCTGCTTGTGGGTCGTTAGGATTTCTATCAGGGTGATATTTTAAAGCTTTTTTTCTGTAAGCTTTTTTTATTTCGTCAGCTGTAGCGCCTTTAGAAATGTCAAGAATTTTATAATAATAAGTCATAATATTTTTCTAATTATGCTTATATTTTTTTCATTATAGCAAATAGTATATTAGAACAAAGAAAATTTAGCAAACAAAAAGACTAAGTGCTAATAATTATACTTTTTTCCTAGAAGCTGTTTTAGCTCTTTTTCTTGCTGCTTTAGATTTTAATCTTTTTTTGACAGAAGGTTTATCATAAAAACGATGTGCTTTAGCAGATTTCATTATCCCTTCTTTATCAATTTTTTTCTTTAAAGCTCTTAGTGCTTTATCAATGGGTTCTCCAATACGAACTTTAACTTTTGGCATTAAATATCACTCCAATATAAAATTTAAATATTTTAATGTTGTTATAATAGAAGATTTTCTTTTATTGATCAAGATTCTACTAATCAAAGTAATGGAAAAACTCTTTAAAAAAATAAATTTATAAGTATTAAAGCTATTCCGAGGGGCACAAAATATTTAATTAAAAAAATCCAAATATTTTTTACATAGCTGAATTGTTTTGAGGAAATTGATAGTTCTTTTGAAGCATTTTTAGCTTTCCATACCCATGCAGTAAATATTGATAAAAGGCCTCCGCAAATTACCATAGCTAAATTTCCCCATATGAAATCCATAATATTGTAAAAGCCAAAAACATTTAAAAATGGAATTTTTATCTTAGAAAGATAATTATTTGCCCCATGAGAAAGTGCTGAGGGTATTCCTATTAAAAATGCTAAAGATCCCATTATCCATACAGCTTTTTTCCTGGACCATTTCTTTTTTTCGATAAGGTACATAACGGGCATTTCCAATAATGCTATAGATGTTGTTAGTGCTGCAAAAGATAAAAGAATGAAAAATAGCGCTCCAAATATATTCCCTAAAGGCATTTGACAAAACACTTTTGGCAATATAATAAAACTTAGGCCAACACCTTGATTTGGAATTTCGTTAAATGAGAAAAGGGCAGGGAAAATTATAAGTCCGGAAAATAAGGCAATCAGAGTGTCAAAGATTGCGATGCTTATTCCTGCTGAAAATAAGTTTTCTTTTTTAGATGTATAACTTCCATATGTTATCAATACTGCTTCACCTATGGATAGAGAGAAAAAAGCTTGTCCTAAAGCTAGCATGAAAACTTTTTTTGATAATTTTGAGAAATCAGGTTTTAAATAATACGTGATTCCTTCTGCAGAATTTGGAAGTGTTAATGACCTTATTATTAAAATAAGAAGTATAACAAAAAGTATAGGCATAAAAATCTTGCTGTATCTTTCGATGCCTTTTTTTATTCCCTTAATAACTATTAGCATGGTTATGCATATAAAAAGGGCCATATATCCAAAAACATATACCGGGTTGGATGAAAAGCTGTTTAAATCTGTTTGGACATTGCATATCATCTGGATGAAATACCCTATTGTCCATCCTCCTATAACCGAGTAATAGGATAATATAAAAAATGCTGTTAATATGCCTAAAGCGCCTACATATTTCCAATTTGAGGAAGGTTTTATTGTATTTATTGCATCAACAGGGTTTTTTTGTGAAAACCTTCCTATAGAAAATTCAACTAATATTAAAGGTATGCCGATAAGTAATATGCATAGGAGGTATATCAATACAAATACTGCTCCTCCTCCTTCAGATACGATGTATGGGAAGCGTTGTATGTTGCCAAGGCCTATTGCAGCTCCTGATGTGGCTAATATAAATCCTAATGTGGATCCCCACGACTCTCTTTTTTTCATAATTTCTTTATTAGTAAATAAAATTTAGATTTGTATCTAATGAAAATTCATTATTATTGAACATCTTATTACAAATGTTAATCACAGTATAATGAGAATATTCAATAGGATGAATAAAAAAATTATCTGATTTAAATTTTTCTTGAATTTTCAGATGGTCACAAGAAAAAATTTTATAATTATTTGAATAATTTTTTTTATAATCTTCCTGTGTAATCAATTCAGGGGAGGAAATAAACTCAATATTATCATTATTGTTTTTTGCCTTAATAATATACATTCCTCTGTATTTGGCATCCTGAGCAATAATAAAAGGATCTTGTTCTTCAACATGTTCTATGGCATGCATAGAACAATAACCAATTAGCGGTATATTTTCAGCAAAGGCTAAAGATTTTCCTATAGCAGCACCAATTCTAAGGCCTGTATATGATCCAGGACCTATAGAGCATCCTATGTATTTAATGTCTTTTAGTGAGATTTTATTATTTTTTAATAAATTTATTACTGATGAGAAAATATGAGTAGAATAAGAATCTTTTTTTGTAATGGTTAAGCACCTTACTATGGAATCATCCTTAGCAAGCAGTACGTATGCATCATCTTTGCTGGTATCAATAATTAATTTATACATATTCATTGACATTCAAAAGAAAAATTTGTCACCTTTAATTTTTAATAGTATATATGAAAATAGCTAATAAAAAAAGCCCTTATTGAGCTTTTTATTAGAACTTGTTAAATTATATGAAAATTTAAACAAAAAGAGGTTTCTTTTGAATAATCCTAATGATGACCAGAAGCATGATGAAATAATTAAGGCACCAATTAAAGAAGAACAAATACTGGAAGAAAATAAAGTTGAAAAGGCAAATGATCTTTCTATTCAGTATCCTGAAGACCTCTATATTTTGCCTCTTAGCAAGAGACCTTTTTTCCCAGGTATGGCAGCCCCTATTTTAATTGAGACTGGAAAGTTCTATGAGGTATTGAAAATTGTTGCCAAGAGTGAACATAAATGCTTAGGCCTTTTTTTAACAAAAAAAGAGGATATTAATATTTACAAGATCTCAGTTGATGAGCTCTATGATGTTGGTGTTGTCGCAAGAATATTGAGGATTATTCCATTGGAAAGCGGTGGGGCCCAAGTAGTTCTTAACATGGAAAATAGAATATCTATTAAAAAGTCTATAGAAGATAAATATTTAAAAGCCTCAGTACAATATCATGACGATCCACCTCTTTCAGAATTAAGCAAGGAATTAAAGGCTTATTCAATAAGTATTGTTACAACCATTAAAGAGTTATTAAAATTAAATCCTCTTTTTAAAGAAGAATTACAGATATTTTTAGGTCATTCAGACTTTACAGAACCCGGAAGGCTAGCAGATTTTGCTGTTGCTTTAACTACAGCCAATAGAGATGAGCTTCAGGAAGTTTTGTCTTCTTTTGATCTTCAGAAAAGGATTGATAAAGCGCTTATTTTATTACGAAAAGAATTAGATTTGAGTAAACTTCAAAGCACCATTAATCAAAGAATTGAAGCAACAATATCTAAAGCTCAAAGGGAATTCTTTTTGAAAGAGCAACTGAAAGCGATAAAAAAAGAATTGGGAATGGCAAAAGATGATAAGGCCTGTGATATGGAAAAATTTAATGAAAGGCTTAAAAAAAGAAAAGTTCCTAAAGAAGTTCAAAAAGTTATTGATGAAGAGAAAGATAAACTATCTTCTATAGAGTCACATTCTCCTGAATATAGCGTATGTAGAAATTATCTGGACTGGCTAACAATTATTCCTTGGGGAATTTTTAGTGAAGAGAACCATGATGTTGTAGCGGCAGAAAAAATATTAGAAGAAGATCATTATGGATTGAAAGATATTAAAGAACGAATATTGGAATTTATTGGGGTCGGTAAATTATCAGGAGGCATAAAAGGGAGTATTATTTGTTTAGTTGGTCCTCCGGGAGTTGGTAAAACAAGTATAGGAAAAAGTGTAGCACGAACTTTAAATAGAAAATTTTATAGATTTTCAGTCGGCGGAATGAAAGATGAGGCTGAAATAAAAGGTCATAGAAGAACATATATTGGATCTATGCCAGGTAAGATGGTGCAGGCTCTCAAGCAGGCAGAAGCAATGAATCCTGTAATTATGATTGATGAAGTTGATAAAATTGGAATGAGCTATCATGGCGATCCTGCTTCAGCATTATTGGAGGTATTGGACCCTGAACAGAATAAGAATTTCTTAGATCATTACTTAGATGTTCCAACAGATCTTTCAAATATTTTGTTCATTGTTACAGCTAACGTTCTTGATACTATACCTGAGCCTTTAAAAGACCGTATGGAAGTGATGAGGATGTCAGGATATATTCAAAAAGAAAAGATTGAGATAGCAAAGAAATATTTAATCCCAAGGAACAGAAAGAACATGGGATTAAAGGCCAATCAGATACAATTTTCAAAAACAAGCTTAGCTCAAATAAGTAATTCTTATGCAAGAGAAGCTGGTGTTAGAAGTTTAGAAAATAATATTAAAAAGATTTTAAGGAAGGTTGCTTTAAAAATTGCAAGGAATCCAAAAGAAAATAAATTTCTTATTACAGAAGATAATCTAAAAGATTTTTTAGGAAAGCCTGTTTTTACTGAGGATTTATTATTTGAAGAAATGCCTATAGGCGTATGCACAGGACTTGCTTGGACTTCTCTTGGCGGAGCAACATTATATGTCGAAGCAGTTAAATATCCTTATGAGAAAACCGATATGAAATTAACTGGTCAGGCAGGCGATGTGATGAAAGAGTCAGCGCAGATTGCCTGGAGTTATCTGCATAGTTCGGCAAAGAAATATGCCCCTAAGATTGAATTTTTCCCAAAGACACAGGTGCACATACATATTCCTGAGGGTGCAACTCCTAAAGACGGCCCATCAGCAGGTATTACTATGTTAACGGCAGTGCTTTCATTGCTATTACAAAAGCCTGTTGTTGAAAAATTGGCAATGACAGGAGAGATAACATTGACTGGAAAGGTTCTCCCTATAGGAGGTCTTAAAGAGAAATTGATAGCAGCAAGAAGATCGAAGATGAAATCTCTTATTTTCCCAAAAGAGAATCAAAGAGATTGTGATGAATTACCGGATTATTTAAAAAACGGATTAAAAATTCATTTTGTGTCACATTATGATGATGTATTTAAAATAGCTTTTTCAAAAAATTATGAAAAAAAACTGGAAAAACCAAAGCCTAAAAAAAATATTAGATCCAAAAAACCTAAAAAGAATAGTAGAAGAACTAAAAAGTAAAAATTATTCTATAGCAACTATTAATGGATCCTTTGATATTCTGCATGCAGGGCATTTGCACATGTTGTATGAGGCCTCTCTGCAAGCAGATAAATTGATAGTTGCATTAAATAGCGATGGTTCAATAAAAAAATATAAGGGTAATGATAGGCCGATTATTCCTTTGCATTATAGAATGCAGTTAATATCTGCTTTATCTTTTGTAGATTTTGTGACATGGTTTGAAGAAACAGACCCGATAAATATTTTATCAATTATTTGTCCTGCAGTTCATGTTAATGGCGAAGAGTATGGACAGAATTGTATTGAAAAAGATGTTGTGGTATCTAATGGGGGAAAGATACATTTGGTAAAAAGGATTGAGAGCCTTTCCACAACTGAAATAATTAGGAAAATTAAATTATGCGATTAGTAGCTTCTTTTGATCATGAACAGCAGGCGAGACGGTTTTCTCTTTTTTTACAGAAAGAAGAAATCGAAAATACTTTGGAGATGCAGCTTGATAATAAAAAAGATAAGTTTTCATATTCTATATGGGTTCATGACGAAGATAAATTGGAACTTGCCTCAAACTATTTGCAGGAATTTTTAAAAGACCCAAATGATCATAAATATGATGTTTCCTTGAAGGAAATAATAAAAGAAGAGCCTCAGCCTGAATTAAATGAAGATGAGGATTATGAGAAATTAAAAAAAATCATTCCTTCTAAAGATGAAAATAAAAAGCCTCCAATTTATATTTTAACAGGTTTTTTCTTTGCTTTGTGTGTATTGGTATTTTTAATAAGTTTTATGCAGCAGAATACTCTAAAACAAAAAAATGCATTTTTACCGGGCTATCAATTTACTCCTATTCAGCTTGCTCTTTTATATGACGTTCCAAAAGATTTAGAAGAATTTAATGAACAGATACCAAATCTTGAAATTAATTATGAGAAGCCGCTAGATGAACAGCCTCAAATATTAGAGTTTGTAGAGAAATTTGAAAAACAGCCAAAAGGTTTATATGACCTGATGGTTTTAAAATTAAAAAATCCGAAAATGGCCTTGCCAAAACTTCCCGAGATGTTTGTTAAGATTAAACAAGGGGAAGTTTATAGGTTAATTTCACCATGTATTTTACATGGTGGTTTTTTACATATTATATTTAATATGCTTTGGTTATGGGTGCTGGGAAAGCAGATAGAAGAAAGGATAAGCAAATTAAAATATTTGCTTTTAGTGATCATTGTAGGAGTTATTTCTAATACACTTCAGTATTTAATGAGCGGCCCTTATTTCTTGGGTTTCTCAGGCATAATTATGGGTATGGTAGGATTTATATGGGGCAGGCAAAAAATTGCTCCATGGGAAGGATATCCCCTTCAGAGAATAGTTTTTTTATTTTTAATGTTCTATATCCTTGCAATCTTAGCTCTTCAAATATTTACATTTGTAATGCAGGTCTTTTTTAATAAAGAGTTTTATCAGATGATAGCTAATACGGCACATATTTCAGGTGCGATAGCTGGATGGGTATTAGGAAGAATGTCGTTTTTTTCTTGGAGGCCCATTGAGCATTAAAGATATTGTAATATTAGGTTGTTCAAGCCAGCAGCATACACGTAATAGGAATCATGGCGCATATTTAATACGATGGAATGATGAGGGCTTATTATTTGATCCGGGAGAAGGAACTCAAAGGCAGTTTATATTTGCCAATGTTGCGCCTACTGTTGTTACGCGTATTTTTATTGGGCATTTTCATGGCGATCACTGTTTAGGGTTAGGCTCTGTGCTATTAAGGCTTAATTTGGACAAGGTATCTCATGATATACAGTGTTATTATCCTGCCAGCGGTAAAAAGTATTTCGACCGCTTAAGATATTCTTGTGCTTATCATGAGAATATATCAGTTGTTGAGCATCCAGTTAAAAAGAATGGTATTGTTCAGGAAGATGATAAATTTATTATTGAAGCTAAATTTTTAAAACACGGAATAGACAATGTAGGTTGGAGAATAACTGAAAGGGACAGAATTAAATTTGATAAAGAAAAATTAGCTAAAAAAGGTGTCGTTGGACCGAAAGTAAAAGAGCTGCAAGAAAAGAAAAAGATCAAAATAGACGGTAATACAGTCAGACTGGAAGAAGTTAGTTGGATACAGAAAGGACAGACTATAGCAGTAGTACTAGATAGTACTTATTGTGAAGAGGCAATAGAGCTTGCAAAGGATGCTAAGGTATTACTTTGTGAAAGCACCTTTTTGGAAGAGCATAAAAACATAGCTAGAGAATATATGCATATGACGGCAAAAGAAGCTGCTACTATTGCTAAAAAAGCAAATGTTGAAAAACTTATTCTTACACATTTTTCTGCGAGATATCAGGATGAAAATCTTTTTAAAGAAGAAGCAGAAAAAGTTTTTAAAAATGTTGAAGTTGCAGAAGATTTAAAGAGAATCTCTTTCTAATGCAGCTAAGCTTTCTCCTATTTCTAAAAGACATCTGCTAGCATATTTTTCAACTAATGATTGAAGAACAGTTTGTTGTTCATTAGTGGGAGTGATATGTTGTATTTCATGATAATAGCTATCTTCAAATTTTAATGGATATTTTGAGGTTTCAAATATAATATCTTTAATAACAGATATCCTTTGTAATTGCAGGGTTGGATCATCGTTATAGTGTGATTCTATGAAATCTTTTTCAGTTATTTGATTTTTTAAAAACAAATATAACAATAGAGAAGAGGATTCTTCAGTTTTTCTTATGGGCATTAGTTTATAATTTTATTAGCTGCAATTGCATATGCACATGCAACATTGATAGAATTTTTATTTCCTAAAAGAGGTATTTTAACAAAGATATCAATTGATTTCAAAAGCTTTTGAGATATTCCGTATTCTTCATTCCCAAGTATCAGAGTAAAGCTTTTTGGAAAGGAAAAATCATTAATGTTTTGTGCTGTTTTTTCTGTTTCCAGTCCGATAAAAGGCCTTGGGAGTTTATTTAAATCAAAGTCATTAAAACATGGAACAATATCACTTGTTCCCATAGATGTTTTTATAACTTTTTTATGATCAATAAACGGAGTGTCTTTAGAAAAATATATTTTCCCTATTCTAAGAGCTTCAGTAGTTCTTATTATACTTCCTATATTTTGGGCGGATCTTAAATTATCCAGGTATATTGCAATATCATTAAAAGGAGTATTTGATTGTATGTCTAAAGTGCTTACAGACGGAAGAAAATCCGTCTCATGTATGTTAATATTTGCAAGTCTTAGATGATAATGGAATTTATCAGATAAAGATTGAAGTGATGTGCTTTCTATTGGTTTTTCATTTATCCATAAAAGAAATGTGTTATATAAAGTTATCTCTTCATCAATAGGTAAATTCTTTAATAGCTTTATATAAGCTTTTTTTAAAAGCTTGGAAAGTTCTTTATGCTGTTTTTCTAAAGAAAGACTAATAAATTTATTTTTATTAAATTTCATATGTATTATATAATTGGACTAGTAACATTATAATAGAACAGATATTTAATTACTAAAATGAAACACAAATGTTTTATAAAGACAAGATATGCTGAAACAGGACAGGATGGAATAATACATCATTCAGCCTATGTCGTTTATCTTGAGGTAGCACGTCTTGATCTATTAAAGAAAATGGGCTGGGACATAAACGAATTAGAAAAAAATAAAATTCTTTGTCCTGTTGTTGATTTATCAATAAGGTACATTAAGCCTCTTCGTTCTTTAGAGGATATAGAAATTAATATAGAAATATTTTGCGACTCAAAGGTTAGAATGCGTTTTGAATATGAGATTTTAAGAAAAGGTGAATTGATCTCCAAAGCAAAATCAACACATTGTTTTATTAATGATAATTTTAAACCTATTCCTCTTCCAAAGGATCTTTTTTCTTCAGTGAAAAATAGATAATAAAAAAATAAGTATTATAAAAATTATTAGAATCTGCTATCTCTTATCCAGGATAGGGGCATTTTGTAATGGGAAATTCATTATTTTCATTAGCAGTTACATCTTTTTTAAATTACCTGCAAATGGTTAAATCTTCATCATCTCATACTTTACGAGCATATAAAATTGATTTAATAACTTTTGAGAATTTCTTAAAAAAAGAATTTAATTCCTCGGATGTATCTATTGAAAAAATAGATAAGTGGGTCATAAGAAGATATTTAACGGTTCTAAATAAAAACAATAAAAAAAATAGAACAATAATGAGAAGGATTTCTTCTTTACGTTCTTTTTTTAAATATTGTCTAAAGGAAAAAATTCTAAATTCTAATCCTGTTGAAGATATTGAAAGCCCTAAAAGAGAAAAAAAACTTCCGATAACGATGAATTATGATCAGGTGAAGACGTTTTTCAATGCTCCAAATACTGAGACATATTTAGGATTAAGAGACAGGGCTATAATGGAGCTGTTCTATAGCTCAGGCTTAAGATTAAGCGAGCTTGTTGATCTTGATAGAAATGACTTTGATAACGATAACAATATTTTGCAAATATTTGGAAAAGGTAAAAAGCAAAGAATAGTTCCAATTACTAAAACAGCTGCTCATTGGATAGAGAAATATTTAAATGATCCCATTAGATATGAAAAAACAAAGTCTCATGATAAAGAGAAAGATCAAAATGCAATATTTTTAAATAAGTGGGGAAAAAGGATCTCAGTACGATCTGTTGACAGACATTTTAAATTCTATTTAAAAAAATGCGGCTTTGTAGAACATATTACTCCACATACTATTCGCCATACGATAGCGACACATTGGCTTGAGAATGGAATGGACTTAAAAACCATTCAAATGCTTTTAGGGCATACATCATTATCAACAACAACAATATATACTCATGTATCTTCAACATTAAAAAGAGCTGTATATGAGAAGTCTCATCCAAGAGCAAAATAGGGGAAGGCTATAAGCCGGATCCTGTATTCGGCGATCATTCATCTAGGGGCTTTATCGCTAAAGCCCTCAAGCGACTAACCAGATTATATGCGAAAAACATAATTTAATCTTTTTGTCTTGCTTCGGATAGGGTTTGCAGCACTTGTTATTACTAACAATGTGATAAGTTTATAAAACTTATATTTTCATCCTGTCTAACAGTGATGTTAGAGGTTTGTTTTCTGTTGCACTTTCCATAGCCTTATCGGCTTCCAGGGTTTCTCTGGTATCCTTTTCTATGAAGTCCGGACTTTCCTCTTTCTGATAATATCAAAAAGCGATTGCCTGCCTTCCCTGTAAATTATTATTGAGCAACCTTTCTTCTTCTTCTTCTTGTAGCTATTGTTGAGTCTTCCAGCTCTTCGCTTTCCTGCCAGTATAATATTCTTGAGCAATGCTCGCAAAATACTAGCCTTTCACCTTTTCTTACGAGGTTTTCATGTTGAGCAGTTAATGCTATATGGCATCCGCTGCAAGTTCTATTTTCGATAGGTACAACTACTCTATCTTTTTTATTTCTTAATAGACGCTCATAGATTTTTAAAATTTCAGGATTTGCATTTTCTAATAGCTTATCTCTTTGTCCTTTTAGTTCTTTGCCTTCTTTGTTTATAAGATCGATGTTTTTTTTAATTTCTGTTTCCAAAGAGATGCTGCTTTCTTCTGTTGATTCCAAACTATCTTTTAATTTTGTTAAAATTTCTTCTTCCATGTTTCTCTTATCAATCATGTCGGAAGCTACATGCTCAGAGGCTACTCTTTCTCTTTCAGCCTGAGTCATTTCATGTGTTAGGGCATTGAACTCATCAACTTTTTTTATGTTGCTTTGCTTTGCCTCTAGTTTTTTAATTCTATCTTTGATTTCTACTATTTTATTTTCTTGTATAATAATATTTTTATTTAAATCTTCAATTTCAACTTTTTTAGTTTCACGCTGTTCTTTTAAATCTGTTCTTAATGAGTCGATATGATGTAATTCTTTTTGTCTTTCTTTTTTTAGTTTCATCAGCCTTAGCATTTTCATGTCTAATTCTTGAACTTCTAAAATGACTTTAAGTTTTTTTAGCATAAGTTTTTCCTAAATTGCAGATTTATTTGATAATAATGCTTATATTTTATCTATGATTTTTAAAATCTTCAAGTAAAATATTTTATAAAAATATTTTAGAATGACTTAATATTTTAATAAGTGAAATTAAAATTTTAATATTACAAAATTAATATTCTAAGGGCTACAGTTGCTGCTATAGAAATTATAGCACCTAACCTCATAACTACATAGCCTGTTCCATTACGGGTAGCGTTTGAGTGCCATGGAGCAATATACTTAAGAGGCAGGAGAGGTTGGTTTTTATTAATAGGGTTTCCAGAAAAATCTACATTAGGCAATGCGGTTGAATATTTTGTAATATAAGTATCAATATCAACAAGTTTATTTGTAAAATTAAATCTTTCAGTTTCATCGACTATGCTATGAAGTTTTTGATTTGACACTTCATAATGATAAGCTTTAAATTCTTCCCAAGTTCTCTCTAAATCTTCATCTGTTATTTTAACTCCTATTAACTCTGCATATTCTTCTATGTTTTTTTGAATATTGCGTTCTTTAATTTTAGAAAATATTCCGCCGGCTATAATAGAAATTACTGATAATGTTCCAATCATTGCTGCAGCATAGGTTATTGGTAAAACAGCTGCAGTAAAAGGAAGAGCTCCTGCTGCTGCGATGAATATTGCCGCAGCTTTTGAAACAAATGTAGTTGCATAACAACCAGTTACAAAAGGCTTAATGAACATGCTGTTTGTCTTAATAGCATGATTTCTTAAGCTTTTCCCTTCATATGGATGTCCCATTGTATAATATTCAGGGCATTTTTTGACTGTAAACAGGTTGTTTATAGTTCCATATAAACTTCCGGCAAGTATAGGTAGCGCTAATAATTGTATTGGTAATATATTAATGCAAAGGGCAGAGGCTGCCAATAGGGTTATACCAATAGAGTTATAAACATAATTTCTGTACTCTATCTTATGTGATAGGACTGAAAACTTATTATCTGGGGATTTGTTAAAAATCGATTTAACCTGCCTTACTAAAAACTCTCCTGTATGCCATGCAAGAAAGCCTACTGTTTTTTGAACGGCAGCTACTACTCTCAATGCAAGTATTATTGGTGTAATAATTGCTAAATTTATAGAATGAATTATTACATGCACAGGAATGACATATATGTTTTTTAGTGATGTAGAAAAGCTAATTTTTTTTGCGCATGTTCTATATATATCAACTAGTATTGCAAAAGGAGAAGCTATCAATAATGTTATACTATTTGCTATTGAAAATAGAGTTTGTGTTGAATATTCAATGAATGAGAAGCTATAGTTTTTTAAATCATAAGAAAATACATCTTTTTGGCTTATCATTGGCCCGCAATTATCTGTATGTACATAAGATGGGAATGTTTCTTCTAATGATTCTTGTTTTCTGTCGAGCAAGGGAGTCTTTGTTAATTTAGTGAAAAATCCATCACAATGATTTATAAAAAGAGTTTCTGATGTCATAAATTAGCCTGTAAAGTTTAATTTTGAGGGATTAATTTTAAATTATATTAGTGGAAATAGTCAATATTATAATAAACTAATTGATAGTAATCATTATTTTATAATTATTAGTGTGAGGTATAATGTCTTTGTCTATCAAATAATAATTTTATAAAAAAGGAAGTATAATAATGACACAGTTAATTACAGGAACTTATCCAGCAGATAATCTCTAAGTAATTTAATGAGATATATGGATAATCATTATGTAAAATATGATCCGGATTATCTAGATAGTGGAAAGTTATTTGAGATTTTAAGTATACCTGATACAGGGGATTCAAAATTTGATGATATGTTAAAAATTTCTTTAATTGTTCATAGGCTTAATTTAAGTTTTTTGGGAAATGATGATGAATTTGAAATAGAAGAGCTTTTAAGCCCAAGTGCATCAGATGTAACAGTCGAAAATACGCAACCATTGGATGAGAGTGTTTCTCAGCAATAGTAAATAGATTTTAAGAAAATACAGTGTTTGAAATATGAAATAATTTATAAGATATTTTATCTTTGAACAAATTGTCGTAGAATAGAATGTTAAGACCAATAATAGTATTAGTATTGTTAGTATTTAGTTTTTCATATTCAGATTGTTACGAATATTGTTACAGAAGATGTTAAATATGCTGAAAAATATTGGAAGCTTTTTTTAATCTGAAAGTGATTATAAAATTTTTTTTCAAAAGACTCCGTTGATTAAAAAAGGTTATTGGCATAAGGT
>CAYPMA010000011.1:0-20363 GCA_964411685.1 uncultured bacterium
TCCATAGACTTTTCGTGCTTTGATTCAGAATGTATACAGTGCTTGCCGTCACCTACTGCCAAAATCTCCATAACCGTCTGACCGCCTGACCATGTAATAGTTAAATCGCTTCTAAAAAATAAAGAAGCTATAAATTCATCATTCTGAAAAGGCATTGGAATAATATTCAAATTTATAGGAAAGGCTTTTTCTTTAGATATAATCTTTATTACTTCATTAAAAAGACGGCTATTTTCCTCACCGCAATATACAAACATGTAAATATCTCTGTCTATAGAATTATTCTTATAAAAATCAATAGTTCGTTTTACATAATCACATGTAGAATCAAAAGATGGATGAGAGCCTAATATCAAACTTATCAACATATCATCTTTTTTAAGAAGAAATTCATTGTTTTTATTATGATCGCTAATTCTAATTGTATAATCGTTATCATCTCTTTTCATATTCTGATATTTCTTAAATCCTTGTCTTATAAAATATTTTTCATGTCTTATCTTGTCTAGTTCTAATCCAGTATGTTTTTTCCAAAAATCTTCTTCAGATTCATTCATTGATAATAATGGCTCTAAAGAGATGATCCTTATTAAATTTTTATCCTTTTTAGATAGTTTTTTTATATTTTTGAAAAAATGAGCTGCCCTTATAGTTGGAAGATCAACTATGTATTTATCTACAAAAACATTTTTCTTAGAATGCTTATTATAAAGCCTTACAGCCTTAATTATTGCAGAAGTTGCTACACATTGAGTATCAATAACAAAATCAATTTTATGCTTAAATAATGTCCTTAGCGTTTTAAAAAACACATGAGGGAAAAAAATATAATCAGCCATCCCCTCACATTTTACAAACACATCCTGAAGAAAAATATTGCCTCTTTTTTGAAAGACATTCCACAAAGCCACCCCATATTTACCAATAGGCCACATTGCCCACTGAAGCATAAGGTCTTTAGTTACTACATTAGCATCTTTATCCATTAACATTATCTCCTGTTCTTTTGCATGCGCTGCCTGAACAAGACCATTACCACCTGAAGAAGTAATTATAAGATAACTATTTTGCTTCATAACCTTTATGATCACCCCATTTAATAAATAGCAATAATGTAATTAGCTGACAATAATTAAGATTTATAATAATAAAAATATTAATTAAAAATTCTTTATCTGTTACTTTAAGGTTTAATAACAAACAATAATTAATGCTTACAGCTGCAACCATCTTTATATTAGAATATTATGGATAAATGTTTTATTAAATCAGACGAAGTAAAGAATAAAAAAACAGAAGATATTTTTAAAGAACTAGAGTCCAGCAATTCCGGTTTAAATGATTCTGAAGCAAAAAAAAGACTGGAAAAATGCGGTAAAAATTCGATTGAAGAAAAGAAAGCATCTATTTTTATGAAAATTCTAAAATATTTCTGGGGACCTATTCCATGGATGATTGAAATAGCTGCTATATTATCAATTATTGTAGGCCATTATGCTGAATTTCATATCATTCTTGTTTTACTTCTACTAAACGGAGCCGTTGACTTTTGGGAAGAATTTCAGGCAGGAAATGCTATTGCAGCTCTGAAAAAAAAGTTAGCGCTAAAATGCATAGTAAAAAGAGATAATAAATGGTCGCAAATAAATGCAGATGAACTTGTACCTGGAGATATAATTAAATTACGTCTGGGCAATATAATTCCTGCAGATGCAAAATTAATTGATGGAGATTACCTTTCCGTTGATCAATCATCTATTACAGGTGAATCTCTACCTGTTAATAAAAAAAAGGATGATATTATATATTCAGGTTCTGTAGCAAAACAGGGTGAGATGACAGCTATTGTTACAGCTACAGGCAAAAACACATTTTTCGGAAAAACAACAAAACTGGTTGAAACAGCTAAGTCTGTTTCTCATTTTCAAAAAGCTGTTCTTAAAATTGGTGATTACTTAATTTTCATAAGTCTGTTTCTAGCTGTTATTTTAATAATAGTAGAATTAATTAGAGGCGCTTCATATCTAACGTTAATTCAATTCGTTCTTATATTGATAATAGCATCCATTCCAGTTGCTCTTCCGGCAGTCCTTTCAGTAACAATGGCACTGGGCGCATTAATGTTATCCAAAAAAAAGGCAATAGTAACCAAGTTAGAGTCAATTGAAGAAGTGGCAGGACTTGACGTTTTGTGCTGCGACAAAACAGGAACGCTAACACAAAACAAAATATCATTAGGAGACTCTACACCATTTAACAAAAACAATTCTCCTGACTCATTAATAATTCAAGGAGCGTTAGCATCAAAAGAAGAAAATCAGGACCCAATAGACCTTGCAATTATCAATGCAATAAAAAATAAAGACGAATTAAAAAATTATACACAAGAAAAATATGTTCCTTTTGACCCTGTAAGAAAAAGAGCTGACGCAACAATTAAAGATAATAAGGGAAATACTTTTTACGTTACAAAAGGAGCTGCTCAAGTAATAATAGAACTATGTAATCCCGATCAACATGCAAAAAAGAACATATTAGACACTGTGAAGAGCTTTGCAGATAAAGGACGAAGAACTTTAGGAGTAGCTAGATCAGAAGATGGAAAAAAATGGGACTTTTTAGGCCTTTTATCTTTATTTGATCCAATAAGGGAAGATTCTGCAGAAACCATAAAATTTGCAGAAGAAAATGGAATGCAAATTAAAATGCTCACAGGAGATAACATAGCTATAGCAAAAGAAATAGCTAAACAGATCCATATTGGAAATAATATACAGATCGCAAAAGACATAATAAAAAAAGACACCAATCTTAGCTCTCATGAATTCGCTGAGAAAATTGAAAAAATAGACGGCTTTGCGGAAATTTTCCCTGAACATAAATATGCCATAGTAAAAGCCCTTCAAAGCAATAAACACATAGTTGGAATGACAGGAGATGGAGTAAACGACTCCCCTGCATTAAAACAGGCAAATGTTGGCATAGCTGTTAGCGGCTCTACAGATGCCGCCAGGGCTGCTGCATCACTGGTTTCATTAGCACCTGGTCTTTCTATAATTATAAATGCAATTGAAGAATCCAGACGCATATTTGAAAGAATGAACAGTTATTCAATTTATAGAATAACCGAAACAATAAGAATAATGTTTTTTATGGTAGCGTCTATTCTTGCTTTTAGGTTTTATCCTGTAACAGTAATAATGATTATCCTTCTTGCCCTTCTTAATGACATACCCATTTTGACAATAGCATACGACAACACCTCTTTAGAAAAAAAACCTCTAAGATGGAACATGAAAAGAATATTAACCATTTCAACTGTTCTTGGGTTAACTGGTATAGTATCAACTTTTTTACTTTTATTTATAGCAAGAAACTATTTCCTTCTATCCGTACCACAAATACAGTCATTTATATTCTTAAAATTATCTGTGGCAGGACATCAGACACTTTTTGTAGCAAGATCAAAAAAAGCATTTTTTTCAAAACCTTACCCATCATGGATTTTGCTAACAGCAATAATATCAACTCAAATAGTAGCAGCACTAATAGTAGGAGTCGGAATATTTATGACAGCAATACCATGGAAATACATAGGTATAATTTGGATTTATGCACTAATCTGGATGTTTATTGCTGATGGAATAAAAATACTCTGTTATAAGCACTTGAACTTTGAATCAAAGCATCATAAAAAGTTTTTAAAAACTCTAAAGGAATCTTTCAAATTTCGCTTTACAAAATAAATTAACTGGCTTTCCTTTGTGCATCAATAATACTACATGAAAATATCTTTGAAGCATTCAATAAATAAGTGGTTGCAGTATGCAGAGTTTTAGCATAAACAGCGGATAGAAAAGCTTTATAATAATCTTCAGAACCAAGATTAGCCATTATGTTAGTTAATTTAATTGGAGACTTTTCAGCTGTTTTTAAACATTTTCGAATATCATTTATAATTTGCTTTGATGTTCCTGCAGCAATCAAGGCATCATAATTATCAAATAATTCCATAAAATTCTTAAAATATTTTCGTTCCTCTTCTGAAACAGCTACAGTTGTCATATAATTAGCAAACTCTTTAGCTGCATGTAATTCAGCATCAATCTTTTCATGCTCTTGATTATCAATGCCTGATAATCTATTATGGCAAAAACCAAAAACAAAATGCATATCCTCAACAAATCTATTAATTCTATCCATTTTATTTTCAATAAATATAGTATAACAAGGATGATCAATATCTAAAAATTTAAGCCTCATATTATTTGCTTTAAGAATAAGATCTGAATGATCAATTTTAGAATTTGTTATTGTTCCAATTTGCAGAAATAAATCAATCAGATTAGAAGCAATAGAAATTCTATTAACTTCAAAATATCCTTTATTTTCTATTTTATGAGCATATAATTCTTTCTTAAATGCACTTGATAACACCCAATTAAAACAGTCTAACAACACTTGCGAAGTTGCTTTTGGTAAAGAACCTTTAATAAAATCAAATATATCCTCAGCTTTTGTAATACAAACATCAGATTTTATTTCAGCATTAAATCTTATAATTATAGCATCATCTATAAGTTTAATAGATTCTTTAGCAGGCAGAAAGGAAAGAATTTCTTGTACTTCTTTCCAAGAATCATTATTTCTTATTTTAGAACTAACAATGTCATATAGATATTTATTGACATCATGTCTTACAGAAATTCCAGGAGCTATATAAAAATACTTAATGGCTTTATCATAATTTTTATTCTTACAGTTTTTAAGAAAACCATTAATAGCCTTTGCTGTTTTATCGTGGTTTTTAACAATCTTTTTCTTTTCAAGAAACGCTGTTGAAATTTTAATAATAAAGCTAGCAAAAGAAATAATTCCTACAGGAAAAACTATTATACACAAAGCAAGAATAGAAACTTTTTTTGCTACAGACTTCTCTTTATCAACCATTCCTGTCATCAAATAAACATTATTTCCGCCGAAGACCTCCCTAAACGGAGTAGACAAATAATCAACCGTGGAAAAAAAGCATGACTTACCAGCATACTTATAACAATTTACAATTGAATACCAACTAGCTTGATCTGACATATAGTGTTCTTTAGGTTAAATTTTAATGCTGAAATTATATTTATCATTAAATAATAAATCAATCTTTTTACAAAAAACTATTTGATTGCAAAAATATAATTATATATAAATATTTATTGTATTCTAATTTTCATGTAATAAAAATTATATTAAAAAATAAAACTTTAACAAATACCACAAGACATTAAATGAAAGATTAATTTTAGAAATTAAAAAATACATTAACGCCTTGATTATTGATTTGAAATAAACTTTTTAAATTTTTATAATTTTTCATTATTACAATAGGAAGAATAACAAATGAGCTCATCCTGGGAAAGCGCCAGCAAATGGTATAATTCAATAGTAGGCAATGAAGGTCACTATTTTCATAAAAATATAATTCTTCCAAAAGTACTGGAAATAATTAAAATGAAGAAAATATCTTCTATATTGGACCTCGGCTGCGGACAAGGCATTTTATCCAATATTTTGAGTCCTTCAATAGAGTATTGCGGGATTGACTTGTCATCATCACTAATAAAAATGGCAAAAAAAAGAAAAAACCATTCATTTATTGTAGCAGATATTGAAAAACCGCTGCCTATTGATAAAAAGAATTTTGATGCAGCATTTATTATTCTATCCATACAGAATTTAAAAAATCCTCAAAATGCCATAAAAAACGCCTTTATGCATTTAAAAAAAGATGGTTTTTTGATAATTGTCATGAACCACCCCTGTTTTAGAATACCAAGACAGTCATCATGGGACATTGATAGAAAAAACAATATTCAGGCTCGCAAAATTAATAAATATATGTCACACCTTGAAATACCTATTGATGTGCACCCAAGCAAGAAAAATTCACAAAAGGTAAATTCCTATCACCATCCTTTATCAAGTTACAGCGAATGGCTTAATGAAAACAACTTTTCAATATCCAGAATTTATGAATGGGTTTCTGACAAAACAAGTACAGGAAAATATTCAAAAATGGAAAATATTTCCAGAAAAGAATTTCCAATGTTTTTAACTATTGTAGCTAAAAAATAAATTCTAATAATCCTCTGTTATTTTATGATTTTTTTGTAAATCCGGGCCTTCAAAATTTGAAATGTATTTATTAGTCTTTCTATGATGAACTAAATGCCTTCTCTGACTTGTTGATCTCCAGCCATCTTTCCATATTGTAACAACATCCTTCGGAGCATCATTAAAATATTCATGAAAGTCTTCTCTGATCAAGAATAAATTTCCAGTTAAACAAATAGGAAAGTATCCCTTTTGTTTAGCAATATCAACAATTACCGGCAATGGCTGTTGAAGGTTATGCATTGCAATATCATCCGGTATTCTTTTATTAAACAATGGATGCCAGTGAAGACCTGCTTCAATTAATATTACTTTTGGTTTGCAAATTAAATTCTCTAAAACCAAGTAATCAAGCCCATCAATATCAATAGACAAAAAATCAATTTCTTTGTCAGGAAAATAACAATTTTTAATATTATCAAAACTTAAGCCGTTATATTGTCTTTCTATAGGGCTGACAAATAAATTAAGGCACATCACATTAGAAACACCTGAATAGTTATGTATTAATTTATTAAACCACACCTTATCAGCCTCAATCATCACTCCTGACCAGCCTTTTTCCCACAAATATCTTGTATTGCTTAAACAAATACCATCTGCAGCTCCAAACTCAACGAAAAAACCGTTTTTAATATTAAGCCTTAAGAAAATCTCTTCTAATATTCCATCTTCACCACATTGTGAATATATATTTTTATAATAACGGTTAAAACTGTTAGGTGATAATCTTTCAATGGTTTCTTCAGATAAAAATTTATCTTTTGCCATCACTGAAAAACAGCTGCATGTACAAATCAAAATACTAATAAATCTAATCATTAATTTCTTCCAGTTTAAAAAAGAAAGAAAAATTATCAGTCAAAAAATTATAATTCAAGAATTTTTATTACTAAGAGCAATAAAATTATCTAAAGCTTCTTTAGCAAAAGGAGTTAACGTTTCTTTATTAATATCTCTTAAATTAAATAAGGCAAATTCTTCTTCAGGTATAGCTGCATGAACATATTTTATTTTTAATGATTTATAAATAATTCCTACATGATGAAGTTCATAGTCTTCAAATATTTTACAATAAGAAGAGGTGCCTATCAATTGTAAATCTTCTAAAGAATGAGAAGTCTCTTCAAAAACCTCTCTAATGATAGCATCTTGTGGCGATTCATTAAACTCAATCTTACCTCCTGGAAGCCCCCAAAGTCCTTTATATGGACCGGATTTTTTTAGAGTTAGAAGTATATTGTTATCTTTTAAAATAATGCAGTATGAACCATATCTGCTAATACGTTTAATCATTTTTCAAACTTTATATTTCGACTTTGTAGTTCATCTTTAAATGAATTTACATCTTTGAAATGAATGGCATCAATATTATCTTCTTTTGCCGCGATTACATTCTCAATCCTATCATCAATGAACAATATTTCATCAGGCTTAAGACCTATTCTTTGTATAAGGATATCATATGCTTTTTTATTTGGTTTTGAGACATTGATATCACAAGATAGAATTACAGGATTAAAATACTTATAATGACCTAATTCGTTAGCCATTTCAGCATGTTTCTTATTAATATTCGAGAGCATGCCAACAACATAACCATTTATTTTTAGATCATTAACAATTTGAACCATTTCTTCATTAAGTATAATTGATAAAACATACCTTTTTTCCAGTCCCTCATACCAATCCTTATCAAGGATTACATTCTTCTTTTTTGCAATCTTTGGGTAAAATACTGATTCAGGTTCTTTTGACTTTTTAAACTCATGAATTACATTATTCATTTCATCATCAGTTAATTTTAGAGTATCTCTTATGTATTCCTTTACAATTTTTTTATTAACAACTTTTGTCATTACACCGCCGTAATCAAATACAACAGCCTTTATTTCAGAAAAAACTGAGTTGCAACACAAAAATATAGAAACAAATATTAATAAAAATTTATTCATATTATACCAAATAACTTGAATGCTTATAAAAAATAACTATTCAATACCAACGCATATTTCAATAGATGGCATATCTGTTGAAGAATTTATCGTTTTATATACTTCAAAATCCACTAGATATTTTCTGTTTAATGATGTTTTCCAAATATTTTGCCATGCAGACATAACTGTTTTGGGATTTTCTGCTTTGAATACGGCATATGATGATGAAGGAATCTCTTTAGCGGTCATACCTTCAGGTATATTTTCAAAGTTTTCAACCTCATATCCAAGCACAACAGAATAAGGTTTCATAAAATCACCTTCATAATCTGTATACAAAGCATAAATTTCACAAGACTTCTTATTTGTAATTTTGTCAGATACATTTTCCTTAAAAAACTTTTCCCATAAAACAGGAATGTCCTTAGACGCCTGATTATTTTCATTAGTTGTCTTTAATGAAATACCTACAATTTTAATTGATTTAATATCTTTTTTTAAAAAGTCCATGTTCTCTCCAAATACACTTAAAGCTGAAAAAATTAATAATAAGATTGTAATATGTTTTTTCATACAACATCCCAAAATATTTATTAAAAGAATAATATTTTTTATGAATAAAGTCCATTTGCTTATAAATTCAAATAATTTCTTTATAAAAAAGTAGACTAATTATTTATTGATATATATACAGATAATCATAGGGAGATTATTTATGAAAAAGCATTATTTAACCGTTTTTGTTGCTTCAATGATGAACGTGGCAATTGTTTTAAGTTTAAGAGGCCTTCCTCTAATTGCAAAAGAAGGTCTTACAATGATATTTTATATATTATTTGCTTCATTTTTATTCCTGCTGCCTGTTTCTTTGGTGTCAGCAGAACTGGCAACAGGATGGCCTGAGGAAGGAGGCGTCTACAGATGGGTAAAAGAAGCTTATGGCTCTAAACTCGGATTTCTTTCTATTTGGCTTCAATGGATACAAAATACAGTCTGGTACACAACGGTATTGGCATTCGTAGCTGGCGCTTTATCATATGTGTTCCTAGATCCTACTCTTGCCAACAACAAATTATTTGTTGTCTTAATCATAATAGTAATTTACTGGGGGGCAACTTTCATAAACTTTCACGGATTAAAAACAGCAAGTTGGCTAACAACTCTTTTTGTTATAACAGGAACCCTTCTTCCAGCTGCATTAATAATACTTTTGGGAATTATCTGGGTGTCAACAGGAAATCCATTACAGTTTTTGCATAATTCTACAACCTTTTTCCCTAATTTTTCCAGCATTGATAATATAGCATTTTTAGGTGGAACAGTATTATTATTTACAGGAATGGAAGTAGGTGCTGTTCACATAGTAGATATGAAAAACCCAAAAGCACAATATCCTAAATCAGTATTTTTATCGATGTTCATAATTATTGCAGTCTTCTTAATAGGAGCACTTTCAATAGGCTCTGTACTTCCTGGCGGCAGAATAAGTTTAACTGCCGGAATAATGCAGGCATTTAAAGGATTATTAGATTTATATCATATGAGATGGCTCGTTCCTATAATTGGATTCTTAGTATCTTTTGGAGCAATAGGCGGAATAATCGCATGGATCGGAGGCCCAAGTAAAGGTATTTTAGCTACTGCAAAAAATGGAGAACTACCTCATTTCTTACAATATGTGAATAAAAAAGGAATTCAAACTCATATTTTATGGGTACAAGGTATTATCGTAACTATTTTAGCTTTTGTATTTTTATTAATACCAAATGTCAGCGGAGCATATTTCTTATTATCTGCATTAACAGTAACTTTATATTTAGTTATGTATATCTTGTTATACGCATCAGCGATTAGGCTGCGATACACAAGACCAAATGTAAAAAGACAATACAAAATAGGATGGAAAAATTACGGCATGTGGATAGTTGCAGGAATTGGTCTTTTAGCTGTCTTATTTGCATATATAGTAAGCTTTTTCCCTCCATCACAGCTGAAGACGGGAAACCCTATTCTATACACTTTATTCTTAATCATTGGAAACATCGTATTCATTGCAGCTCCAATTATTATAAACCATTATAAAAAACCATCATGGAAAAAACCCCTAAGGATGAAAAAATGAAAAAGAAAGTATTTTTAAAAAATTTAGAAAAGTATGACAGAAATTTAATTCCTGTTTATGCAAGACATGCTCTTACAGGGCCGGTTCCTAAATTTGAAATGCAAAAAAAAGGAATGCTTCCCCGATCTGCTTATGATCTGATACATGATGAACTTATAATGGACGGAAACTCAAGATATAACCTTGCAACATTTGTAACTACATGGATGGAGCCGGAAGCAAGACAGCTTATTTTGGACACATTAGATAAAAACATGATCGACAAGGATGAATACCCTCAAACAGCTGAAATAGAAAACAGATGTGTAAACATATTGGCAAGATTATGGAATGCTCCTGAAGCTAAAAGTTTCATCGGATGTTCAACAATAGGATCAAGTGAGGCTTGCATGCTAGGCGGCATGGCCCTTAAATGGAAATGGAAAGAAAAAATGAAAAAGAAAAAAAAGCCGGCAAATAAACCAAACATGGTAATGGGAATAAATGTTCAAGTATGTTGGGAAAAATTCTGCAGGTATTGGGAAATAGAACCAAGGTTTGTATATTGCGAAGGAAATACATTTCACCTCGATCCAAAAAAAGCTGCTGAATTGTGTGATGAAAATACAATTGGCGTTGTAGCTATAATGGGAAGCACATATGACGGAAGTTATGAGCCTGTTGAAAAGCTTCAAAAAGAATTAGACGCCCTTCAGAAGAGAACGGGATTAGATATTCCTATACATATTGACGGTGCAAGCGGAGGATTTATTGCTCCGTTTCTACAGCCTGAACTAAAATGGGACTTTCGCCTTTCACGTGTTAAATCAATAAACACATCAGGACATAAATACGGACTTGTATATCCTGGAGTAGGCTGGGTTGTATGGCGCGATGAAAAAGAACTTGTTGAAGACTTGAAATTCTATGTAGACTACCTAGGCGGTAAAATGCCAACATTTGCAATCAACTTCTCAAGGCCTGGATCTCAGATATGCGCTCAATATTACAACTTTTTAAGATTGGGAAAAGAAGGCTACAGAGAAATTCAGCAAACATGCCAAAACGTTGCTCTTCACCTATCAAGCAACATAGCTAAGATGGGACCATTTAAGCTAATTTCAAAAGGAGATGACATTCCTGTTTTTGCATGGACATTAAAGAAAAAAATGAACTTCACACTTTATGAACTTGCAGAAAGATTAAGAATAAGAGGATGGCTCGTTCCCGCATACCCAATGCCAAAACATAGAGACGATCTAGTAGTTCAGAGAATAGTTGTTAAAAACGGTTTTAGCTTTGATATGGCCAACATGTTATTAGATGACATTAGAAAATCTCTTGTATACTTTAAAAACAGAAAAAAACGAAAAAAAGCTCCTGAGACAAGACAGTTTAGACATTAAAAACTGTATTAATAAGAATTATTTTTGTTTTGCAAAAAGGAAATTTTATGGAAAAGGTAAAATCAAGGTTCTGGTTTGACTTCATTACATTAATATTTTTACTGTTTACAGCAATAACCGGAATAATAAATCTTGTCTTTCACATTTTAGAAGATCATCATGACAATCTTGGTTTTATAGGAATAGATTCTGAAACATGGGTTACTATTCATGCTATATTTGCAATAATAACCATTATTTTTATAACCATTCATATACTCCTTCATGTAGAATGGATATCTTTTGCATTAAAAAAGATATTTAAACATGAGGAAAATCCTCCGATCGAAAAGTAACATATTAAAATCGTCTATAATAAAAACTACCATAGGCGATATGATATCAATTGCTGATGATAATTTTTTATATTTTCTTGGGTTTACTGATAGAAAAGATATTGAAAATGAAATAGACAACTTAAAAAAAGTTACAAATTCAATTATTATTAATGAAGATAATTTTCCAATACAGTCAATAAGAAAAGAACTAAATGACTATTTCAGAAAAACTATTTCAAAATTTAATACTCCAATTATATTGACAGGATCTACATTTCAAAAAAATGTATGGAATGCATTAAAAATAATTCCCTATGGAAAAACAGCATCCTACTCAGATATTGCAAAAGCCATTAACAACCCTAATGCTCATAGAGCTGTAGCATCAGCAATAGGGAAAAATCCATTATCTATAATTATTCCATGCCATAGAGTAATATTATCAAATAATGCCCTTGGCGGATATAATGGGGGCATTATTAAGAAACAATTTCTTATAGATAATGAATTATGATTTCATCTCAGAAAAATTTTCCTTTCCGGCGCCACACTCAGGACAAAGAAAATCACTTGGCAAATCCTTAAAATCAACTCCCGGCTGAATTCCCATGTCAGGAACGCCTTTTTCAGGATCATATACCCATCCACATACATCACAAATATATTTTTTCATAGTTCTCCTAAATCTTGTTTTGAAGTAATGAT
This sequence comes from uncultured bacterium, assembly GCA_964411685.1. GTDB lineage: Bacteria > Chlamydiota > Chlamydiia > Chlamydiales > SM23-39 > CAYPMA01. Next base: position 12,632 of record CAYPMA010000011.1, read on the forward strand.
TTAATTTCTTGTTTTACATCCACTTTTTTATCTTTATTTTGATAATTTTCTTCAAATGATGAATCCATTTTCTTATAAAAGATACCAAGAGCTATTTTACTATCTTCTGAATAATTGAATTCACGTATCTTGTTAAAAGCACTCATATAATCAGAATTATTATGATCTTTGAGCTCGTATACATTTTTATTATAATATTCATACAAATTAAAATATGTAACGCATACCTGCAAGACATCTACAATAGAAAACCCTTTATGCAATATAGCTTCCTTAAACAGGTTTTTTAAAAAATCTATCCCATGAGAAGTTCCTCTTCCAACAAATGTAGCTCCACTAGATAACATTAGTTCTAAAGGATTAATAGGCCTTTCTTTAGAACCTTGAATTGTTGACCTTCCTTTGAATCCGAAAGGAGAAGTAGGGCTGAATTGACCTGTTGTAAGGCCATATAACCTGTTATTATGAATAATAACGGTTATATCAATATTTCTCTTGGCAGCAAAAAGTAAATGCTCGACACCTTCTCCATATGCGTCACCATCGCCGGCACATACAATAACCTTAGTATTGGGACTTGCCAATTTTATTCCTTCAGCAGCAGGTATTCCTCTGCCATGTAATGAATAGAAACTATTGATATTAATATAATCAACAATCTTTGCATGACATCCGATACCTGATACTAAAACAATATTTTCAAGCCCTATTCCATCATCAACTAAAGATTGAAAAACACTTTTTAGGGCATTCAATATTGAAAAATTACCACAACCAGGACACCACGTGTTTTCAGCAGATGTTTTAAAATCCATTTGATTCATTTTAGTTCCTTATGCAGCTCTTCTTTTAAATCCTCAATAAAATATGGCCTTCCGTCATATTTTAATATCTTAGAATCCACTTTATGGCCATAGGAAGACAAAATGCTTGCCATCTGGCCTGTTATGTTGGATTCCATTGAGATAATCTTTTTAACGCCCTTTATTGCTTCATTAAACTGTTTTACAGGAAACGGTCTAACAACAATTATATGAATAACTTTTACATCTAATCCTTCTGCAGCTTCTATACATACACCTTTATTGGATCCCCAGCAGATCAAAGCTTTGTCTGCATTTTTGTTTCCATATATTTTTACCATTGGATACTTATCTAGGTCTTCAATAAGAAACTTTTCTTTTTTTATTCTTTTTTCCTGCATTGTTTTTGCTATTTTTGCATCTTCTGTAGTAATTCCCTTCTCATCATGCTCATAACTGTTTGCTTTAATTACATTGTCTTTTTTGGGAATAAAAGCTAAAGGCGATATTCCATTATCTGTAACTTTATAACGACAGTAATCTTTTTCTTCTTTTGAAACTGAAAACTCTTCTTCTTTTATTGTGTCTATAACTTTAGTATCAAAACATCCCATACTTTCAGATAAGGTCTTGTCAGATAAAATTATTGAAGGTATCTGATATTTCCATGCCATATTCAAGCCTACAGAAGACCAAAAAAATGCCTCTTCCATATCACCAGGAGCCGCAACAAACTTTACAAACTCTCCATGTCCTGCATTAATAACATAATTAAGCTCTCCCTGTGAAGAATAAGTAGGAAGACCCGTTGCAGGTCCAGGCCTTTGGCTCATTACAATAACTACAGGAATCTCAGCTATACCGGAAAAGCTCAAGCCCTCTGTCATCAAACAGAATCCCCCACCTGAAGTGCCTACGGCAACTTTACTTTTAGCATATGAAAAACCCAGAGCCATTATAATCACACCAATCTCACTTTCAGCCTGCAGTACCTTTAAATTAAATTTTTCCTTATTTTCATCCATGAAGTTTAATATGGAAGATGCCGGTGTCATAGGATATGCAACATATGAATTTAGTCCAGCATTTATAAGTCCCAATGAAATAGCATCATTTCCGGTTACAAGAGGTGCATTGCCATTATTTTTGCCTTCTATCTTAATCTTTTCCTTAGCCTCATCATATCCACAACGGAACATCTTTAAATTCATCTCATATTCTTTAGTAACCTTTTCCTTAATGACTTTTTCTACAAAATCCCATTTGATGCCAATAATTTTAAAAAATGCACCCAACATACAAGGATCTCTCATAAAATCTGAGGCTTTTTCTTTTTTAACTATTGAGTCTATAGGTATTTTAATTCCTTCTGCTTTCACCAGGTCTGAATCAAAAATTAAAAATGAGTCTTTATCCAACAAGTCCTTATGTTTATCTACTGTCTCCTGATTAAGAGCTAAAAGAAAATTAATTTTCTTTTTTATTGCAGTTGATTTTCTATTTGACACTCTGATTATTGAAAATGTATGACCGCCCCTGATTATCGAGGGGTAATCCCTATGCACATAAACATGATATCCTAACCTGTTAAAAAAGTGTGCAATTAGAACACTGGAATTCTCTATTCCATATCCTGCTTTTCCACCTATGAGAATTGAGAAATCTTCCATTTATTTACCTTCAATCATTACATTTAGATCTTCTACAACTTGTAAATATTTTTCATGTATCATCTTTTTATCTACATCTATAAATTCTTTTACAATTTCTTTTGTTTCTTCATCAGAAAAATATTCAAATGCAGGACGGAAAAATCTTCTATTTTCTTTCTCAATATGCTGAGTATAAAGATTTACAACTTTTAAAAAATGATCTGCAATTTTTTTATAATCCTTTGAATCTTTCATAGAATCAAGCTCATGCATAAGATTCCTTGCTATCTTATGCTCTTCAATGAGCTTATACATCAAATCATTAACTTCTTTTGATATATCCTTATGTTTAAGCTTTTCAAACAATACCTTTTCCTCTTTACCATGATGACATAAATCAGCATAAACATGAAAAAAATCAATTATACTGTCATAAAAACATACATTAACTTTTTTTAGTTTATCAGGATTTTGACTTATGATTTTCAAAAGCCCTATCATCTTAAGTATAGTGTTATGTTCTTGTATCAAGACAGAGACAGCTTTCATAAGTTTCTCCTAACAGGCTTATACTTTAAAAATACATAATAATTGCCCTAATTACAAATTAAAATTTTTATTATGTTTTGTCTAAAGAAATTGACAAAAACCTTAGCACCCATCTATTATGAATATATATTCATAATGAAATAAGAAAATTATAATGGTCAGAAAACCAAAAAATAAAAAAATAACATGCGAAATTTTATCTCTTTTTTATAAACCTGCAGGGATACATTTAAAAGACATGGAAATTTCAATTTTATCAAAAGAAGAATTGGAAGCTTTCAGGTTAAAAGATTTCTGCGACATGGATCAAAAAGATGCGTCAGAATATATGAATATATCTCAGCCAACTTTTCACCGTCTTTTAAAGTCTGCAAGAAAAAAAATTATTGATGCTTTAATCAATAACAAAGCAATTAAAATTGAATCACAAGGAAGTGTTATGGAAAAAAAATCAAATTATAAAGTAGCCATATGTGCAAAAGGTACATCAAAAGAAGATGAAATTGATGAGACATTTGCAAGAGCTAATGTTTTTCAAATTTATACAATAGAAAATCATAAAATAATTGATGAAAAAATTATTAATAATGATAGACAAAATCAACGTGGCGGAACAGGGATTGATACTGCTAAAATGCTCCTTGAAGAAGAAATCCAATATGTTATATGCAAAAACATAGGGCCAAGAGTTTCTGATATATTCAATCAATTCAATATCACAGTTTTTACAAAAAGCGGATCAATAAAAAATGCATTAAAAAATTTTATGAACAATATGGAGGAAAAATAAATGAAAAAATATTTAGCTTGCATATTACTTTTTTGCTCTTCTTTATCTGCATACTGGCATCATGAAGAAAAGCATTACCCTAAAAATACTACTTCAACAAAAGTGGCAATTTGTTCTGATAACGATTCAAAATATGCAAATATAGATAATTACTTAGGTAAAGCTCTATATTTCATAATATACACAATAGATGATAAAAAAGTCATAGATCAGGAAATTATAAGAAACCCTTGGTCTCATCATTATAAAGGCTCAGGGCCTAATGTAGCAAAACTATTAAATGATAAAAATGTTAACTATGTAATCTGCAGAAGATGCAAATCAAATATACTGCATCACTTGGACTATTATCATATTGAGGTTATATACGATTCTGGAAAAGTAGACAATGCTCTTAATAAATTTATAAACAGAAAGTAGGGATAATATGAGAATAGCCATACCATCATTAGGTAAAAAAGGACTAGCTGAAGCATCAGCTGTTCATTTTGGTAGATGTGATACATATACAATATTAAATGAAGAAGGAAATCTTATTGAAATAATTGAAAACAACAGTTCTCATACAAATGGGACACTACTTCCTCCCGCATTTTTAAAAGAAAATAAAATCAATATACTTTTATGCCTGTCTTTAGGAAGAAAAGCTTTAGAAATGTGCAACAATTTAGGAATAGATGTTTATATATGCTCCTCTTCTACTGTTAAAGACATTTTTAATGAATGGAAATCAAATACTTCAAAAAAAGCTACACTGGATGATGCATGCAAACATTAACTATTACAGTCTTAAGCGGTAAAGGAGGCACTGGTAAAACACTTGTTTCCACAGCTATAGCTTATTTACTTTCTCAAAAAGAAAAAACGCATATTATTGATGCCGATATAGAATGTCCCAATGACCATTTATTACTTGGATTTGAAAGAACCTTCAAAGAAAGCATTTTTCATCCTATTCCAAAATTTGATTTCTCAAAATGCATAAAATGCGGCAAATGCCAAGAAGTATGCAAACAAAACAGTATTGTTTTTATAAAAAACAGACATCCTGCATTTGTCTCTGACACATGTATTGGGTGTATGGCCTGTAAACATATTTGCCCTACAGGCGCAATACAGGAAACTAAAAAAGAAATTGGTAAAATATTCGAAGCCAATGACAATAATCTTAAATTAATATCAGGAGAACTTATCCTAGGTGAATTAGCCTCCGGAGAAGTAGTAGCTTCAGTAAGAAAATATGCAGAAAATATAAATAGCATTGATCCGGCAGCAATAACAATAATTGATGCTTCGGCAGGCATAGGATGCCCTGTTATCGCCTCAGTGACTGGAAGCGATTTTATAGTTATGGTAGCAGAACCCACACCCTCTGCCTTACATGATTTAAAAAGAGCCCATTTTCTTGCTGATCATTTCAAAATACCTTGCGGACTTATTGTTAATAAATGCAATCTTGAAAGATCTTTTTTTTCAAAAATACTAGAATTTACAAATGAAAAAAATATACCTTTAATTGGCAAGATACCTTTCAATAATAAAATATTAAAAGCATCGGTTAAGCCTTTCCCGATAGAAAATATTATTAAAGCAGCAAAAAAAGATTTTGATAAAATAATAGACTTTTTGGAATTACATGTTATAAAATGAAAATGTAATATTTTAGAGTGTTTTCTCATGCTATCACCTAAAGATAAATATCCAATACATAATCAAACAAAAAGCGTTATTTTCTTAAAAAATTTCATAACAAATCCCAACATACAAGTTGGAGATTACACATATTATGACGGAAGAAAAAATCCTGAAGATTTTGAGAATGAAAATGTAATATTTGCTAATTTATGTAAATTAATAATAGGAAAATTCTGTCAGATAGCTTATGGAACAACTTTTATTCTCAGCGATGCTAATCATCAAATGAGCGGCTTTTCAACTTATCCATTCTTTATTTTCGGAAATTTTTCAGACAAAGCTCCTTCATGGAAAGATTATAAGCTTGATCTTACCAACAAAGGAGACACAATAATAGGTAATGATGTTTGGTTTGGTCATAAATCAACTATTATGAATGCTGTAACAATAGGTGATGGAGCAATTATTGCTGCAAAAGCTGTTGTTACAAAAGATGTGTCGCCTTATTCAATAGTTGCAGGAAATCCAGCTAAAGTTGTTAAAAAGAGATTTTCTGATGATATCATAGAACAACTATGTAAAATAAAATGGTGGGACTGGGAATATGAAAAGATCTCAAAAAATATTAAATACATAGTTGCAAATGATGTTTCAAAATTACTACAGTAAGTTCATAATATAAATATATAGAATCTTCTGACTGATTTTCATATACAAAATCTACCTTTGTTATTACAAAGATATGTTTTTTAACTATTTAACTATCTTATATTGACTCATATCCCATGAAGGAGCACAAGACACTAACAACTTTAATGAACCATCAATAAAATACCTCTTATTAGGCAATATCAAAACAGAATCACCTTCTTCTATTTCATATTCTTTATTCTCAATTACTATTTTTCCTTTACCAGATATAACGTAAATCATCTCTTTAACAATCTGATTCAAAGATAATCCCTCATCTGGATATCTGCCGTTTATTTCAATATATGCAATATTAATGTCCTTCTCATCAAATGAATACTCATAGGCTGTACAGCATGATCCATTAACAATTTTTCTGGAGTTATTTTTCTTAATTACAGCTTCTTTAGTTAAGTAGTTATTAATAAGCTCAATATCTTTAAGATCTTTTTCCTTTCCTCTCATTTTCTTCCATTCTATTACATATGACAACCCCATAAACGGAAGATCCATGATCATATCTCTATTTTCTACGATCTCATCTATCTTATCAGTCAAATTCAATAGATCATTCCATATCTCAATCTCACCCAACTTAATAACGTTCTTCTTCTCTCCTTGCGGTTTATATGTCTTTAATAAGTCATCCCACAAAGACTTGGTTACAACAATATCAATGTCTCTTGCCTTTCTTAATCCCCTAATAGCTAATGGAGTGCTTCCCCAAAGGACATATTGGTCTGTAGGTAATTTAAGCTTTTTAACCTCTTCTAATCTCTCTATGAAATTCTGCATTGTTTAGTCCTTTAAATTGGGTTTTTGAATGTATAAATATCCATTTTTAAAATCAATATAACATACATGCTTTTTTAAAAAATCCATTCCTAATACACCATCAAAAGACTTTAATTCAGAAGAAATGTCTAATAAAAATAAATCCTGCTTTCCAAAATCAATACATTCAATTTCAAATTTATTTGTTGTAAATATTTCTATGCCATGTTCATTAGTATATTTTTTTATATTACCGGCTAATTTTACTTTAAATAATGATTTAGTTGATCCTGTATCTAAAACAAAATTATTAGGTCCAAGATCAGTATTTATAGAGAAAATAATACCCTCTTTTTTATTTTTAAAAGGAATCTTTAAACATGAAGTTAAATCAAATCCATTTTTTTTTAATTTGTACCAATTATTAGAAAGATATACCCAATCATTCTTAAAATCACATAATACATTATATTTTTCTAATATTGGCCTTCCAATAATCCCACATTCATTTGATAAATCATCTGTTTCTTCTTCCCATAATGTAATATTATCTAAGTAATCTTGATTTTCCTCATTAGCAATAACATTATATAACCTGATCTCTCCTAAATATATTTTTGGGATTAAAAAAGTTCTAGATTCATAAATATTACCTAACCCATCTTTCCATACAAATTTTTTCTCTAAAGATTTCTTTTTTAACATGTCTAAAACATTCTTATTTAAGGAAACCTGACATATGCTTCCAAAATCCATTACTAATGGATATAATTTTTTATCTATTTTAACATTAACCATTGGAGTATGAGACGAACTATACGTTATATGCATTTTTTGAT
>CAYPMA010000012.1:0-20153 GCA_964411685.1 uncultured bacterium
AACTCTATCATTGTCGTTACAGGAGATCATGGTGAAGAATTTTTTGAAAATAATTATTTATTTCACAATAGCAATTTAAATAATTATCAATTAAGAATTCCAATAATATACAAACTTCACAAAAAAACTGATAATGCTGCAAATACGATTTCATCACAAATTGATATATTCCCAACCATTTTCAATGTCCTTTATGATAGTGATGTAAATTCATTTTTTGACGGTCAGTCAATATTTATAAAGAACAAATGCCCCTACGTTATGTCAGTTTCAAGAAGTGTCTTACCTAAACATTTCGATTTTTCAATACATAATAATAATAGAAATATATTCGGAATAATTAATGATCATTCAAATTTTGAATTTATATATTATAAGAATGACAACAATTTATTTTATTATATAGATAATAATATAAATAAAGAATTTGAAAATGAGTTAAAAAATATTTCAAAATATTTTTCCGACGACAAATAATCTTAATCATTTATTTAAAAATTTTTTTTGATGCATTAATGCAAAATTATTTTTTTAAAAAAGAATTTTGATGACATTTTCACATGAAATTTTATATACTAAGTTTATAGGAAAAATAAAGGTTATTTTAACACTTTAAATAAGGAAAAGCAGAGTGGTTTACACAATGAACCACAGGGAGTTACATGGAAGAACCCCGAACTGAATTCAGTAAGTTCCGGTCATTCTTCTGGCCTATCCACAGGCATGAATTGAAGAAATTTGTGCCGATGTTCTTATTCTTTTTCTTCATTGCCTTCAATTATTATTTACTACGTTTGGTTAAAGACTCTTTAATGATTACCCAAAAGCATTCAAGCGCTGAAGTTTTACCATTTCTTAAAACATATGCAATTTTACCATCTTCTATACTATTTGCATTCGCAATAACTAAAATTGCAAGCAAATGTAATAGAGAAAAACTTTTTTATATATGCATGAGTTTTTTTTTATCATTTTTTATACTTTTTTCCTTAGTAATTTATCCTAATAGAGAAAGCCTATATTTAAACGGTGTTGCTGATTACTTACATACAGTGCTTCCTCCAGGACTTAACGGCTTAATAGCAATAATAAGATATTGGGTGTTCAGTTTATTTTATGTTATGGCTGAATCCTGGAGCACCATAATGGTATCAATTCTAATGTGGGGATTTGCAAATGAAGTAATAAAATTATCAGAGGCAAAACGTTTTTATGCATTATTTAGCGCAGCAACAAATCTTTCTGGCGTTATATCAGGTTATCTATGTATGAACTTTATAAAAAAAGTTATTATGTTTTTTTCTCCTATTCTAAAGTCCTTTAATATTAATGATTTTTGGGATCAACAGTTACAATTAATAATCAGTATAATTATAGTATTCGGTATTATAGCTACATTCACATATAGATGGCTTAATACTAAAATTTTTACTGATCATCTATCTAAGCAGTCATATTCAGAAATTGCAAATATTACAAACAAGAAGAAAAAATATTCAATGTCATTTTATAACTCTCTAAAATACGTTGTTAAATCAAAATATATTTTAAGCATTGCAGTGCTTGTATTATCCTATAATGTTATAATTAATTTGACTGAATTTTTATGGAAATCCAATATTAAAGAATTTTATCCAAGTTCAGCTGATTTTACTGCTTTTAACAGCAAGATATTATTTTTTAATGGAATATGCGCAACTTTATTTTCATACTTATTATCAGGAAATTTAATTAGACTTAAAGGATGGAGATTTACTGCTCTAATTACGCCTATAATTTTTGTAGCAACAAGCATATTATTCTTCAGCGCTTTATTTGCAAAAAATAATAGCTTCGCAGCTCTCCAGGGAATTATTTACTACTTTGGCTCTTCACCTCTTACACTAGCAGTTATTTTTGGCTCCTTTCAAAATGTCCTGGCCAGATCATCTAAATTTACATTTTTCGACGACACGAAAGAAATGGCATTTATTCCTCTTAACACAGCCAATAAATTAAAGGCTAAAGCAGCTATAGACGGAATCGGATCCAGACTAGGAAAGTCTGGATCTTCTTTTATAATACAGGTTCTACTTGTAAGCTTTGCTTCTGTATCATCTGCCCTGCCGGTGATATCCATAATAATACTATCAATAATAATAGTCTGGATGTCAGCTATATTTTTCCTAGGGAAGAAATTTTCATCAAAAGTTGCAAAACATGCTATCTATCAAAAACAACAGAAAGTTACTAATTCAGGGAGCACAGAATTAGAAGAACAAGAAGAACAAGAAGAACAAGAAGAACAAGAAGAAATTACTGTTTAGTTATTTTCACATAAAGATGCTTTTTCATAAGAAAACTCCACCTTCTCTTTTAGATCTCTATCGTATCTTACCTGTATAGAAATATATGGATATTGGTGCCTATTATCAAAATCCCTACCTTCATTCTTATTATACAACTTGATATATATTTCCTTATTCATCCAAGGTTTTATTGAAACACTTTTGTTATTTTCATCCCGAATAAACTCTTCATATTCGGGTTTATTTTTATAGCCGGTAGTATTTTTATAAAAATCAAAAATATGGTTTACAACCTCTATTGGCTTCTCTTCTAGATCTTTTATATAAAAATCTACTTCAGCTCCGATAGTATGTTTGGACGCTTTTTGATTATTTTGCAGATCAGCATATTTATTATGAGACAAACACCTATGACCGCAGGTTATAATTACCCTCTTTTCTAAGGTATTTTGTAAATAATTTAAGATATCAATTAAAACCGGATATACTTTCTCTTCATTATGAACAATGCTTAATAAATGACTTGATGACCCATTACAATCAATTAGCTGATCAGATCCATTCAATATCATCCTAGGCATATGCATTGAACTTCCCTTACACTTAAAGAACTCACTTGTAATTCTTGGGATCCTTTTTCTTTCTTTTGTTTCCCAAGGATATGAAGACAACTTGTTCAACGCCAAGTTCTTTTGATTAAAGCACTTATCATCATGACGCCTTGTGATGGGCTCTTTTTTATATGTTTTTTTTATGTCCTCTTTTGACGAACAGGAACATAATAAAAATAAACTTAATATAAACATTCTAATCATTTTTCTTCTTTCAATTTGAAATAATTATACTTACTTCCTATAGTCCTCAATAGAGGATACTTTGATAAGGATACATCATTTTTTAATTTTAGGCGAAAAAAGATATGGTATCAGATAAAGATTTTACAGAACTTCAAAAAGCAGCTGAGCATGTGCTAAACAGTGACAATCCAAATGAAGGAATGAAGCACTTAGCAAGGGCTTTTTCATTATTCTCAAAAGAAACCGAAAGACTAAAAACGGCTTATCTAAATCTTCAAACAAGATTCAAAAGCCTTAATACTGAATTAGAAAGAACAAATTCTCAGCTCAGAAGAAAAGTAACTGAACTTAATACTGTTACATGCTATCTAGACAATATATTAAGAAACATACACGAAGGAATAATATTTATTGATTTAGACGGCATAATAACAACTATCAATGAGGCAGCTAAAAAAATTCTTCTCATCGATAAAAAAGAGATTTTGTTTTCCAGTTTTTTCATCCATTTTCCTGATGACTTTTTTGGATTTTCAATGAAAAATGCTCTAAATCACGGCCTTTCACAAAAATTAAATTATTTAACGATTTCAGATGAGAACAATCAAAAAAAAGAAATTGAAATATCAACCAGTTTTGTCCATGAAAGTCCAAAGCCTTATCAAGGCATAATAATCATGCTAAGAGATATTAGTGAAGTTCAAAAATTACAAAGGATAGCTAACAGGAATGATAGGTTAAAAGAATTGGGACAAATGGCATCCACAGTTGCTCACGAAATAAGAAATCCGCTTGGAGGGATAAGAGGATATGCATCTCTATTATATAGAGATTTATCACATTTCCCCCACTTACAGGAAATGGCAAAAAATATTATAGAAGGAACTAAAGCTTTAGAAAGACTTGTCACAAATGTCTTACATTTCTCAAAACCCTTAGACTTGAAAATAAAAAACTTAGATATTTCATTGGTTTTAAGGGAAATCATTAAATTTATAAAAATTGACCCATCATTTCCTAAAGACATAATTATTGATTTGCACTCACCTTTAGAATCTTTTATTGTACCAATTGATAAGGAAATGATAAAAGGCGCTTTTTTAAATATTATTGTTAATGCTTTTCAGGCAATAAATGATAAAGGTAAAATTACTATTTCATTAATGAAAAATAATAATCAATGCATGATTACTATTTCAGATACCGGTCAAGGCATTTCAGATAACGATATAGAGAATATTTTTTCTCCTTTCTTCACTACAAAAAAACAGGGTAACGGACTAGGCCTTTCCGAAACATTTAAAATAATACAAGCTCATATGGGAACAATAGATGTAAGGTCTCAAATAAATAGAGGAACAACATTTACAATAATTCTGCCTATGAAAAAACAATAAGGTGATCAAATGGCAATAAAGAGAATATTAATAGCAGATGACGAACCATTAATTAGGAGTGTTCTTTATGACACACTCATTAGAAAAAACTTCGATATCACACTTGCAGAAAACGGCATGCAGGCAATTGAACACCTGCAAACCCAAACATTTGATCTTGTTATATCTGATATGAAAATGCCTTTAAAAACAGGTATAGACGTTCTTCGTTTTGCAAAAAAAATTGACCCTAACATAATTGTAATCATTATGACAGCATTTGGAAGCATTGAAAATGCTGTAGAAGCCATGAACCTTGGCGCATGGAATTACCTAATTAAGCCTTTTTCTGCTGAAACAATTGAAACAATTATTGAAAAAGCAAAAGAACATCAAGATCTCTTGGAAGAAAATAGATATTTCCATCAAAAAATATCCTCCTCATCGCATCCATCTGAAATAATAGCAGCTTCACCCTCAATGAAAAAAATATTAAAAAGCATTAATAAAATAGCAAAAAGTAATGCCAATGTTTTTATCAATGGAGAGTCAGGCACAGGAAAAGAAGTTATTGCAGAGGCAATTCATTATTCTTCAATGAGATCTAAAAAACCATATATCAAGGTAAATTGTGCCGCAATCACAGAAACTCTAATTGAATCGGAATTTTTCGGTCATGAAAAAGGGTCTTTTACTGGTGCTGACGCTAAAAAAATTGGTCGCTTTGAATTAGCCAACAAAGGAACTATTTTATTAGATGAAGTAACAGAAATACCTCTATCCCTACAACCAAAATTATTAAGGGCCATTCAGGAAAAAGAATTTGAACGCGTAGGAGGGATGCTTTCTGTTCAAGTTGATGTAAGAATAATCTCATCATCAAATAGAATTATGAAAGAAGCTTTAGATAAAAAACTTTTCAGAGAAGATTTGTTTTATCGTTTAAATGTCATACCGATAAACATTCCTCCTCTACGAGATAGAAAAGAAGACATTATACCTCTTTCTGAACATTTCATAGAAAAATTTTGCTATGAAAATCATAAAAAAATAAAAACCTTTTCAGATGAAGCTAAACAATTCATGCTAGATTATCCTTGGCCAGGAAATATTAGAGAGCTTGCAAATATAATTGAAAGAGGTGTTGTAATGGATTTTGATGATATCATAGAAAAAGATCACCTATATTTAGATAATGTTGCAAATAAAACACCTTCTTTTTCTAGAAAAACACTTAAAGATATTGAAAAAGAACATATCCTAAAATCTTTAAAAAATAATAATTTTAATAAAACCAAGACTGCAAAAGATTTAGGAATAAGCCTTAGGACTCTAAGGAATAAATTAACAGAATATAAAGATATTTCTATTTAGTAAAATCATTTATAATATCAATATTTTTTTGAACCACATATTCCATCATCAAATAATGGTTTTTATAAAACTCTATATTTTTTTTCCCACCATATGAAGGGCTTATTATTCTTTCCACAACAACATCTAAATGAGAAAAAAGATATTTAAATGCTTTTTCCTCTTCTAGTTCTATTTCATTTAAAATCCATTTTCCAGATTTTTTGATCTCACCTTTATCTTCTATAGACTCTTCAATTAAATGAATCTCTTTAATGATATTATCGATAAAATTTTTACAGTTATTCAAACTGTTATGTAATAACACTACAATTTGATTACTTTTATTAATTTTTCTAGTTTGAATAATTTCTGAAAAAACTAATCCATTTATATCTATTTGCATATTATCTAACTCTTTTAAAAAAGATTCTGAAGATTTATATTTAATATTATTAATTTTTAACCCATCTTTGGAAACTGTATAAAATTTTCTATTTTTATTTTTTTCAGTAAAATTTGAAAAACAGCTTTGTTCCATAAGCCATTTAATATTTGTTTTAACTACTTGATTATTATAGTTTTTTCCAAATGAAATATCATCTTTGTCTATATTATCATTAAACATATCTTCCAATATACCTGCAGCATAATTCTTATCCTTAGTATATGCTAAGTCAACTCCGCATAAAATAACTGGATCACACCCCAAAAAATACGATAATGATAATGCAGAAGATGATACGCTCATTGCATCTTCATTCAGATCTTGTCCAATCTTTTCGGAAATAATGCCTAAATCATCTAAAAGCTTTTGTTCCATCTCCTGACCATCCGATGAGTGCATCAATGCTAAGATGGCATTAAAGCAATTAAATATCCTTGGATTGACCCTGGAGCTAAAAACAAACAATATTTCATTGGCTGTCATATTTTTTAACTGATCATATTCATTATCAGTCGGATCAATAGCAACAGTTATATGAGGCCTTATATTATGATAAGATAAAGAAGTGATAGCAGACCCGCAGGCAATTATTATTGCCTTATTATTCATTTCTTTTAAAAAATCAATATTATCATTTAAAGAAGGGCCCGCCCCACAGATTATAACTGGAATCTTTGGAAATTTATTTTTTAAATCATTAACAAACCAGGACGTGAAAACATTTTTTAGATTTTCTAAGAAATTAGAAAAAAGGTTGTCTTTTCTTAAAATGTCAGCTATTACCGCTTCCGATAATGTGTGCTTTCTTAAAACAAGTTTTTTAATATCTTCAAACCGTTTATTATTTTTGTATGCACTATGATGTAATACCTTTATATTGCTATATGCAAAAAATGAAAATACTTCTTTTATTTGAACATCCAATGATACATTTTTATACAAAAACTGTATAAAAACCTGTTCATCTTGAATAACCTTTTTTGAAAAGTCATTTGATAAAAAAGTCTTCATATCATTTTCATTATCTTCCAAAAAAATTATTTTTCGTTTCTTATCTCTTTTTAGCCATTCAGAAAAAAAAGAATAATGCTCTGCTTTTCCAATTCCATATATAAAAAAAGCTTCAACATTCTCTAAGTCATTAAACTTTAATGATAAATTAACATTTTTAGAAGATTTGTTCTTATTTGAAAATTTTTTTAAGTACTCTGTATTAAAAAAAATAAAAGAAGGAAATCTTTCTATTAATAATTCACAGTTTTCTAAGTAATTATTATTCTTTGTCATTTCTTATTTTTTCATTGTTTTTATAAAAAGTCTCTTCAACGAGATTCTCTTCTTCATCAAATATCTTATCAAACCCCTCTCTATTACCATATTTGAATTGAGTTATTCTCTTTATTTTCTTATTAGGCCAATACAATATCATATCATTGTGCAATTTACCCATATCATAAAAAACATATGTTTTTAAGCTTCCATCTTCATAAAAGAATTCTTGCTGCAAATGAGGCTCATTATCAATAAATCTTTGAACAGAGTATATTTTACCACTTGGATAATACTGCTTTAATTTACCCTGTCTTTTGCCATCAATAAACCATGACTCAGATAATACCTTACCATCTTTTGAGTAATATACTGCAGCCCCATGAAGTTTATTAAAATAATATGAAATCTTTGCCTGAAGCTTGTCTTCTGAATAATAGAGTTTTTTTTCTATAAAATCCTTTTTAGAAATTAAAGATTCTATTTTTAAATTTATCTCTTCATCAATAAGAATTATCCTATCATCTAATAGTTCATATCTTTCTTTCATTTTACTCTCACTGCATTTTCTAATTCCTTATATGTAGGAAGAAAGTCAATAGAAATATAATCCTGTTTATCCTTATCAAACCATAATGTCTTTATATAGTCTTGATTCGCTACACATAAAAAACATGCCTTTATGTAATGATTATACCCTATGGCCTGTTCAATAACTTTTTGATCCAATGGTATAGACTTACATTCTATTAAAAGAAGAGGATATAAAGGATATTCATTACTAACATTAGGAGAAAAACAAAGAATATCGACCCTTCTTCTATTTGAAGAAAAATCCTTATCTGTTATATGAGGCATATTCTTTAAGTCTTTTTCTACAGAGATCATACTCTTTGGATAATCCAAATCCTCTATCATTGTACAAATCAGATTTTGCCGGACTTTTTCTTCCGGCAAGGCCAATACAGTACAATTTCTTATAGGATCAAATAAACTTTCCAAAAAATCTCCCAATATTACTCAACAAAAACTTCTGCAAAATTATCGTCCGGTCTTCTATAAATTACTTTCAACTTCTGGTCTTCTTCGCCTTTATATATTAAAAAATACTCGCCGGAAAGCTCCATTTTCATTATGGCTTCTTCCTGTGTCAGCATTTTTAGCGGCATGCTTTCTTTTGCTACTACACTATGAAACTTGTATTTCTCTTCTTCCTCTTCCAAATTCTTTTTCTCTATCTCATCATTTATATCTTCAAGAGAATCAAGTTTGCGAGGTCTTAAAACATTAACATTTAAATCCACCTCAGCTAAGTGTGTATGTCTATGGTTTTGAAGTCTTTTCTTATATTTTTGAATAAGAGTGTAAAGCTTTGCCGTTGCCATATCTATTGCTGAATATATATCCTCTGTCTGAGATTGAACATTTATTCTAAAATGCAGAAATTTAATTCCTATTGATACTTTATGAGTAACCTTTTGAATTTCCAAAGCAACTGTAACATCAAGTATATGATTTGCAAAACGCTCTAATTTCGATAATTTCTCCAGTATATAGTTTTCCATTGCTTCAGATACTTGAACATTCTTTCCTGTTATTGCTACGCTATATCCATCCACATCAAATTTCTTATTATTTGCCATAAATACCCCTTGAAGTTAAAAAAACTTATTTCTCTTTACGAGATCCTAAGGGATATAGCATATCAAAAAGACAAACTAGAAACCAACAAAAAATATATGTCTTTAATTTTTTTATTTTGAGTGCGTATCTTTCTCTGTATTAGACAGCATATGTTCTTTCATCAGATAAAAGGCCTCTTTTCATTAACAATATATTAAACTTTTCTTTCCAATCTGGAATTTCCATTTGAGGAATTGATGTTCTATCTTTTAAAGCTTCATAAATTTGTTCATAAATATTTCTTTCTTCATTATATATCATTCCTATTTTATGTTTTTCAAATAAAATGGCAGTTGCGATATTTTGCATTAACATATTACCTTTTGAAGGTTTTGCCCATATTACCCTCAAATTTCGTTGCTGAAGTATTTCAGCTGAAGTTGCACCGCTAGGTACAGAAATCACTAGTTGTGAAGCTGCCAATGCTTCTGTCATATGATGTGTAAAGCCAGAAGTAGAAAAAGAAACATTTTTCATTTCCTCACTACATTCAAGCTTTCTTATTGATTTTTCAAATTCACCTTTTTCTCCTTCTTCCCTACCAAAAATAACGTGAACATGAATTCTAAAAGCAACAGAATTTATATTTGATTTTAAAGAATTTAACACAGAAAGTATAGGAGACTGCATTATGTCTAAGAATGGAAGCACCTTTTCCTTATCTAGACCAAGAGTTTTGCACTTTTGAATAACATCCTTTTGTTTTCCACATGACGAATATAATACTGTACAAACAGGAATTTTTGGATTTTCTAAAACTTCTGGATTTGTAATTTTAAAAATATTTCTTCTAGTTTCTAAAATTTGCCTATAAGTAAAAAACAACGGGTCTTTTCTTGTTGGGAAGCCAAGAAAATATTTTTCTATCTTTGGCGCGACGAAAACACCATCATTTTTAACCATGTATTTAAGACTAGCAGCATAATCGGGATTCACATCTTCTAAATAAGTTTCTTCTTCAATGTTAGTTGGAACAGCAAGTATTCTTTCTAATCCCTCTGGTTGAAACTCACCATCAGATGAAAATCCAAATCTTTGCCTTTCCTCACTTTCAAAAAAACTTACGTTATAATCTGTCATAATATCAACCACAGGTGTTCTTGAAAGATTGGAAATCACTCTTGACCATCGCCTATCATAAGCCGTTGAAAAAATTATTGATGGAGAAAATTCAGCAATTCTTATTGATACTTTTTCCAATTCATCTTTTACTGGAGCTTGTGTACTAAAATGCACATAGAATACGTTAAAATCTCTTTCTGCTAAATATGATACAACAGCTTCTGCTGTTACACGGTGACCAAATCCCGCATCATGAGAAATAACTGCAACACGATCTTTAAATTTTTCAAAAGGCCTTTCAAAAAAAAGCATCTCAGAATAATATTTTGAAGAATACTCTAAAATATTAGAGTATAAATTATTCAAAATTTCATCAGCATTATCATATTTAAAAATATCTAATTTTAAAAGTTCTACTATAATTTTTCTAAGGTTGTTCTTAAAATGATCTTCAAAAGCTTGTGATCTAGAAACTTCAGGCATTAGAAAAACTGATCCATTAATAAGGCATGCCATAATATACTGTTTAAATTTAATCATCTTATTTTCATCAGCCAACAAAAATAACTTAAAAGGGTCTGAAGGAAGTATATCTTCAATTGTAGTCGATAAGCTTTCATTTACAGACTTAAGTATTATAGAAAACATCGTGCATCCAATTCCAAATATGGGACCATAAGCAACTAAATGACATAATTTTTTATTTCTATAAACATCAAATTCAGAAAGATCTTCATGTAATGGTTCAAAATGTTCTTCTAAAGCAGTTCTATCTTCAAAAATCACTTGCCCCACAGTTCCTGTTGGTCTAACGCTCATTTTATTACCTTAAATTTTATTAAAAATTTATTAATAGCACTATTTTAAATATGTTTTATCTTTTCTTTAAGCTTAATTTTTCATATTTACTTCTTTGAGCAAAATATATTAGCAAAACTAAAGGGATTAAGTTGATTCCAAAATTAAAAATAATAGGAAAATTACTATTTTGTAACATCGGAAGAACTCTTATATATGTAAAAGGCTTGAATAAATAGTCTAACCAAAGACTTCCATTATAATATAAATTTATACTACCTACTGAATTAACATAGTATAATAACAGAGGCGTATAGATGACAGGGATCTGCAAAAACAGAATAGCTTGAGCCCACTTTAAATTTTTTATTTTTTTTGCTTTTAATTTCTGAAACAATAATTTTGAAAATATAATTGCAGAAAATATGTTAAAACATACTGATAAGATTATCGAAATTTGATCATATGAGTTAAATGATTTCATTAATGGTTTATTGAATATAAAACCAACTAAATACAAAAATATGATTATTATATTAGACAATACAATGTAAGAAGGTATTACTATATCAAAAAACTTTTTTAAAAATTTCTTCATAACTTACCATTATTTAAAAATTAATTATTCAAGAAGGAAATTATAATTATTAAACACAAACAAATCAACATTAATTAGCCTGTTAAAATAATTAATATTATATTATTAATGCCTGTCAGAAAACGTGCTAAAATAAATATTTTAAATTGAAAAAATATATATAAATTATTTATTACTCATATAAGGAAATGCTTATGAAAATACCATTAAATAATTTATTTATATATTCGTTTATTTTTATTATATCTTCATCTTTTGCATATGATATAGAAAAAACTAAAAGTGAATTCCCTGTTTTGCAGCAAAAGATGAATAATAAACAGCTCATCTATTTTGATTCTGCTGCTACTACACAAAAGCCAAAACAGGTACTTGATACATTACATTATTTCTACTTAAATGATTATGCCACCGTTCACAGATGCATTTATGATCTGTCTCTAAAGGCAACTCAGCAATATGACCAATCAAGAAGAAAAATACAGAAATTCATTAACGCAAAATATCCTGAAGAAATTGTATTTACTAAAGGAACAACAGACGGCTTGAACATTATAGTAGGCTCATTAGGCAAAGAGTATTTAAAAGAAAATGACGAAATAATTGTATCTCAAATGGAACATCATTCAAACATTGTTCCATGGCAGATGCTTCAAAAAGAAAAAAAAATAAAAATTAAAGTTATTCCAATAAACGATAAAGCTGAACTTATGTTGGAAGAATATGAAAAATTATTAACTGATAATACTAAAGTTGTAAGTGTAGCTCATGTCGCAAACTCAACAGGAACTATAAATCCTATTGAGACAATTATCAAAAAAGCTCATGAAAAAAATGCTCTAGTAATAATTGATGGGGCACAAGCAATAGCCCATATCCCAATCGATGTAAGGAAATTGGATGCTGACTTCTATGTATTCTCAGCTCATAAGATATACGGACCAACAGGAATTGGAGCCCTATATGGAAAAATGAAGCTCTTAGAAAAAATGCCTCCTATACAAGGCGGCGGAGATATGATAAAAACTGTCTCATTTGAAGAGACGACTTATCAAAAACCTCCTGTAAAATTTGAAGCTGGAACTCCTGCATTTGCAGAAGCAATAGCCTTCGGAAAAGCTATTGATTATGTAAATGACATAGGGATTAAAAACATTCAAAAACATGAAAATGAGCTTCTTGAATATGCTACTAAGAAAATAAAAGATATTCCTAATCTTCAGATTATAGGAACAGCTGATAAAAAAGCAGCTATCATAAGCTTTTTAGTAGATGATATTTCACCTACACAATTAGCTTATCAGCTTAACAAAAAAGGTATTGCTATAAGATCTGGATGCCATTGTGCGCAGCCTACAATGCAGCATTTTAACATATTAGGCACTAACAGGATATCTTTCGGACTATATAATACAAAAGATGAAATAGATATATTTATACCTGCTTTAAAAGACTCTATATATGAAATACAGGCAAAAACAGGAATGCAGGAAGCTGAAACGGAATCCAAGCCATATAGAACAATAAACTATTAAAACGCACCGAAAGGGAGTCGAACCCCTAACCGCCTGGTCCGAAGCCAGGTGCTCTATCCAATTGAGCTATCGGTGCAAATCAATATTTTGCATCCAATTCAGAGTTTAATACAAGTTTTTCAATTTAATTAATAAGGTTATTTTTCAACATAAAAATATCAATATTATACTCTACAACCAGCAATTAGGAGTTGTCTTCTACGTCTCTCTTCAAATGTTTCTCCAAACTTATTAACTATACTTTTATCTGCCCCTCTACTAATCAATAATGAAATTAAAGTAGGCAATCCCCTTTCAGCAGCAATTAACAATGCAGTACTACCATTAGTGTCCGTTGAATCAATATCTATTTTCATAACGTCTAATAAATATGCTACCATTTCTTCACATGACATATTACCTCGGCAGAATCTAGACATTTCAATATTTTTTACTAAACAAATCAATAGTGTCTCTTTTAATACAGGCGTATTATCTCCTAAATAGCTACTACGAACTAGAGTATCAAATCCGAACCTACAGCCTTCAACAAATGCTTTATTAATTGAATATTTAAGCTGTTCCTCTGTAAGAGAACTATAAAAATAACGAGGATCTTTTTTAATTACTTCATAACCCTCTTCTGCGACTTCACCTGCTTCTGATTCTTCTACTACTTCTGGGGCTTCTCCTACTTCTTGGTCTTCAACTACTACTACTTCTTCTGGACATTCATCCACCATTTCATATCCATCATGAGATGATTCTAAAGCTCTCATTTTTGATAATGCCATATCATTAAGGGTTTTTAATTCTTCCAGTCTCTCTTTATGAGATGCTATCTCCTTTTTTTTTGAATTGACAGTTCTAGCTCTTAGTGAACCAGAGTTTTTTAAAGATTCTTCTAAATCTTTAATACATCCAAGAGCTTTGGTAGTTTTTTCTTTTATTCTATCAATAATTGTTCTCAAAACTTCTTTTGTCTCAGCATTTTGTATTTGTCTATCACATTTTGCATATATACGTATAACCATAAATTTCACCTTAAAAAAAGTTAATAAAAAGGCGTTATTTGTATAAAAGAGGACGTTATAAAATCAACATTATTATAAAAATATTTTTTGCTTTTTTTGGTTTTTTAATCCCACGTTCTTTTCAGTATAGTAATTATCTTGAAAAGCATGTATTCTAAGCTCATGGGAAACGAATATAGAATTGAAGGAATTACTCTTTTATCTAAGCCTTATTCTGAAAGAGAAAGGATAATTACTGTTTTTTCTAAAGAATATGGTTTAATTTCATTAATAGCAAAATTCCTAACTATTAAAAAACCTTCTTATCTAACCTTAACAACACCTTTTTGCTCAGGCGAGTTCATATATCAAAAAACAAAGTCCGACTTACATATCTTTAAAGACGGGTCTGTATTAGATGAGTTCCATGCTATTAAAAATGATTTTGATAGATTGCAAGTAGCTTGTAAACTTGCCAAAGCCGTTCTTTCTTCTCAAATTACCGGAAAGAAAACAAATATATTTATCCTATTAAAATCATATTTAAAACAATTAACTCATATATCTAATCCATACTCACTTCTTTTAAGCTTTTATTTAAAAATACTGGTTCACGACAACTTTTTAAGCTTTAATGCAAAATGCAATCAATGCAAAGAAAATAATACTACCCATATTTTTTCAGGAGAAAGCTTATGTGAAAAGCATGCTCCAAAAACAGCCTTTTCATTTTCTGAAGAAGCTATTAATAAGATAATAATACTTCTTTTTTCTAAAAAGTTTTCAGATTTTGACACTCTTGAAACAGAAAAACATTTTATTGAAAAGATCGAAAACTTATTTCATGACATAGTACTTTAGAATGCGAGAAGGGGGACTCGAACCCCCATGGATTGCTCCACTACCCCCTCAAAGTAGCGTGTCTACCAGTTCCACCATTCCCGCGAAATAAAATTATAAAAATTTTAAGATTTTCTTAAAATCTGCTCAAGAAAAATTATTCGCAAAATTCTTTTATCCAGTCATCACAGGACAATTGTTTTCCAGACAGGCTTTCAATTAATTTATCCCATTTCATTGAATCCCCAGGATAGAAAAGCTTCTCATTTAAAAATTTTCCAACATCTTTGTCCCATAGCACATTATTTTCTGATACTTCGATGGCCTTTTCGTTTATCATTGAAGCAAATAAATCCCCCATCAAGTAGCTATAACAATAAACAGGGGCAAGGCCGATATGATATTTCGCTGCCCAGTCGGATTTATTGCTTCTATTAACAGGCTTTTTAACCTTTTGATATTTCTCTACTAAGTCCCACCATAAATCATTTAAATTCTGGGAAGGGTTTTTATATAATTCTTTTTCAAATTCATTAATAACAATTATAAAACGTGCAAGTATCAATTGCTGTCTTTTTAGCCCATTCTCAATTTGATCAAAAATTTCTTTGTTATCCTCTGTAACGCCCAAGAATTCTATTAAAAACCTTGGATTGTAAATTTGTCTTCCCATAAGCATTGCTAAAGCTTCAGTTGTAAGCATATGTGGAGGAGAGCGTAAAAGCCATGGAAGATTTTCATTTATTCCTATTTCATAAACACCATGACCAAATTCATGAAGAAGAGTTCCAAGCCAATATGAATTGTCCTTAATATTGTTAAGAGTTCTTACATCTTTGTTCTTATCTATGTTTATACAAAAAGCATGTTGGTTTTTACCTTCTTTTTCATATAAGTCGCTATTAGCTATAATGGAATCAATTTTCATGTTCATTTTTTCATAGAAGTCTTTTGATATATTCAATATATCCTTTCCTTTTACAAATTGATCTATATGCTCTGATTCCATCGGGTCTGTTTGACAAAAAGCATTTGTCCATGCCCATGGGCCCAATTCCTCTTTTGAAACATTATATTTCTTCATCAGGTAATTATTTATATCATCAATAAGCTTTGAGTAAGCTTTTTCAGTCTTATTTAATAAATCTGAAAATAGATTATCTAATTTTTTCTCATCTATTTCCTGAAGGTCAAGCTGCATCTTATAAAAATTGTCATATCCTAAATGTTTTGCAACTTCATTTCTCAATTTTACAAGTTTTAATATTCCCGGAGCTAATTGTTCTCCGATCTCTTTTGATTTTTCCCATATCTGTTTTCTTTTTGACGGATCTTTTTCATTTTTATAAAGATTTCTAAAATCATTTTCAGTTAATTTCTTTCCTTCAAACTCAGGACGAAAATTTGAATATTTTTGATTAAGTTTAGATTCTCCTATTGAAATCTCATTTAATAAATCATGAGGTGCAATATATGCCTTAAAAGCTCTAATTAATGAACTAAGCTCTCTTTCTTTAATAGCATCCTTATTGCAATTATTCCACTCGATAAGCTTTTCATACGTTCTCTTATCATTAAAAAACATTTTATATTCAGCATCCAGCTGAGCTGTCATTTCTGCAGCATCTTTCGAACCAGTAGTATGCAGTATCCAGGTCATTTGATTTAACATTTTATATTTTGATGCAACTTTCGGTATAAATGCTGATAAAAATTTTTCTAATGACTCTTCCATTATTGTCTCCAAATATCTATTATAAAAAATTGAACGATAACGAATTATGAAGTTATTTTTCAACATCTAAATAGGCAAATATGATAACATAATTTTATGAAAAAAATATTTATATTACTTATCATTTTATATCAAAAATTAATAAGTCCTCTTTTAGGGAATAACTGCAGGTTTTATCCATCCTGTTCTGAATATGCAAAAAAATCTCTTGAAAAACATGGTTTTTTTAAGGGTTTTTGGCTTTCTGTAAAAAGAATTTTTAAATGCCATCCCTTTCATCCAGGAGGGCATGACCCTGTACCATAATTTTTCTATTGCATGAAAACATAATAATGTAAAATGCTAGTATAAAAACAATTACAAAAATTGAGCCATGAAACAAACTTTATCACTTATAAAAAAATTCGTTGATGTAGATATTTCCTCTACAGAAATAGCAAATATTTTAACTCTTTCAGGAATGGAAGTAGAAAGCATTGAAAATGAGACCCCGTCATTTGAGGGGGTTGTGTCAGCAGAAATTAAAGAAGTTGAAAAACACCCTTCAGCAGACAGACTGTCCATTGCTAAAGTTTATGACGGAGAAAAAGATTATTCTATAGTATGCGGCGCTAGTAACTGCAGAAAAGGAATTAAAGTCGCCCTTGCAAAAATTGGAGCTCAATTAACAGATGAAAATAATAAAAAATGGAAAATTAAAAGATCGAAATTAAGAGGTATTGAATCTGAAGGAATGCTCTGCGCCTCAGAAGAACTTTGTCTATCTGAAAAAAGCGAAGGAATTTTAGAGCTTGAAGATGATATTGAAATAGGTAAAGATTTGTCTTTTTTATCTGATCCTATTTTTGATATATCACTTACTCCAAATTTAGGACATTGCTTGAGTTCTTTAGGTATAGCAAGAGAGCTTGCCGCATTGCTTGATAAAGAAATTCACATGCCTTCCTTTCAACTTAAGGAATCTGACAAACCAGCTAATAAAGAAATTGATATTTCATTAAATACAGAAAAGTGCCAAAGATATGCCTGCAGGATCATAGAAGGTATAAAAATTATTGAATCCCCTTTCTGGTTAAAAAAAGACTTGGAATCATGCGGATATAGACCAATAAATGCTGTAGTTGATTCAATAAATTATGCAATGCTGTTATTTGGACAGCCCATGCATGCTTTTGATTATGATAAAATATCCGGAAAAACAATAAGCATTCAAAAAACTAAAAAAAACATTTCTTTATTAACATTAGATGGGGAAATAAGAGAAGTCCCCATTGACTCACTAATAATATCAGATAAAGAATCGCCTATCGCTATTGCCGGAATTATGGGAGGACAATCATCAGCTATTTCAGACGGCACAACTAAAATATTAATTGAATCAGCTTATTTTGATCCTATAACAATAAGAAGGACAAGCAAAAATCTAAACTTAAGATCTGAGAGCAGCATACGATTTGAAAAAGGAACTGATCCAAATATTGTTATATACGCTCTTGATTTTGCAACTCATTTAATAAATTCAATTTGCGGAGGAACTATTTTAAATGGGGCCGTTGATGCTAAATTAGAAAATTTTCCCCCAAAAAAGATATCTATAAGATTAAAAAAATTAAACAGCATTATTGGAAAAGAATTCAGCCTTAATGAGGTTGAATCAATTTTCAAAAGATTGGGATTTTCTTCAAAAGAACAGGAACTGCAATCTTTATTAGTAACAGTTCCATACTATAGGCACGATATTGAACAGGAAATTGATCTAATTGAAGAAATAATAAGAATATACGGCTATAACAATATTGAAAAAAAACAATCTTTTTTCAAGTTCTCAGATATGCCTTTTGCTCCATTATACGAACTTGAGAGCAAATTAAGAAATTATGCCTTGCAGGAAGGAATGCAGGAATTTGTCACCTGTGACTTAATAAGCCCTGAAATGATTTCAACACTTTCTAAGGAATATAAAAAAGATGTAATTGAAGTTATTCACGCAAAATCAAAAGAACAGTCCATGCTAAGGCCTACTCTTTTATGTAACTTTTTAGAAGTTATAAAATTTAATAATGACCATAGGAATTTTAATATTTCTGCATTTGAAATAGGCAGAGTGCATTTTAAGGACAATGATAAGTTTTTAGAACAGCCGGTTATTTCATTTGTAATGAGTGGGAAAAACCATTCATTGCATTGGCAAGATAAACCAAAAAATATTGATTTTTTTGATTTAAAAGGCTCAATAGAAAACATATTTTCACAATTGAAAATAAAAAAAGTGGAATTTAATAATTCTCAATATGAGGATTTTCATCCTTACATACAAGCTAACATTTCAGTTGATAATGCAAATGTTGGTGTAATTGCTGAAGTCCATCCTCAATTACTATCCAAATATGATATTAAGGAAAAAGTATATTTTGCAGAAATAAGCACTTCATTTCTCATAGAAAAAATGAAGGACAAAATAAAAATAAATGAAATTTGTCCTTATCCTTCATCTGAAAGAGATTTAACTATAACTATCCCTAAAGATCTTAAGTCTAATGAAATACTTAAGTTTATTCATAATTTTAAATCTAAACTATTAGAAAAAGTTAAAATAATAGACTTATATAAAGATGAAAGCGCAGACACACAAAACCTTACTTTAAGGTTCACATACACAGACACATCAAAAACTATTTCTTTTGAACAGGCTGAAAAAGAGCATGAAAGGATAACAAAAGAAATAAAAGATTTCTTGAAAAATACAAACACATCCTCATAAGATAAGTTATTTCTGAAATATTCGGAGGTACTAATGAAAAAATGCATAGTCTTAGTTATGCTTGCTCTTGGCTTTGTATCATGTCAAAAAAATCAAGATAACGATCAGGTGGTGTCACAACGATTTTTACATAAATACGGGTTTGATGTCTCCCCTGATGAATGGAAAGAAAGAAAACAGGATGGACAGGTTATTTCAATGCTCCAAAATGGAGTTACTGTAACAAACAATTATTCAGGCGGTGTATTGCACGGAAATACAACTTATACCTTCCCTGAGAAAAATATTATTCAATATGTTTATGTATACGATCAAGGTTCCTTAGTTAAAAAAATTATCCATGACGAAACTGGCATTCCAATGAAAGAAGAACTCAATGAAATGGAAAACAGTAAAATTATAACCTCATGGGATAAAAATGGTGCTCCAATAAGTATTGAAGAATATGAAAATAATCAGATTGTCAAAGGTCAGTATTTTACTTCAAATAATGAACTTGAAAGCACTGTTGAACAGGGAAACGGGCTTAGAATAATTAGAAACAGAGATGGAATACTTACTACAAAAGATAAGATGGAAAATGGAAATCTTGTTTTAAGAACAACATTTCATCCAAAT